>JAJRZN010000002.1 GCA_024275235.1 Deltaproteobacteria bacterium
GATTATTTATTGCCGGCCCGGTAGCAAAGAAAATTTTGAGACCGGGGTGGAGTTTGTGGAGGTGGATGAGGAAAGCCGTTTGGTTCTCGATAAGTTCATCCGCCTGTTTAAAGAGTACGAGATGGAGCAGGAAAATAACGGTTGACTGCTCCAGGGAAGCAGTTTCACCTCTCCACTCCTGGTTCTATGGAGCCGCCGCTGATTCCGCCTCTATATGGTCAACAGCCTCCTGCAGCTCTTCCCATTGAGGATATATTTTCTCTAATCGTTTGGTAATATTCTGATATTCCTTGCTTTTGTCGGTAAAGGCCTCTTGATTATGATAAAGTTCCGGATCGGCCAGAATCTGTTCAAGGCTGCCCTTTTCGTTTTCCAGGGCTTCGATATCCCGTTCAAAGTCAGCCAGTTTTTTCTTCAGAGGCTTGAGACGATGAGCTGCCGCCGCCCTGGCAGCGGCCTTTGCCTTACGAGCCTCCTTGCTTCTCGCCGCCTTGGGGATGGACTTTTTTTGTAGTTCGGCCCTCTGTTTGTCCTTATTGTCTGTTCTTGAGCGGGTCTTCTCGAGATAATAACTGATGTTGCCCTCATATATGGTGGCCTGGCCGTTTTTGATCTCTAAAACCTTATTGACGAAGCCGTCTAAGAAAAAACGATTATGGGAAACCACGATAATAGAGCCGTCATACTGCTTCATGGCCTCCTGGAGAATATCCTGCGACATCATGTCTAAATGATTGGTAGGTTCATCCATAATCAGTAGATTAGCAGGCGACATAATCATTCTGGCCAGCGCCAGACGGCTCTTTTCACCGCCTGAAAGCACCATTACCTTTTTGTCAACCTCGTCCCCTCTGAAGAGGAAGGTTCCCAGTAATGAGCGGGTGGAGGTAACTGTCTGCTCAATATCAACCTGTTCCATGGTCTGCATTACGGTCAGGTCAGGGGCCAGTTCCTGGGCCTGGTGCTGGCCGAAATATGAAATACGACAATTATGGCCCGGCTGTATTGTTCCCGAGGTGGGGGTAATATGCCCGGCAATAATCTTGACCAGGGTGGATTTACCCGCCCCGTTAGCCCCAACCACCGCCACCTTGTCGCCACGGTTGACCTCAAGGTTAAGCCCCTTAAAGACCTGCTTTTCGGCATAATTCATGGCCAGATTTTCGACTGTAACCGACATTCGGCCGCTGCTGATGGCGGGTGGAAAACGAAAAGATATTCGACTCTCACTATCTTCAAGCTCCAGAATGTCAAGTCGCGAGATTTGTTTGAGCCGGCTCTGAACCTGTTTGGCCTTGGTGGATTTGGCCCTGAATCTGGTTACAAAACGCATGGTTTGTTGAATCTTGGCCTGCTGGTTATTATAGGCCGCCCGTTGAACCGCCATTCTTTCGGCCTTCTCGGTGATATAATAGCTGTAATTCCCCTTGTAAACCGTCAGCCGTCCCAGGCTGAGTTCCCAGGTCATATTGGTTAAATTGTCGAGAAAGGCCCGGTCGTGGGAGATGATAATCATGGCTCCCTGGTATGATTTTAGGAAATCTTCCAGCCAGGTAAGTGATTCTATATCAAGATGATTAGTGGGCTCGTCCAAAAAAACAAAAGAGGGGTGGGTGAGAAGAATTTTGGCCAGCATAATACGCATCTGCCAGCCGCCGCTGAAGTCACCACAATCACGGCTCATGTCTGAGCCGGAAAAACCAAGTCCGCTTAAAACCTTCTCAATTTTGCCCTCAATATGAAAAAAATCGGAGCTGTCAAGCTGCATCTGTAACTCGCCCTGCTGCTGGAGAAGATCAGAAAAACCCGGGCTGCTGGGGTCAGTGGCGCTTAATTGATTATTAACCGCATCAAGCTCAGTCTGAATTTTCAGGAGATGGGCAAAGGCTGTTTCCGCCTCCTGGCGCAGGTTTCGGCCGGGAGCGAATCCTTCAAATTCCTGGGGCAGATAGCCGAGAGTGGATTTTTTAGATTTGCTGATGACTCCGAAATCGGTTTCCTGGTATCCGGCCATCATTTTCAGCAGGGTGGATTTGCCGGTGCCGTTAACCCCCACCAGGCCGACCCTGTCCTGACCGTTTAAACGGACGGAGATGTCCTTAAAAATGTGTTTATCACCGTATTGGAGATTGAGACTGTTAACCTGTAACATATTTAATAGTAGTGGTTGTGAAAGAAAATTGCTTGACGGTTAGAGCTTATGGGGGAGGGCAAAGCTGAACAGTTACGGAAAAAAATTATGATAGTATTTCATTTACGGCGGTAAGCAGAGTTTCCTTGGATACTGGTTTGGTTAGACTTTTTTTAACTCCAATGGTACAGGCCAGGCGCAGATAACGTTCAGCCTCGATAACTCCGCCGCCGGAAACGGCAATAATCCGCGTCTCGGGGAATACCTTATCTAATTCCATGATCATTTTCAGGCCGTCTTTAACCGGCATAAGCATATCAGTGATAATCAGGTCAAAGGAATTATTTCGGCATAACTCCAGGCCTTCCTGGCCGTTTTCAGCGCAGGCAACCTCATGCCCCTCTTTTTTGAGAATTTTGGTAAATACCTTTCTTATTGCCGGGTCGTCGTCTACTAAGAGGATATGTGCCACTTGTTTACCTTGTTAAAGCTATGAAAGAATGGATGTAACTGTTCAGCAGCACCCCATTTCGGAGTCTACGCTTTCCTTGCCCATTTCGGACTTCTCGAATACCAAAGTATGCTTCGAAGTCCTAAATAAACAAACCTGGAGCACTGCTGAACAGTTACGCTCCGGGGTTTTCGTCACTTTCAGGCATCACGTTGAATAGTTACGAATGATGGCGTCGTAGTTAACATGCTTGTCATGAAACGAAAAGTCCGATCTACGGCGTTGTGGCGTTTCGGCAGACCTTCGGCATACCATATGTATGGCCGAAGTCCTGTCGAACCACCACGCCTCGCAGTCTACGCTTAGCTGTATATCGAACTTTTCGCAGTCTTCGCTTAGCTGACTTAGCCATCTTTAGTTAGTGATGGACTTTTTACGAGTCCATCACGAATGGATTATAAAAAATAACATAAAAAAACTTTAAATCCCACATTTTGTTAAAACTAATTATTTTATAAAAAGTTCATCGCCGGTTCTGAGGACTCCGGGCTTGATAACCTTGGCGAAGATCCCCTCTCTCGGCATTATACAGTCGCCGACTTTTTTGGCGATATTGCATTTATCATGGCATTTTTTACCAATCTGAGTAACCTCCAGCTCGATCTCTACAGATTGCAGTCTGGTGCCGACTGGCAGGGCCGGCAGATCAATCCCGCGGGTGGTAATGTTTTCAGCAAAGGAGCCGGGCGGCAGCTCGAGGTCGCTTCTCGATGCCAGCATCTTGTTGATGCTCTCAATGCCGAGGAGACTGATCTGGCGGTGCCAGTTTCTGGCGTGGGCATCGCCGATAATCCCATGATCAATTTTTAAGGTAACCTTTGAGACGGGTTTTTTCTCCATTCCCTTACTGAGGCTGATATTTAAAGAAACAATTGCTGCCATTATTTACTCCTTGGAGGTTGTTAATATAGGTATTCTACGGATTAAGGCAAGTTTGGTTGGCTGCGTCTCTCGTCTGGCCGGTTGATTTAATCTGTAAAAAGCGGGGTGCTGAGGTAGCGTTCCCCGGTGTCAGGAAGGATGACCACCAGAGTTTTGTCCTTATTTTCCGGCCGGGCGGCTGTGTCAAGAGCGGCAAAGGCGGCGGCCCCGGATGATATACCGCAGAGGATGCCCTCGGTGGTACTTAACGAGCGTGCCGTTTGCATGGCCTCATCATTACTGACCTGAAAGACTTCATCAATGATGGCGGTATTTAAAACCCTGGGGATAAAACCGGCGCCAATCCCCTGAATTTTGTGAGGCCCTGGTTGACCGCCGCTTAATACCGGGGAATCTCTGGGTTCAACCGCGATTATCTTGAGGTCGGGGTTTTTATCCTTTAAGACCTCGCCCGCTCCGGTAATTGTTCCCCCGGTTCCCACCCCGACAATAAATATGTCCACCTTACCCGCGCTATCCTGCCAGATTTCGGGGCCGGTGGTACGACGGTGAATCTCCGGGTTGGCGGGATTGCTGAACTGGCCCGGAATAAAGGAATCCTGGATTTCTGCCCCAAGCTGAACCGCCTTGTTAATGGCTCCCTTCATGCCCTCGGCTCCGGGGGTCAGGACGAGCTCGGCGCCGAGATGGCCCAGGAGGCGGCGGCGTTCGATACTCATGGTGTCGGGCATAGTCAGGATCAAGCGCAGCCCCCTGGCGGCGCATACCGAAGCCAGAGCAATACCTGTATTGCCGCTGGTGGCCTCAATGATTACGGTCTGGGCGGAAATTTCCCCGGCCGCCTCGGCCGCGGCGATCATCGCCTGGCCGATACGATCCTTGACACTGCCAAGGGGGTTACGGGATTCAAGTTTGGCCAGAATGAGGGCCTGGCTCTGATTGAGGCGGTTTAAGCGGACAAGGGGGGTGCGGCCGATAGTTTCGGTGAGGTTATTGTAGATACTCATAGCTTGACTCCTTGCGTGGGATGTGAAAAAAAATTATTTGGCGGTCTTTCTGCCGCGGCCAAGGAAGGCCAGTTCCGGGCGTTTCAGTAAAACTTTGGTGTCTGGTTCGACACTCTCCGTGAGCCAGATATTACCGCCGATTACGGCTCTGGTACCGATGGTGGTTTCACCGCCCAATATGGTAGTGTTGGCATAGATAATCACATCGTCCTCAATGGTTGGGTGGCGTTTGTGGTCGCGGTAGCGCTTTCCGGCATCACTGGGCAGGGAGAGGGCGCCCAGGGTTACTCCCTGATAGAGGCGCACCCGGCTGCCTATTTCAGTGGTTTCGCCAATGACCACCCCCGTGCCGTGATCAATGAAAAAACTGCCGCCGATGGAGGCGCCGGGGTGGATATCAATGCCCGTCAGACTGTGGGCGTGCTCGGTCATTATGCGGGGGATGATGGGCACCCCCAGTTTTAAAAGGACGTGGGCCATGCGGTAAACATTGATGGCCAGCAGGCCGGGATAACTGAAGATGACTTCATCGGCCCCCTTGGCCGCCGGGTCGCCATCTAAGGCGGCCTGGATGTCAGAGGTGAGCATTACCTCCATCTCGGGCAGAGTCTCAATAAAGCGCAGGGCGATTTCATGGCCCTTGGGTCTGCAGGATGAACAGGGGAGGCTGCGCCGCACACAGTCATGTTGGAGGGCGAGAACTATCTGCTGGCTTAAATCGGCGTAAAGTTCCGTGGTTTCCTGGCCTAAAAAATAGGCCAGGTTGGATTTTTTGAGCTTGGTACTGGTGAAGTAACCGGGAAACAGAAGGCTGCGGGCCTTGTGGATTATGCGGACTACGGCTTCATGGGAGGGCATGGGCGTTGGTTCAAGATGCTCAAAGCCCTCTTTGGTATTCCAGAAAGTCAGCAGGTTGTTTACTACCTCGGGAATCTGGTCGTAGAAGGCGCTGATCTGACTTTCTTCATCAACGCATTTGATTGTAGTTATTGGTTCCATAATTAAAATCTGATCTTTAATGGCCGATTAAAAATATACCATAGGTGGCTCGAAGATTAGGCAGTAAACGAATAACCCGGCCATGAAGGTCTTCATTCTGGGTATTGATTCCCATTTCTCTGATAATTTTAAAGCCTGTTTTGTGGACAAATCCACGAAAATCTCTAAGGGTGATTACCCTGATATTAGGGGTGTTATACCAATCGTAGGGCAGCTGACTGGTAGTGGGTGTCCGGCCCATGAAAAAGAGCTGCATCCGGCACAGCCAGTGACTGAAATTTGGGAAACTCACCACTATACGGCGGCCGACGCGCAGTAATTCTTTCAGCAGGACCTCCGGTTCGTAGACCTGTTGCAGGGTGCGGCTCAGAATAACATAATCAAAGGTGTTGTCGGCATAATCCAAGACCTCTTCGTTGATATCTCCCTGAATAACCGAGATCCCCCGCTCGATACAACGGGCGATATTGGCTTCTTCAAAATCAATACCAGTACCCGTTACTTCCTTGTTATGCACCAGGAAATATAATAAATCTCCGCTGCCGCAACCCAGATCAAGTACTTTGGTACCGGGTTCTATCCAGGAGGCGATTATCTCGAGATCAAAGCGCATAACTCTGAGACTCCCGGCCCATTCTGTCTAAGAAGCCGCTCATAAGGTTTGACAGCCGTTCATTTTCCAGGAGAAAGGCGTCGTGGCCCCATTTGGCCTCTATCTCGCAGAAGCTTACGTCTAAGCTGTTCTTCTTCATGGCCTTGACCATGGCTCGTGACTCTCTGGTGGGGTAAAGCCAGTCTGAGGTGAAGGAGACCACGAGATAACGGGCTTTGGCTCTGGTAAAGGGCGATTTAAGGCTGCCATCGGCCTGACGACGGGGAGCCAGGTCAAAATAATCTGCCGCCTTGGTGATATACAAAAAGGAGTTGGCGTCGAAACGTTCGACGAACTTTTTACCCTGATAACGCAGATAGCTCTCAACCTGAAAGTCGGCATCAAAATTAAAGGAGAAGTCTTCTTTGTCCTGTAAGCGGCGGCCAAATTTATGGCGCATGGCCTCGTCTGAGAGATAGGTGATATGGCCAATCATGCGGGCTACGGCCAGGCCCATATCCGGTTTAGTGCCCTGGTAATAATTGCCATCCTGCCAGTTTGGGTCAGCCATAATCGCCTGACGGGCCACTTCGTTAAAGGCGATGGCCAGGGCGGAATGACGCTGGGTGGTGGCGAGAAGAATGGCGGAAAATACCATCTCCGGATAGCGGATACTCCATTCCAGGCCCTGCATGCCGCCGATGGAGCCGCCGATTACTGCCAAAAGGCGGGGAATGCCCAGAAAATCAATGAGCTGTTTCTGGGCCTTGACCATGTCGGCAATGGTAATTACCGGAAACTGCAGGCCGTAGGCCAGGCCGGTGGCAGGGTTAAGGCTTGAGGGGCCGCTGGTCCCCATACAGCTCCCCAGTATATTAGAACAAACAACAAAATATCTGTTGGTGTCAATGGCCTTGCCGGGGCCGATCATGATCTCCCACCAGCCGGGTTTGCCGGCCCCGGCATGGAAACCAGCGGCATGGGCATCACCGGACAGGGCGTGACAGATTAAAATGGCGTTGTCGGCCGCCTTGTTTAATTCCCCGTAGGTCTCGTAGGCAATTATTCCCTCATGGAGAGAGTCGTTATTGTCTAATAGCAGAGAACCAGGAAGTCGAAAATATTTAGTTTCAGTCGGGCCGATTGTTTTTTTCATGGCCGAATAGATTACAGCGCCTGCTCCAAATCAGCAATAATATCTTCTATGTTTTCGATACCGATGGACAGGCGGATAAAATCCTCTGTGACCCCGGCCTCTATCTGCTGTTCAGGAGTCATCTGCGAGTGGGTGGTACTGGCTGGGTGGATGGCCAGCGATTTCGCGTCACCCACGTTGGCGAGATGCGAGAAGACCGTGAGGCTCTCAATAAATTCGCGGCCGGCCGCCAGTCCGCCCTTGATACGAAACCCCACCATACCGCCAAAACCATTATGGAGATATTTCAGGGCCTGCTCGTGGCTGGGATGTTCGGTCAGGCCGGGGTACATAACCTCGCTTACCTTGGGATGCTCCTGGAGGAAGCGGGCGGCGGCCAGGGCGTTTTCGCTGTGACGTTCCATGCGCAGGGCCAGGGTCTCTAAGCCCTGCAAAAAGAGAAAAGCGTTAAAGGGGCTCATACAGGGGCCCAGATCTCTGATAAAACGGGATTTTAACTTGACGATATAGGCCAGTTGGCCGAATTCATCTAAATAATTCAGGCCGCCCCGGTAAGAGGGATCGTCGGCGCTGAGGTCGGGGAATTTGCCGCTGCTCCAGTCGAATCTGCCGGAATCGACCACCAGACCGCCGATGGAGGTGCCGTGGCCGCCGATCCATTTGGTGGCTGAGTGGATGATTATATCCGCGCCATGTTCAAAGGGACGGCAGAGACAGGGGGTGGCAAAGGTGTTATCAATAATCAGGGGAATACCTGCCTCATGGGCGACTGTGGCCGCTCCGGCGATATCCAGAACGTTAAGCTTCGGATTGCCGATGGTCTCGGCGAAAACGGCCTTGGTCTTTCCGTCAATGGCCTCTTTTATGCTCTGGGGGTCGGGGTCGACAAATTTAACCTCAATACCGAATTTCTGGCGGAAGGTGAGGTCAAAAAGGGTATAGGTGCCGCCGTATATGGAGTTTGAGGCCACAATATTGTCACCATTACCGGCAATGGTGAGCAAAGCCATGAAGGTGGCCGATTGCCCCGAGGACAGGGCGGCTCCGGCCAGCCCGCCCTCTAAGCTGGCGATGCGGGCCTCCAGAGCTTCATAGGTGGGATTGGTGAAGCGGTTGTATATTTCTCCAGGGAAATCAGGGGCACGCAGGGCGAAAAGATTGGCCGCCTGTTCGGTATTTTCAAATATATAAGAGGCGGTCTGGAATATGGGAACCGCCCTGGCCCTGGTAGTGGAATCCGGGGTGTAACCGCTGTGCAGGGCCCTGGTGTTAAAACCTAATTTAGATTCTGACATATGCTGCTCCTTTCATAGCTTATTTTGTTGATTCTGACTCCGGCTCTTCAAAGTTCTTTATCAGAGAGACCAAGACCTCACATTGGCGGCAGACGGACATTTTATCCTGCCAGGTTTTCTTAGCCTGGCACTCGCAGATGGTACCGTTTATAAACCAACAGAGTTTACCGGCCTGGAACTCCCAGGCCGGACATTTATTGCGGCGTTTAGGGGGGCATTTTTTTACCTCCCAGCATGGTTTTATCTTTTTTTCATCGTTGCCAAGTCTGGATAAAAGAAAAAATATCTGCCGTTCGATATGGGCCGGTATTTTACGCCATCCCTGCTCGTAGCTGTGAACGGCCTTTAGTGAAACTCCCAGAAGCTCGGCCATTATTTTTTGGGTTTTTCCCAGGCGCTTGCGAACCGCGAGAAATTCAGCACTGATCATAATACCACCGATGGTGACTAACGGTTTTAATATAACATAAACCGTTAATTATAGAGTATAAGAAGTGAAAGAAATACATGAAATGATTAAATACCACATTGTGGTATTGATGGCAAGTAAAAAAACAAAAAATGAGCTGTCAATTTATTTAGCTGCACAAAAGTTTGTGAGGGTGGGGGGGAATAAGGGCAATAGACATTGTTCGTGAGAAATATCCGAACCGGATCGCAGGCCGGGGATAATTTAAGTTTTCCGGTAAGCAAAATGGGATAATATAAATTGACTTTTGTGGTCTCGAAGATTAAAAAGTAAGGTTGGCTGTCTGACATTTTTCTTTGGTGGGCTGTTGGGGCAGAAAATACTATAACTATATGGAATTACAGAAAATTATGACCGATAAAAAATCAAAATATGCCGAAGCTGGTGTTGATATTGATAAGGCCAATGCTTTTGTTGATAATATAAAACCTCTTGTTGCCGCTACTTTTCAACGCGGCGTGTTAACGGATATTGGCGGTTTTGGCGGGCTTTTCGCTCTGGGCAGCGGCCGTTATCAGGATCCGGTGCTGGTTTCCTCCACTGACGGTGTGGGTACTAAATTAAAAATTGCCGAATTGTGCGGCTGTCACGATACCATTGGCATTGATCTGGTGGCTATGTGCGTGAATGACGTTATTGTCTCCGGGGCCCGGCCGCTTTTTTTCCTGGATTATTTTTCCATGGGGGTTTTGGATATAGAGCAGGCCAGTGATGTGGTAAAAGGGGTTGCCAGGGGCTGCCAGATTTCTAAATGTTCACTCATTGGCGGCGAAACGGCAGAGATGCCGGGGCATTATGCCGCCGGTGCCTATGACCTGGCCGGTTTTTCCGTTGGTATTGTGGAGCGCGATGCCATTATTGACGGTTCTGAAATCAGGGTGGGGGATAAAATTATCGGGCTGGGTTCAAGCGGTATCCATAGTAATGGCTATTCTCTGGTGCGTAAAGTCTGTTTTGAGGAACTTGGCCTCAAGGTTGATGATTATATCGACGAACTGGGTTGCTCTCTCGGAGAGGAACTTTTATGTCCCACCAGAATTTACACCGAGACGATACTTAATATAATCAAGAATTTCCCAGTTCGGGGGCTGGTGCATATTACCGGCGGCGGTTTTATTGATAATATCCCGCGAATTCTGCCCAAAGGCTGTCGGGCGGTTATTGACCGTAATTCCTGGCCGCTGCTGCCGATTTTTGAATTTCTGCGCCATGGCGGTAAGATAAGCGGATCTGATATGTACCGTACCTTTAACTGTGGGATCGGTATGGTTATGATCGTGGGGTCAAAGTCTGTTGAAGATGTTATTATGCAGCTTGAGGCTCTCGGTGAAAAGGCCTATGTTATCGGTGAGATATCCGCCTGCCAGGGTGAATCGTGCCCCGCTGTGGAGATGGACGGCCTCTGAAATTTCAAGCGGTAGAGCAAGGCATACCTGCCTTGCTCTACCGGCCGCAATCGGCCGTACCGCCCTTTATTTTGTAAATAGCGTGAGGCAGAGCGTCAAGAACAACAGCGATATTTTCCTGGGCCGCTTTTTTGCTGCCCGGCAGATTTATAATCAGGCAATTACCCCTGATCCCGCATATGGCGCGGGAGAGGATAGCATGGGGGGTTATTTTGAAGCTTGCCCGGCGCATGGCCTCGGCAAGTCCCGGTAACTCACGGTCAATGACCCGTCTTGTGGCCTCTGGCGTCACATCGCCGGGGCTGACTCCGGTGCCGCCGGTGGTGATGATGAGATCAAGCTCCCTGATGTCAGCCCAGTCTATTAAGGTGGTTGAGATTATCTTCTCGTTATCGGGAATAATTTGGTAGGAGCCGATTTTAAAGCCGGCGGCCTCCATTATTTTCTGCAGGTTCTTTCCGCTGGTATCTTCACGTTTGCCCCTTGAGCCCTTGTCGCTCATAGTCAGAATTCCGCAGCTGTATTCGGCCCCCACTATGCCTCCTCGTTAATGATTTTTTCGGTCAACTGAGCCGGTAACTCCTCGTAATGGGAAAATTCGTTTATGAAACTGCCCAGCCCGCCGGTAATGGCAATGAGCTGGGAGCCGTACTCCTGAATTTCGGCCATGGGGGCCTGCACCTTGATTATCTCACCGTCCGGAGCGGAATCCATGCCCATGACCCGGCCGCGGCGGCTGTTAATATCACCGATGACATCGCCTACATAGTCTTTGGGTACGGTAATGGTGAGGCTCATTATCGGTTCTAATAATACCGGATTGGCCTCTAAGGCCCCCTTTTTAAAGGCCATGGAGCCGGAGATTTTAAAGGCCATCTCTGAAGAGTCAACATTATGAAAGGAACCGTCCACCAGTGAGACCTTGACATCAACCATGGGATAGCCGGCAATTACCCCCTTGGCGATGGCCTCCTGGACGCCTTTGTTGACGGCCGGTATATACTGTTTGGGAATTACACCGCCGACGATTTCATCGACAAATTCATAACCTCCTCCCCTGGGAAGGGGCTCAATCTGCAGCCAGTTATCGGCATATTGTCCCCGGCCGCCGGACTGCTTTTTGTGCTTGTATTGTACCCTGGCTTTACCGCGAATGGTCTCCTTGTAAGGGACTTTGGGCAGTTTCAGCTCCATGCCGACCCCGAATTTGCGCTGTATTTTCTCGCCGGTGATCTGCAGGTGAATTTTACCGGTACCGGAAATTAAGACCTCGTTGGTCTGTTTTTCCCGGCCCAGTCGCAGAGTGGGATCTTCGGCCAGCATCTTGCTGAGGGCGGCAAAGAGCTTATCCTCGTCATCTTTTTTGGCGCCTGAGACCGCGTAGGTGACGGTGGGACGCAAAGCCTCCGGCATGTCAAAGATGATGGGCCGCTCGGCAAGGCACAGAGTGTCGCCCGTTTCAGTGTATTTCAGTTTAGTGACCGCGGCGATCATTCCGGCTTCCACCTCCGGCACAGGGTGATGCTCTTTACCCTCCATAATAAGCAGCTGGCCAAATTTTTCGTTTTTATCCTTATTGGCATTGTAGAATGTGTCGCCGGATAATTTCCCGGAGATAACCTTGAATATGGTGAGACGACCGGCGTAAGGATCGGCCATGGTTTTGAATACCAGGGCCGAGAAAGGGGCGTCTGTTGTGGGTGGCAGCTCAACTATATCGCCGCTGCCGGGGACGGTGCCGACCCTGGGCGGCATTTCCGCCGGGGCGGGCAGGAGACCGATAATGGTATCCAAAAGTGGTTGAACCCCCATGCTGACCGCGGCTCCAGCCAGTATCGGGCATAATTTTGCCTCTCGTACCGCCCGCCGCAGACCTTCTTTTATCTCGCTGTCCTTTAAGCTGCCTTCTTCCAGAAATTTTTCGATAAGATCGTCATCCGTTTCAGCCACGGACTCCATGAGTGCTTCACGCCAGAGCGCGGCCTCCTCCACCATCTCGGCCGGGATGTCGGTCTCGGTGAATTCTCCGCTTTCATCTTTGAGGAAGGCCTTTAAGGTCAGCAGGTTGATAACCCCCCTGAAATTATCCTCTGCTCCCACGGGGATTTGAATTACCGCGGTCTTAAAGGGGAGATCCTCTTTAATGCCATTGACGGCGGCATTAAAATCAGCCCGTTCGCGATCCATTTTGTTGATGAAAATAAGGGCGGGCCGCTGGTTGTTGAAGATAAAGTCAGCGATCTTGGCTGTCTGGTTTTTGATGCCTAACACGGCGCCAACAATGAAGACGGCGCTGTCAACCACCTGGGCCGCAAAAAAGGCGTCATTTAAAAAATTGTCATCGCCGGGTGTGTCGGTGAGAAATATATCGTGCTTTTTCCAGGTACAGCGGTTGAAAGAGGAATTTATACTGAGTTTATGGTTGATTTCCTCGGGCTCAAAATCCATCAACGCTGAGCCGTCATCGACCTTGCCTAAACGGGAGTTTTTCCCGCAGGTATATAATATGGCCTCCGCGAGGGAGGTCTTGCCGCATTTGCTGTGCCCGAAGATACCAACGTTTCTGATAAGACGTGCTTCTTTCATGAAACCTCCTCCTTGCTGTTATGGCAGACCTGATGAATATTGTCGCCTTTATGGCTAATATAATGCGCCGGGCTTGTCAATTGAAAAACTGTAACTGTTTAGCTGCACCCAATCCGGAGTCTCACAGGCTCGCTTACCTGAATTGTATTTTATGAACTTGGTACCCGGTTGATATAAAATTGTGTTATAATTAAATTTGTTTGATTTTACAGCCAGTCAGTAATTAAGTAAAAACAAAAAGAGAAAAGGCGGAAAGGAGAAATATTGAGATGAAGGGGATTTATATTCAATTGTTCAGCGTCCATGGTCTGGTACGTGGAGAAGCCCCGGAATTAGGCAGGGATGCCGATACCGGAGGGCAGGTAAAATATGTTCTGGAGTTGGCCCGGGCCCTGGCTTGTCAGCCTGAAGTGGCCCAGGTTGATCTCTTTACCCGTCTCATTGAGGATAAAAGATTATCGCCCTCCTATGCCAGACCCATTGAGCCTCTTAATGATAAGGCCCGGTTGATCCGCCTGCCGTGCGGCGGGCGGAAATATATCAGGAAAGAGCTGCTCTGGCCTCATTTGGATGAATTTGTTGACCGTACGGTTCGTTTTATCCGCAATGAAGGGCGGATTCCTGACTTTTTTCACGGTCATTATGCCGATGGCGGCTATGTGGCTCAGGAACTGGCCCGTATTTTCGGGATGCCCTTTATCTTTACCGGACATTCCATGGGACTGCATAAAAAGAACCGGCTGTTAAGTGAAGGAGCTAAAGAACAGGAATTACAACGTAAATACCAGATTGATTACCGAATAGAGGTGGAGGAAAAGATTATTGAGAACGCCGAGTTGATCATAACTTCCACCAACCATGAATTAAAAAATCAATACGGCCTTTACCGGAATCATGAGAGCGGCCGCTATGCCGTTATTCCGCCGGGTATTGACGTTGATATCTTTTACCCCTATTACGATAACGAAATTGATCCAAATCACAGCGATGAGGTCTCAAAGCAGGCCCACATGACCCTGATAAATGAGTTGCAGCGCTTCTGGGTTGGACCTCAAAAACCATTTGTTCTGGCCCTTTGCCGTCCAGATCAGCGTAAAAATATCTCCGGTCTCATAACCGCTTATGGTGAGGATCTGGAGTTGCAGGCCATGGCTAATCTGGCCATCTTTGCCGGAATCAGAAAAAATATTACCGAGATGGAGGAGAATGAACAGAATGTCTTGACCGAAATGCTGCTTCTCATGGATCAATATGATCTTTATGGCAAGATGGCCATTCCCAAGAAACATAATTTCAGTCTTGAGGTTCCGGAACTTTACCGGCTCTGCGCCAGCGGCGGCGGCGTTTTTGTCAATCCCGCTCTTATCGAGCCTTTTGGTCTTACCCTTATTGAGGCCGCCTCCTGCGGGGTACCAATTGTTGCCACCAACGATGGGGGGCCGGCGGATATTATCGGTAACTGTGATAATGGCTTTCTGGTTGATCCCACTGACAGCTCGGCTATTGCCGTGGCCTGTAAAAATATTATAACTGATCATGATTTATGGAATAAATTTTCCCGTAACGGTATTAATGGTATCCGTAGTCATTATTCCTGGAGCTCACATTGCGCTAAAATGCTTAAAGAAATTACCGAAGTGAAGGATAAAATGCCTCTTGTCACCCACCGTAGAGCCCATACCAAGGTAAGTGGTATAGGGCGGCGTTTGACCAGGGTAAACAGGCTGCTGGTCACCGATATAGATAATACCCTGGTGGGAGACGACGAGGCCATGAAGAAGCTGCTGGCCGTGCTTGATGACTCGCGTCAGATCATGGCCTGGGGGGTAGCTACCGGCCGCTGCCGGGAGATGATGTGTGATATTCTGGAGGAATATGGAGTTCCCCTGCCGGACATAATGATTACCTCGGTGGGTACAGAGATATATTACGGCGCTCTCATGGAAGAAGACCGCGGCTGGCAGCGGCATTTAAGTTATCGCTGGCGGCCGGAGGCGGTTATGGAGGTCATGGCTGGTCTGGACTTTGTGGAGCTGCAGGAAGAAGACGCCAGGCGCCGTTACAAATTGAGTTATTATATGGAGGATGATCCGGAGATGCTGGCCGAGGTTCATCGTCGTCTGCACGAGGCCAGGCTGCGCTCCCATGTGGTTTATTCCCACGGCCAGTTTCTGGATATCCTGCCTTTACGGGCCTCCAAGGGCAAGGCGGTACGCTATTTGAGTAATAAATGGGGCATTCCTTTGACTAATATTATGGTATGCGGTGATTCCGGCAACGATCTGGAGATGCTGCGTGGCGAGACCTGCGGCGTGGTTGTGGGGAATTACAGTAAGGAACTGGAACCTCTTAAAGGGCTGCGTAAGCTCTATTTCAGCAAACAGGAATATGCCGCCGGTATTATTGACGGTATAGCTCACTATGGCTTTATCAAATGATAATTACGTGATTTTTAATTTCAGGGGTTAGATATGAGTAAAAATCTGCAAAATTTTGTTGATGAAGAAGAATTACCGGTGCTGCGGGAATTCTTATTCTCTCTGCCCGATAACCTGCCGGGGCCGATTATTCTGCGTAATGATATTATGCACGCTTTCAAGCTGTATCTTCAGGGGCTGGAGCAGGATGGGGATATGCCGGGAGCCTGGCTGTTTCTAGGCCGGATTCAGGAATTGATGCGGATGGATGACCGTTTAGTTTTTATCTTTCGCCGCCAGCGGGCTCGAAGCCGAATCTATGAGATACAGCGGCGGGATAATAAATTAAAGCAGTTGACGGTGAAGGATTTTTTGACCATTAAAGAGAAACTGCTCTACCCGGATCTGCCGGTCAATGAACGAACCAGCCTGGAGGTCAACCTGGCCCCCTTCTATGATTACGGCCCCCATCTTAAAGATCCGGATTCCATTGGCCAGGGGATAAAGCATCTTAATCGTTATATGTCCACCAATCTGGTGCATGAACCGGATAAAATGAACAGTGCCCTTTATGAGTTTTTGAAGCTCCATCATCTTCACGGCCGCCAGTTGCTCTTAGATGGCAGTCTGGTTCGTAACAGCCGGGAGTTAGAGACGGTTCTGGAGGACGCCGTTGATATAATTGAACGTCGCCGGGAGAATGAAGGGCCGGGCTTTTTACGTCATAAACTGGCGGCCCTGGGGCTGCTGGATGGCTGGGGGAACAGTGCTGTCCGTATCCTTGAGACCATTAACCTCCTCCGGGATGTGTTGCAGCAGCCAGATGAGAACAACTTAGAGGAGTTCCTGGCCAGGGTGCCCATGGTCTCCAAGGTGGCCCTGATTTCACCGCATGGCTGGTTTGGTCAGAAAAACGTCCTTGGCCGTCCTGATACCGGCGGCCAGGTGGTCTATGTCCTTGATCAGGCCTGCGCCATGGAACAGTATATGCGCAAGGATTTACGGCTTTCCGGCCTGGAAATCAAGCCGCGGATTGTCATTGTTACCCGTTTGATTCCCGAAAATGACGGCACTACCTCCGATCAGTGCCTGGAAAAGGTTGATGGTACGGATAATGTCTGGATCTTAAGGGTACCGTTCCGTGATCATAATGGTGAAATTGTCCCTTACTGGATGTCAAGATTTAAGGTCTGGCCCTATCTCGAACGGTTTTCCCGGGAGGCGGAGCAGGAGATCATGCTTGAGCTGGGCGGCCGTCCCGATCTTATAGTCGGCAATTATTCCGATGGTAACCTGGTGGCCACCAAACTCTCCAAACGGCTCGGGGTTATTCAATGCAATATCGCTCACGCCCTGGAGAAATCTAAATATCTCTTCAGCGATCTTTACTGGCATGATTTTGAGGAGCAGTATAATTTTTCTATTCAGTTCATGGCTGACCTCATCGCCATGAATCTGACCAACTTTATCATCACCTCCACCAGTCAGGAGATCAGTGGTACCGAGAGCTCCATTGGTCAATATGAATCGTATCAGTTTTTTATTATGCCCGGCCTGATGAAGGTGGTGAGCGGTATTCAATTATTTCATCCCCGCTTTAATGTTATCCCGCCGGGGGTCAATAACAGGGTTTTTTATCCCTACACCTTGAAAAAGCGGAAGGCAGAGGTCATGGAGGAGATGAACCGCATCCTCTTTGAGGCGCAGGATGAATCGTGTCTGGGCTATTTGGAACGGCCTGAACTGCCGCCGATATTTTCCATTGCCCGTCTCGACCGGATTAAAAATCTCACCGGTCTTGTGGAGGCCTATGGCCGGAATCCGGAGCTCATGGCCACGGCCAATATGGTGATTATTGCCAGCGTCATTAATCCTGATAACTCCAATGATCAGGAGGAAAAGTCCGAAATCAACCGGATGCATGAGCTTATTAATGAACTGGGGCTGGCTGGTCATATCCGCTGGATTGGCCGGCGATTGTCCAAAGAGCAAACCGGTGAGGCCTATCGGGTGGTTGCCGACCGCAAGGGGATATTTGTGCAGCCCGCCCTGTTTGAGGCCTTTGGTCTCACCATTCTGGAGGCCATGCATTCAGGACTGCCGGTTTTCGCCACTAAGTTTGGCGGCCCTCTGGAGATAATTAAGGACGGGATAAGCGGGTTTCTGATTAATCCCACTGAATATGAGCAGATGAGTAATCGTCTCTTAAATTTTTTTAAGGATGCCGGGAACAGGAGAGGGTATTGGCAGAAGATTTCCAAAGCTGGTCTGCAACGGGCTAGTTCCCGTTTTACCTGGGAGCGTCATTGTCAGATGCTGACCCGGCTTACCAAGGTTTATGGCTTTTGGCGTTATTCCATCTCCAATCAGGCTAAGTCCCGGCTTAGTGAGTATTGTCATCTGCTCTATGAGCTGTATTTCAAGGAGCGGGCCGGGCGGCTTGTTGAACCGCGTGGGGAGTAAAAGAGGAGCTTAGTAATTATGAAGAGGGTTATCTGCATCGGTGAAACGGTATGGGATATTTTTCCGGATCGGGAGGTGTTGGGCGGGGCGCCCTTGAACGCCGCCTGTCAGCTGCGGAATCTGGGGCTGGATGTAAATCTTATCAGCCGGGTGGGTGCTGATCGTCTCGGCGACTCTGCCCGGCAGCAGATATCCGCTTTGGGGCTGCCCGCCGCCGGTATTCAGGTGGATGATAATTTGCCCACCGGCCAGGTTGATGTCCGCTTTGATGAACGTAATGAACCCCATTTTGAAATTCGGGAACCAGCGGCCTGGGACAATATAATATACGCCGAGGCCGAGCCTCTGGCGGCTTCTCCCTTTCATCTCCTTTTTGGCACCCTGGGGCAGAGGGGAGCGGTGAGCCGGGAGACCATTGCTTCTCTGCGGCGCCGGGCTGAGCTCTGTTTCTATGATGTCAATTTACGGCCGCCCTTTACGACTATGGAATTGGTGGAAGAATCCATGGTTGCCTCTTATATGGTCAAGATGAATGAGGAGGAATTTCTAAAAATTACTGCCTGGTACGGTTTTGACGGCCAAAGGCGCGAGAAGGCGGGACGGCAGTTAGCGCGGCGCTTTAAGATCGGGGTGCTGGTGGTTACCCTTGGGGCGGGCGGCGGCTGGCTGCTTAGTGGCAGCGAGTTTGTGGAGCACCCTGGTTTTGCTGTCAAGGTGGTGGATACCGTGGGAGCTGGAGACGCCTTTTTTGCTGCCTTTATTAACGGTTTCATGGCAGGGCGGCCCTGGGTGGAATGTTTAAGCGCTGCCAACCGCCTGGGCAGTGAAGTGGCGGCCAGGCCGGGGGCCACGGCTGTTTAAAATCAGTATTTTTAATATTTCCCGGGGACGATGATGGAAAAAGAAACCAACAAGAAATTGATTGAGGAGCGTTCCCGCCATGAGGCCGAGTGGGGGGCGGCCATGGATTCATCCGCTGATGCCATATATATACTTGATCCTGACCGTATGATTATTCGGGCCAATAAGGCCTTTTATAAGATGACCGCCAGTACGCCGGACAAGGCAATAGGGCGGCACATAACGGATATAGTCCATCCCCAGGGTGAATTAAAACCTTGTCCAGTCTGTCAGGCGCAGGAGGCAAAAAGGACGCGGTAATTATTATGGAGGCTGATGACCCTGATAATCCTGCCGGTGTACCCTTGGAAATTATTGTTAAGGTGGCGCGGGATGAAAATGGTAAAGTCTTGAGTATCTTCATGAGTCTGCATGATCTGACCACAGGGCGCAAATTGATTGAAGAAAAGAGAATACTTGAAGATCAGCTCCGGCAGGCTCAGAAAATGGAATCCATCGGCCGTCTGGCGGGAGGCATAGCTCATGATTTTAACAATATACTGACGACTATTCTCGGATATAGCGAGTTGATTCTTATGGAAATGGCTGATAACGATCCATTTCGGGAGGAGATTGAAATCATTCGCAGCGCCGGCGAGAAGGCTGCCGGTCTTACCCGTCAGTTACTGG
This sequence comes from Deltaproteobacteria bacterium, assembly GCA_024275235.1. GTDB lineage: Bacteria > Desulfobacterota > Desulfobulbia > Desulfobulbales > VMSU01 > JAADIV01. The sequence continues at coordinate 19,445 of JAJRZN010000002.1, forward strand.
CTTTCAGCAGGAAGCAGGTAATGGATAAAAAACCGGTTTCTATAAATAAAATTATTCAGGAAATCAGTAAGCTGCTTGCTAAAATGATTGGCGAGGATATCATAATAACGACAGTAATGGAGGCGGAGCCTGGCGTTGTGGATGCCGATCAGGGGCAGATTGAGCAGGTTCTGATGAATCTGATTGTAAATGCTCGTGATGCCATGCCCTGCGGTGGTCGTTTAATCATTGAAACGCAAAACGTCACTTTTGATCAGAAATACACCAGGGCGCATCCAGAGGTCAAGGCTGGGGAGTATGTCATGATGTCGGTGACGGATTTTGGCGAGGGAATAAGCGGTGAGGCTATTGAACATATATTTGATCCATTCTTTACCACCAAAGAACGGGGCAAGGGGACGGGGCTTGGCCTTTCTACGGTATATGGAATAATAAAACAGCACAACGGGCATGTTTATGCCTATAGTGAAATCGGCAGGGGAACTACATTTAAAATATATTTTCCGGCCAGCAGTAAGTTAATCGTGGAATCGGCGGCTGATAAAGGGGAGAGCCTGGCTGCCGGTACGGAGACTGTTCTTATTGTCGATGATGAACCATCAATCCGCCGTTTGATTATGGATACTCTTGAGCCTTTTGGCTATAAATGCCTTGATGCTTCATGCGGAGCCGATGCCCTGCGGCTTATCCAGACAACATCTGAAAAGATTGATCTTCTCCTGACCGATGTAATTATGCCGGGGATGAATGGTAAGGAGCTTGCTGATAAGGTCAGTAAGGACAACCCGGCCATAAAAATAATTTTCATCTCCGGTTATACCGAAAATACTATTGCTCATCACGGTATTCTTGATCCTGAGGTTAACTATATTCAGAAGCCGTTGACCCCGACGATTTTAATCAGGAAACTTCGCCAGGTTCTTGATAGTTACAGATAATGGCTTCTCTTGAAATTTCCTATCATTGTCATTGACACAAACAACCGATGTGTATAAAATATGCAAATAATACACATTAAAGGTTTAAGGAGAAGGACAATGAGAACCAATATCGTGGTTGATGACAATTTAATGGCTGAAGCAATTAAACTTACAAATATTAAAACCAAAAAGGGGGTTGTGAATCAGGCGCTGAAATTACTCGTCCAGGTCAAAAGACAAGAGGAAATTCGGAGCGTTAGGGGAAAGTTAAAATGGGAAGGCAATTTATCCGAGATGAGGGTTGATTAATGGTCATAGTAGACTCCTCGGTTTGGGTAAATTATTTCAATGGTACCATTACATGGCAAACAGAAATTCTTGACCAAATGCTACAGCAAATACCGATACTTACAGGGGATTTAATTCTCACCGAAGTCCTGCAGGGTTTCCGCAGCGATAAAGATTTCGGGAAAGCAAAAGAAATAATGAGCGTACTCCCATGCAAAGAGATGGTTGGCCCCAATATTGCCATTCAAAGTGCTGAAAACTACCGGAAGCTAAGAAAAAAGGGGATTACGGTAAGAAAAACAATCGATGTGATCATTGGGACATTTTGTATATCGGGAAATATTCCGTTACTACATGATGACAAAGATTTTGACCCAATGGCTGAGCATTTAGGTCTGAAAACCATATCAAGAGCTATTGTTCAATAAATACTAAGGGTTAACTACGAGTTTATCAAGGTTGAAAATCGGAATACTCACCTGCCTTAAATCTGCCGTTTGTCGATTACCCGTCTGGCCTTGCCTTCAGAACGCTCCAGGGTTTTTTCCTCCACCAGTTTTACCTCAACGCCGATACCGAGTTCCACCTGCAGTCTCTTCTGGATCTGGTTGACGAATTCCCTCTGTTCTTTCATCTGATCGGAAAATATGGCATTTACTACCTCTACCAGAACCGTGGTTTTATCAAGACGTCCTTCTCGTTCGACGATGATCTGATAATGTGGTTCCGTGCCTTCAATCTCGAAGAGAACTGCTTCTATCTGGGACGGGAAGACGTTTACCCCCTTGATAATCAGCATATCGTCGGTGCGGCCGAATACCCGTTCCATGCGCTGGAGGGTGCGGCCGCAGGGACAAGGGCCGGGGAGCAGGCGGGTCAGGTCACGGGTTCTGTAGCGGATAACGGGAAAGGCCTCCTTGGTGAGGGTGGTAATTACCAGTTCTCCGACCTCGCCGGGAGCCACCGGTTCCAGGGTGTCGGGATCGATGATCTCCACGAGAAAATGATCCTCATTGATATGCAGGCCGTTGGCCTCCCGGCATTCCCCGGCTACCCCCGGCCCCATAATTTCCGAGAGCCCGTAATTGTCGCTGGCCTTGATGTGGAGTTTTTCCTCCAGTTCCCGGCGCATGGCCTCTGACCAGGGCTCACCGCCGAAGAGCCCCACTCGAAGGGGCAGGGCGTTGATGTTGATACCCATATCGACCATGCGGTCGGCCATGAGCAGGGCGTAACTCGGGGTGCAGACCAGGGCGCTGGTCTTGAAATCCTGCATAATCCGCAGCTGGCGTTTGGTATTACCGCTGGAGATGGGGATGACCGAGGCCCCAAGGCGCTCCGCTCCGTAATGCATACCGAAACCGCCGGTGAACAGCCCGTAGCCAAAGGCGATTTGTACCACATCATCCGGGGTTACTCCGGCGCTGGTCATGATCCTGGCGGTAAGATCAGACCAGTTTTTCAGGTCGTTACGGGTGTAGCCCACAACCGTGGCCTGGCCGGTGGTACCGGAGGATGAATGGATACGCACCACTTCGCGCAACGGCACGGCAAAGAGGCCGTAGGGATAATTATCACGGAGATCTGCCTTGGTGGTAAAGGGCAGGCGGCGCAGATCATCTAAGGAAGTGAAGCCGTCGGGATCAATATTCATCTTCTTGAATTCAGCGCGGTAAAAAGGTACATGGGTGGCGGCCCGAAAGAGGGTGGACTGTAGTCTTTCAAGCTGTAACTGGGCCATATCCTCTCTAACCATACACTCCTTTTCCTGTTGCCAATACATTTTTCGTCTCCTGTTGTGTAACGACTTATAGTCGTTTTAAAAGTACCAGTTTCTTATTTATTATCGACATTCTGCCCCAGATAGGCCCGCTGGACATCCTGGTTGGCCAGGAGGTCTGCCGCCGGGCCCTGGACAATTATCTTGCCGTTCTCCATAACATATCCCCGGTCGGCAATTCTCAGCGCGGCCCTGGCGTTCTGCTCAATGAGCAGAACTGTATTACCTTTATCCTTCAGCTGCCGGATAATAGAGAATATATTTTTGACGATCATGGGGGCCAGGCCGGTGGAAGGCTCATCCATCATAATCAGGGCTGGCTGGGCCATGAGGGCGCGGCCCATGGCCAGCATCTGCTGTTCCCCGCCGGAGAGGGTGCCGGCCATCTGTGCTTCCCGTTCCTTTAAGACCGGAAATAATTGATAAACCGGTTTTAAGTCCATGCTCCGGCGCTTGTTTTTTGCCGCCCGGTAGCGCACAAAGGCCCCGAGGAGCAGATTGTCGCGGACACTCATGGCGGCAAATACCTGACGGCCTTCAGGAACCAGGGAGCAGCCGGAGGCCACGATACGCTCCGGTCTCTGTCTGCTTATATCCCGGCCCTGGAGGTAAATTTCGCCGTTAGTGGCTCGTAACAGACCGCAGACCGTGCTGAGCAGGGTGGTTTTACCGGCTCCGTTGGCTCCAATCAGGGTAACAATTTCTCCCTGATTGACGTGAAGGGATATATTGCGTAATACCTTGAGTCTGCCGTAGCCTGCCGATAGGTTTTTTATTCTAAGCATGGTCAGTCATCCCCGCCGAGATATATCCTGATAACCTCCTGGTTATTCTGAATGGTGCCTGGTACTCCTTCGGCGATTTTGCGGCCGAAATTTAATACTACTATTTCATCAGATATTCGCATGACGAGTGACATATCATGTTCCACCAGCAGAATGGTAATTCCTATTTCCCTGATTTGAGTTATCAGTTCGGCCAGTTCGGCGGTTTCGTAAATATTCAGTCCGGCGGCTGGTTCATCGAGAAGAAGAAGCTCCGGCTCGGCGGCCAGGGCTCTGGCCATCTCCACGGCCCGCTGCTGACCAAAGGCCAGGCTCACCGCCTCCTTGTCGGCCAGCTCGGCAATGTTAAGCATTTTAAGCAGGGCGTATGATTTTTCTTCGATATCATCTTCCTCCCGCCGGGCTCGGGGCAGGTTGAGCATGGCAGCTATGAACCCGGTGTGACTGCGGCTGTGGCGGCCCAGCATGACATTTTCCAGGCTGGAGAGACCGGGATAGAGTTTGATGTTCTGAAAGGTGCGGGCCAGCCCCAAACGGGCAATACGATGGGCTGTTAGAGTTTCAATGGCCTGGTCTTTAAAGGATATGCGGCCGCTGGTGGGGGGCAGGTTGCCGCAGATCAGATTAAACATGGTAGTCTTGCCGGCGCCGTTGGGGCCGATGAGGGCCTTTATGGTACCTCGTTTTACCTTGAAAGAGACATCGGAGACCGCCTGGATGCCGCCGAAGGAGCGGTTGAGGTCTTTTATAGTTAACAGTGCCATTCTGTTCAACCGTCCCGGTGTCGGAAATTTAATTTTCGCCATATAGGCAGCCGCAGTATGCCGTTCGGGGCAAAGAGCATGACGAGAACCAGGATGGCGCCGAATACCGCGTCATCGTAGGAGCCGAATACCCCGCGCAGAGAGAGGAAATTAAGGATGACCCCCATACTTAAGGCGCCCCATAGACTGGCCATACCGCCAATGGCGATAATAGCTACATAACGTACCGACTTCATGATGGAGGCCTCCGAGGGACCGATACCGCCATTAAAGTGGGTGAGAAAAACCCCGGCTACCGCCGCGAAGGCGGCGCTGATGACAAAGGTCAAGAGTTTGTAACGGGCCGTGTTTATCCCCACCGCCTCGGCGGCCTCCGGGGAGCCGTGGATGGCCCTTAAGGCCCGTCCGGGCCGGGAATCTATGAGATTTATTAATAGAAACATACCGGTCAGGATCAGGCCCCAGGCAATATAATAATTCTGGGTTCGGTAACTGAAATCGCCGCTGACGGTTAGCCCCGGCAGCAGGGTAAAGGCCGGTACGTCGGATATACCGTCCGCCTCACCAAAATAGGTGCTGGCCATGACAATCCGGAAGATGATGATTCCGAAGCCCATGGTGGCCATGGCGAGATAATGGCCCTTTAATTTCAGAACCGGGATGCCGATGATAAAGGCGATGAGCAGAGCGGCGGCAATGGCCGCGAGACAGGCGGGCCAGGCCTTGACCGTGATCAGCGGTTCGCCGTAAATATCATGGCGGCTGATGAGAAGATGGGCGTGATTGAGCAGAGTAATAAAAAAATCATTCCGGCAGGCCGTCAGATCATGGGTAGTTAGGGCCGCTGACACATAGCCGCCGATGGCAAAGAATCCGGTATGCCCCAGGGAGAGCTGCCCGGCATAGCCCATGAGGAGGCAGAGCCCTGTAATCAGCAGGCCGTAATAGGCCGTTATGGTCAGTTGGGTCAGATAATAGGCGGTGCCGGTATAAGAGGTCAGGAGCTGAACCGCTGTCACCATGAGGGCCATTACGGCCAGCGGCAGGTATTTCTTCAGGTGGCGCATCAGAACTCCTTCAGGGCGGCCGTGTCCTTATTGCCAAAGAGACCGTGGGGGCGGATAAAGAGTACTAAGAGGAGGATGGAGGTGGCAATTATCTCCTGATATGACTGAGGTAGAACCATGACACTGAAAGACTCGACAAGACCTAACAGCAGGCCGGCCGCCACTGCCGCCATACTGTTTCCCAGGCCGCCGAGGATGGCCACGGTAAAGCCCTTTATGGCCAGGCCCGGCCCCATGTCATACTGGCTGTAGGTGATGGGTGACATGACACAGCCCGCCGCCGCGCCGATGGCGGCGCTGAGCATGAATGAGAGGGTTATCCGGTTGCGGGTGTTGATGCCGCAGAGGGTGGCGGCGAGACGATTGGCGGCGCAGGCCCTCATCTCCCGTCCCAGAGTGCTTAATTGAAAGAACAGGCTTAAAATGGTGACCATAACGGCACAGACCCCTATGACCCACAGAACCTGAGGTGAGACATTGGCACCCATAATATTGATGGAGCTGATACTGTTGCCATTGAAATAGGGCAGGCTGCGAACGCTCTCGCCCCAGACAAACAGTGCCGCCTCCCGAATAAGGATGGAGAGGCCGATGGTGATGATAATCATCCGCAGCACCGAGGGATTATCGAGCCAGCGGATAAATATTATCTCTACCAGGGCCCCGATGATGGTGGTGATGATGACAGCGGCAACTATGGCCAGGGGCAGAGGCATAAAAGGGTAAAGGGAGATGGCCGTCATGCCGCCCAGCATGACGAATTCGCCCTGGGCGAAATTTATAATGCCGGTGGCGTTGTAAATAATATTAAAGCCGATGGCAACGATGGCATAGAGAAAGCCGTAAGTGATACCGGCCGAGAAATATTGAAAGAATAATTCCGTACTCATTTATTGTGTAGCATTACAAATATTCCGGGGCTTTCTTATGATTGTTGTAATCGGCCCTGTCTGCCTATTTATAGAGCGCGAAATGGCCGTTCTTGACGGTGAGCATATCAAAGGCGTCGAGTTTCAGGCCACTATGATCGGTGGGCGAAAAATGAAAAACGCCGCCGGTACCGATGAAGGTCATATGTTCAATGGTAGAGCGCACCTTCTCCTCGTTAAGAGTTCCGGCCTGATTCACGGCCTTGCATAGAATATTGAAGGCGTCGTAGGCGTGGCCGCCAAAGGTGCTCACCGGCTCCTTGTATTTAGCCTCATAATCCTTTTTGTATTTCAGCAGCACCGCCTGCTGGGGATTGTTGGCATCTAAGCTGTCGGCAACGAGAAGGCGGCCGGCCGGGAAGATAATCCCCTCGGTGGCCGGGCCGCCGATCTGGACATATTTAATATTGCCGAAGCCGTGGCTCTGATAGAGAGGCACGTTCCATTTTCTCTGGCGCATATTCTTGGCCAGAATGGTCTGGGCTGGAACGATGGACCAGTTGACCACGGCCTGAATCTCCGGATGGGCCATGAGCTTGGTGACGAGGGAGCTTAAATCGGTGGCCCTGGGGCTGTATGATTCGTTCATTATCACTTTGATGCCGTATTCCGGGGCAAGCTTGTTCAAAAACATCCGGCCCATTTTACCAAAGCCGGTGCCGCCCACTACCACGGCGATTTTGCTGATCCCCTTGCTCTTCATCTCCCGATAAATCATCCGTACCGCCAGGCTGTCATTTTGAGGGGTCTTGAAGACGTAGCTCGCCACCGGGTCAACGATTTTCTTGGTGGAGGCGCAGGAGATGAGTATAGTTTTATTCTTTTCGCAGATATTTTTGATGGCCAAGGTTGAACCGCTGCGGGTGGGGCCAAGAATGGCAAAGACGTGGTCTTCCTCAATTAGCTGGCGGGCAAAGGAGACGGCCTTGCTTTTCTGGCCGGCGGAGTCCTTAAGCAGCAGCTCTACCTTGAATTTACCGGCCACTCCTCCTTTGGCATTGATCTCGTCGGTGAGCATGCGCAGGGTTTTGGCCTCCGGCTGGCCCAGGAAAGAGGCCGGGCCGGTTTCGGCTATAATGGCCCCTATTTTAAGGGTCTGGGCCGCCATTATGGGGGCGGCGCAGAATAAGGCCGCAGCGCCGACGGCGCACAGGACGGTTAGTGTTTTGCTGAAGAAATTTTTCATGGGCTCTCTCCGTTTTAATTTTGTAACGAATATCGGAGCTTGCCGCTTACCTCGATATTCGATTTAGAATTACTTTCTTCTATTTTACCCATAAGTTACGAACATTCTTATGCCCTGCCGGTTCAGATGGCATAAACCTCTTCGCCGTTTAAGATGCGCAGGCCGGCCTCCTGAAAGACCTTGACCGCTGCCTCCTGATCGTCAAAGCGGAAGATAATCAGGCCCGATTCACCGCTGCGCTGGGAGAAGGCGTACATGTACTCAATATTAAGCCGGGCTTTGTTTATGGCGCTTAACGCCCCTGCCAGGCCGCCGGGTTGATCCGGCACCTCCACTACCAGAACTTCGGTTCTGCCAACGGTAAAACCATGATCCTTCAGAATCTGGCTGGCCTTGTCAACATCGTTGACAATGAGGCGCAGAATGCCGAAATCAGCGGTATCAGCCAGCGACAGTGCCCTGATATTAATGCCGTTTTCGGCCAGAGTGCTGGTTATTTCAGCGAGGCGTCCAGCCCGGTTTTCCAGGAATATAGCAATTTGTTCTACCTGCATTGTTGATTCCCTCCCTTTTCTTGAATATGTCTCTGTTGACCTGAACAGGGACGAGGATAACAGGCCGTCAATACTTTAGCCTGACGGCCTGTTGTCAGTTCTGTCGTATTATCGTATTCTGAGCCGCTACTATATTTTCCGTTTATCAATAACCCGCTGAGCTTTGCCTTCGCTGCGTTTTATGGTCTTCGGCTCCACCAGGGTAATCTTGCAGGTCGAGCCGATGAGATCCTTGATGTCAGCCTGAATATGTTTGGTGATGGAGACCATATCCTTGATTTCATCAGAGAAGATGTTTTCGCTGACCTCAACCTGCACCTCCATGGTGTCCATGGCCCCCTGGCGGTCAACGATAATCAGATAATGGGGCTCAACCCCTTCAATACTCATCAGCACCTGTTCGATCTGGGAGGGGAAGACATTTACGCCCCGGATTATCAGCATATCATCGGTACGGCCGCTGACCTTGGGCATGCGGAGCATTGTTCTGCCGCAGGAGCAGGGGGTGGCGTTCAGCCGGGAAATATCCTTGGTTCGGTAGCGGATCACCGGAAAGGCGGTCTTGGTGAGGGTGGTGAATACCAGTTCGCCGGTTTCGCCTATGGGCAGAGGCTCAAAGGTGTTCTGATCGACAATCTCAGGTAGGAAATGGTCTTCAAAAATATGCAGCCCATTTTGTTCCTCGATACATTCGACTGCCACTCCAGGGCCTATAATTTCACTTAGGCCATAGATGTCAATGGCTTTTATCCGCAGGCGTTTTTCCAGGTCATGGCGCATTCCTTCACTCCAGGGCTCGGCCCCGAAGACCCCTACCCGGAGCGGCAGAGCGGCGGGATCAACCCCGGATTCAATCATGACTTCGGCGAGGTTCATGGCGTAAGAGGGGGTGGAAAGCAGTACTGTTGAGCCAAAATCACGCATAATGGTAATCTGGCGTTTCGTCTGACCGCCGGAGATGGGGATAACCGTGGCGCCCAGTTCCTCCGCTCCGTAATGGGCTCCAAGGCCGCCGGTGAAGAGGCCGTAGCCGTAAGCGTTCTGGATAATATCCTTACTGGTTACTCCGGCGGCGCTGAGGCTGCGGGCCATTAAGCCGGCCCAGAGTTTAATGTCTTCTTTGGTGTAGCCTACCACCGTTGGTTTACCGGTGGTGCCGGAGGAGGCGTGCAGCCGGACAATGTCATCCATGGGTACGGTGAAGAGACCGAAGGGGTAATTTTGGCGGAGATCTTCCTTAGTGGTAAAGGGTAGATGGCGGATATCCTCCAGGACGCGGATATCTTCGGGTTTGACTCCGGCCTCATCCATCTTGCCTCGGTAATAGGGAACCTTGTCATAGACCCGTGCCACCAGTTTCTGGAGCCGTTCAAGCTGCAGGGCGCGTAATTCCTCACGGGGCATGGTTTCATGGTCATTCAAAATCAATTTTTCCCTCCTTGTCCATAAGTTGAGGTCTTAATGGTTGTGTGGATGTAAGCGTTTCAGGACGCCTCTTGTCTGCCGGCGGCAAAGGCCCGCAGATTGAGCTCGAGAATTCTGGCCGGCAGGTTGCTCTTCATCACTTTGATGAAGATATCCTCCGTTACCGGCAGAAAGGTGGACAGGGCCCCTACAAGAACAACATTGGCGGCCCGTACCTCCCCCAGCTCACGGGCGATGGCGAAGCTGTCTATACTTAGCAATGCCAGCCCTTTGTCTTGGAGTTTGTCCAGGACATCGACCGGGTAGGGGGCCTGGCCCAGAGCCACGGCGGGCGGGGCAATCTGATGAGTGCTGGCTACTATCTGAGTTTTTTCGTGCATGAAATTAAGATAACGGGCCGCCTCCATTTTCTCTAAGGAAAGTATGAAGTCAGCTGCCCCCTGAGCAATAAGCGGTGAATAGACCTTGTCGCCGTATCGTAGATGAGCCACCACTGAGCCGCCGCGCTGGGCCATGCCGTGTACCTCGCTTTTCTTCACCGTAAACCCGGCCGCCATGAGGGCGAAGGCGGTAATTTCACTGGCGAGAAGAATCCCCTGACCGCCGACTCCACAAAATATTATTCCACCCTTCATATCGCTTTATCCTCCCTGACTATGGCGTCGAATTTACATGTCTGAGCGCAGAGCCCACAGCCATTACACATCTCACTTATCCGGGCATATCCCTTTTGCTTCTTCTTGAATCCCAGGGCCGCGCCTTCCTCCGGGCTCACTGTCTGCCAGCTCATGGCAGGGCAGCCGAGACGAAGGCAGGACATACAGCCCGTGCATTTTGCCGGCTCAATGGTGAAGGGGATTTTGGGCCGTTTCTTTTCCGCCGGCAGCAGGGCGCAGGGATATCTGGTAATGACCACTGAGGGGCCTTCAAAGTCCAGGGCCTCTATCAGCGCCTTTTTGGTTTCTTTAAGGTGCTGAGGATTTACCACCTGTACATGCTCAACTCCGAGGGCCCGGCAGAGTCCGGCGATGTCAATCTCATGGGCTGGCTCTCCCTGCAGGGTCTGGCCGGAGGCGGGATTAGGCTGATGACCAGTCATGCCGGTAATCCGGTTGTCGAGGATGATAACGGTGGAGTTGCCCTTGTTGTAGACAATATTGGTCAGCCCCGTTATACCGGAATGGAAGAACGTTGAGTCACCGATGACGCTCACCATCTTGCCGCGGCCGGCATCCCCCAGGGCCTTGTCCATACCGTGGGCAATACCGATGCTGGCTCCCATGCAGACGCAGGAGTCCATGGCTGAGAGCGGCGGCAGGAAACCCAGAGTATAGCAGCCAATATCACCGGAGACAAAGACCTTGAGGCGGTTAAGATTATAGAAAAGCCCCCGGTGCGGGCAGCCGGGACACATATTGGGGGGACGCATGGGTAAGCTGAGGGGCTCAAATCCCGGTTCCTCCTGTTCCCCTAAGGCCTGGCGGATTATGTCCGGGCTGAGTTCACCGATGGCCGGGATTTTCTCCTTGCCGGTACATTTAATCCCCATGGCCCTGATTCGGGTCTCTAAAAATGGGTCTAATTCTTCAATAATAAATAACTCATCCACCTCGGCGGCAAAGCTTTTAATCAGCTTCTCCGGCAGGGGATAAACGAGTCCAAGTTTAAGGAAAGAGGCCTCGGGAAAGGCCTCTTTGGTATAGAGATAACTAACTCCGCTGGTGATAAAGCCGCGTTTTTTTGTACCCCATTCCGTGCGGTTGGGGGCAAAATCCTCGGCAAGGGCTTTCAGGCGGTCGTGACGCTGGGCCATTACCTCCCGTCTGACCCTGGCATTGGCCGGCAGCATGACGAATTTGGCCGCCATTTTCTCTATACCCGGAGTAAGCGGTGGAGTTATAACTTCTCCTTTCTTCACCATGCCCTTGACATGGGCCAGACGGGTGGTGGTTCTGACCAGCACCGGGGTATCAAATTCTTCGCTTAATTCAAAGGCCAGCTTGACAAAATCCCGGGCCTCGGCTGGATCGGAGGGCTCCAGCATGGGAATCTTGGCGGCATAGGCGTAATTGCGGTTATCCTGCTCGTTCTGGGATGAGTGCATACCGGGATCATCGGCATTGATAATCACCAGCCCGGCCCGTACTCCGGTATATGAGAGGGTAAACAGAGGGTCGGCGGCAACATTCAACCCCACATGCTTCATGGTGGCGAGAGCCCGGCCCCCGGCAAAGGCGGCCCCGATGGCTGTTTCAAGGCCGGTCTTTTCGTTGGGAGCCCATTCGGTATAGGGGCCCTGGTATTTGGTAAGGTTCTCTAAAATTTCGGTTGATGGGGTTCCCGGGTAGCCTGATGCCACCTTTACGCCTGCCTCAAAGGCCCCCAGAGCAAGGGCCTCATTACCGGAAAGCCAAAGGTGGTCAGTTGATTCTTGGGTCACGTTGCGTCTCCTGATGTCGTCGTGTCGGTAGTAGTTCTACCTGCTTTTGTGAAATGATTTAGGCGTTTTTACCATGCTTTCAGGCTTTGTTCAAGTACGCTTTCAGTATCACAGTGTCAGGTCTACACCTTTGACAATCAGAATCGGCAGATTTAGGTTGTCATTTCCAGCCATGTTTTTGATTAACAACCTCTAAACCTCTAAGTTACTCTTATTTTGCTTGCCTCCATGTGCAAATAAATTGTACAACTAAGAACACCTTTAGGAGGGCAATACAATGCAAAAAACACCACAAATAATCCCTATTTCCGATTTGCGCCAAAATGTTAGTAGCATTGTGAAACAACTATCATCTTCTACCGCCCCACTTTTTATTACTCAGAGAGGACGGGCGGCCGCCGTAATGATGAGCATGCAGGAATATGAATACAACCAACAAGAATTGGAAATATTACGTTTGCTTGCTCGTGGAGAAAAAGAAATAGAAGCTGGCATTGGTTATGACTTAGCTTCAGTTTTTGCTGAAGCCGACGAAATGCTGGCAGACTAAAAGGATGAAAATTTCCTTTACCCCAACAGCACGTAATCAATTTCCGCAAGCTATAGCATACATTCGGCGCGATAAACCTTCTGCTGCGACTTCATTTCGCAAAAAAGCAGAAAAAACTCTTTCTCGGCTTATTGACCATCCTAAATCTGGCCGCCCTATTCCCGAATTTCCTGATCTTCCCTATCGAGAGGTTATTATTACCCCCTACAAATTTTTTTATCGGGTGAAAGACAATACAGTTTGGATTGTTTCGGTATGGCATGGAACTCAACTTCCCCAACAACCTCTTTCCCCCAAAGAATACACTCTTCGCTGCTCCCTGAATATATCTTATAGCGATCGATTACCTTCTCCTTCAACGTCGAACGAACGATAAGATCCATTTGGGGGACGTCTAGATCTATTTGGGGGACGTCTATGATTTCATGCGTTTTGACCAGGTACTAACAAATTATCTTGGCAACAAGGCATAATATCATAGACGTCCCCCTTACCGTCCCAAAAGGGCGTAAAATCGCCTGTAATGACCCGTCCCGCAGGGGACAAATCAAGCCCTATCCTGCTCTCTCCGAGCTTCATTGCAGCTTGGGGGAACTCGGCGAAATTGAGCTGATCATGGTCAATGGCGACCGAAATCAGTGGCAATTGTGGCAAAGCATGGTCAATACC
>JAJRZN010000069.1 GCA_024275235.1 Deltaproteobacteria bacterium
ACCGGTGAGGATCTTCATCAGGGTGGTTTTCCCCGCCCCGTTCGGCCCCAGCAGACCAATAACCTCCCCCGATTTTATAGTAAATGAGACCTTGTCTAAGGCCTTTACCTCATCGTAATCTTTACTAAGTTCCCTGGCCTCAATCATAATAATTCCTCGTCTAAACCTTGTTACAAGTAATCTTTCTTGACATTCATCGCCAGTCCTCCGCGCGAAGGGGAGAACGATAGCTCGATCAAGGGCATATAGGAGCAGCCCCTGTGCCGCTCCTCCGCGCGAGGGAGGCGGGTCTTGCGTACTCGCTTCTCGGTAAAAACGCGCCGGCCGGGGGGGGGAGGGGTGTTCTCAGCCTCAGCCCTTCACCGCCTGGGATAGAATGCGGTAATTCCTCTCCACCATGCTGGAAGGCTCCACCATGAGTCCGGCCTGAATCATGGCGTTATCATTAATCTGCTCAACAATTACCTTAGCCAGGTCTTCATCTTTGATCCGCAGCTCAGCCAGATCCTTGATTAATTGATGGCCGGTATTTATCTCCAGGTTCTTATTACCCTGGGGCAGACCGCCGTCGGGATTCGTCGCCCGCATGACCCGTTCCATGGAACTGGTCATAAAGCCGTCGGGATTAACGATAATCGCCGGGCTGTCCACCAGTCGTTTTGATTCCAGCACCTCCTTGACCTTGTCCCCTAACACCTCCTTCATCCACTTGGTAAGCGACAGGGCCACGGGCTCATCTAACTTATCCTTTTTCTCATCCTCATCCTTAGGTTCGGCAAGATCCAAATCCGCCCGGTCAGCGGAAATCAGCTTTTTGCCGTCAAATTCATTCAAATGACTGAAGACAAAGTCATCAATGGGCTCCATGGTGTAGATAACTTCCAGGCCGCGGCTCTTAAAGGCTTCCAGGTAAGGGCCGCTCTCAATGGCCTCCCGGCTGGGGCCGTTGATATAATAAATATCCTTCTGCTCTTCAGTCATCCGCTCCACGTATTCAGCCAGGCCAATAGTCTTGCCGGGTTCAGAGGCGGACGATTCAAAACGCAGGAGCTTGGCAATGGCCTCCCGATGGATGAAGTCCGAAGTGGCACCCTCCTTGAGAAACATGCCGAAGGTCTTCCAGAACTCCGTATATTTATCGGGCTCTGTTTTGGCCATCTCAGCGAGATGTTTCAGAAAACGGGAGGTAACTACCTTGTTGATCTTGCCCACCAGGGCGTTATCCTGCAGGGACTGGCGGGAGATATTCAAGGGAATATCCTCCGAATCAATTACCCCCTTCACAAAACGCAGCCATTCCGGCAGGATATTTTTACTGTGCTGATCGATTAAAATTTTCTGGCAATAGAGGCTGACCCCCGGATCTAAACGGCCAAAGCCCATATGCTCCATATTCTCCTTGGGAATAAAGAGCAGGGCCTTGATGGACAGCGGCACATCGGCGGTGAAATGGAGGCGGGACAGAGGCTCGTCATAGGCCGGGCCAATGAATTTATAGAAGTCGTTATACTCCTCGTCCTTAATTTCGTTCTTGCCACGGGTCCAGAGGGCCTGCACCGTGTTGATCTCTTCGCCGCCCAGCTTAATGGGGAAGGAGACAAAGCTGGAATATTGCTTGATAATCCGCTTAATGGTCTCGTCCTTGGCGTAATCATGGCAGTCATCATTTAACTCCAGAATGATCTTGGTACCGCGATGCAGGCCCGGACATTCATCAACCTCATAGGAACCGGTACCATCAGACACCCACTCGTGCCCCTGCTCTTCGGTGAGATAGGAGCGCGACTGCACCCGCACCTTTTTGGCCACCATGAAGGCGGCGTAAAAACCGACCCCGAACTGGCCGATGAGATTAGTATTTTTCTGTTCCTGCTCACTTAACTCAGAAAGAAAGGTTTTAGAGCCGGAATGGGCGATGGTACCGAGGTTGGCAATGAGTTCATCCCGCGTCATACCGAGACCGGTATCAATAATCGTCAGGGTATGGGCCTTGTCGTCGGCCTGAATGTTAATCTCCAGTGGGACATCCTTATCAAAAACATCCTGCTGAATAATACTTTCATGCCGCATCTTTTCCAGGGCATCAGCGGAATTGGAGATTAGTTCCCGGAGGAATATATCTCGCTCGGTGTAAAGGGAATGGATAACAATATCCAGTAGTTTTCTGGTCTCAGACTGGAATTCCATGGTCTCTTTAGTCATTTTTAAACCTCAAAAGTTGTAAATTATATAAAAAATAAAATGGATTATTCGTTTATTTGGCGCAACAAAATAAGCACAAATTCTCCTCTGTCAAGAGGGAGGGTGGGAATAAACCAAACGAGACCCGTCCCCCCTGTAAAGCGGAGACGGGCAAACTTGCGGGGGGGCTTAGCCGGCGCCCTGATGATAAATTGATTTCAACTGTCAGAAAACTGCATCTCATAGAGATTCTTGTACACCCCGCTCTGGGCCAGCAGGGAGTCGTGACGGCCGTCCTCAACAATCCGGCCGTCCTGAATGACGATAATCCGGTCGGCATTTCTGATAGTTGACAGCCGGTGGGCGATGACAAA
Organism: Deltaproteobacteria bacterium; assembly: GCA_024275235.1. GTDB lineage: Bacteria > Desulfobacterota > Desulfobulbia > Desulfobulbales > VMSU01 > JAADIV01. Next base: position 2,556 of record JAJRZN010000069.1, read on the forward strand.
GGTGGTACGATTCCGCATCAAGGTCTCCAGGGCCTTCTGCACCTCATGCTCTGATTCGGTATCTAAGGACGAGGTAGCCTCATCCAGAATCAGGATAGGGGCATTTTTCAATAAGGCCCGGGCGATGGAAATCCGCTGCTGCTGACCGCCGGAGAGCCGCGCCCCTGATTACCCGATAATGGTATCAAAGCCCTGGGGCAGCTCATTGATAAAATCCAGGGCGTTGGCCGCCTGGGCCGCCGCCTTGATATCGGTTAGTGAACGGCTGAGATCGCCATAGGCGATATTATTACCCACCGTGTCATTAAACAGGATGGTCTGCTGCGAGACAATGGCCAGCTGACGGCGCAAAGAACTCTGGGTGATATCGCGCAAATCGCGGCCGTCTATGCGGATTGCCCCCTCACTGACCTCAAAGAAACGCGGAATCAGGTTTACCAAAGTCGTCTTACCGCCGCCGGAGGCTCCGACAATGGCCAGAACCTGACCCGCCGGGACAACAAGATTAATATCCTTTAAAATCTTCACCTCATTGTCATAGCTGAAGGAGACATGCTCAAATTCAATTTGCCGCTGAAAAGGCGGCAGGACCTCCGCCCCCGGCCGGTCTTCTATATCCGGTTTAATATCAAGGAGGCCAAAGACCCTGGTAGCGGCGGCCAGGCCCTGCTGTACCGGACTGTTGACATTGCTTATTCCTTTAATGGGATCGTAGATCATAATCAGGGCGGCCATGAAGGAAAGAAAGGTGCCGGGGGTGGATTGACCGTTAATCACCTGATGGCCCCCGTACCAGATAACCGCCGAGATCCCCACCCCGCCGAAGACTTCCATCACCGGATGCTGGAGGCTGTTAATTTTGATGTCCTTGACAATGATCGCGAAGAGACTCTCCACCAGGGTGGAAAAACGCTTGATCTCATATTTCTCCATCCCAAAGGCCTTGACTATCCGATGGCCGGTAATGGTTTCATGCATAATATTGGAGACCTTGGCGACTATCTGCTGGTTATTAATACTTAACTGGCGGAATTTTTTACCAAATTTAATTACGGGGATGGTGGCGAGAGGCAGAAATATCAGGGAGATGGCCGCCAGCTTCCAGTTCAGGTAAAAAACCACGAACAGCAGGCCGAAAACCTGAAAGCAGTCCTTTAAAACCCCCACCAGAGCCCGGGAGACGGCGCTCTGGATCAGGGTGGCATCGTTGATGACCCTGGAGATTAACTCACCGGTGGGGGTATGGTGAAAAAATGAGATGGGCAGGGCGTGGACATGGGCGAAGATATCCTGCCGCAGATCCTTGATTATACTCTGACCGACAATATCAAGAATAGAGGAATAAAGATAATAAAACACCCCTTTAAATAAAAATACCGCCATCAGGGCGAGGGGCAGCATATTAAGCATAAAGGCATCCTTGCTGATAAAAATTTTATCAATAAG
>JAJRZN010000070.1 GCA_024275235.1 Deltaproteobacteria bacterium
CCGTCCCCTCAAGCATGGCTCTCTCCCCTCTGGCCTCCGGCGCAAAAACCCTGGCAACCCTGGTTGGCGAACCAGCCAGGCCGAGAAGAGCCGTATCCGCCCCTATATCAGCGGCGTTAAAGGTTTTGATTACCGCCTTTCCGGCCTTCATCCTGCCCTTTAAGGACGGGATACGGGGCTCATTTATTTCTCGTACCACGGTCAACAGGGCCGGCAGGGTGATCTCCAACTCGTCATAACCGTCGTCCATCATCCGCCGGGCCAGCAGACAATCATCCCGCACCTCATGAATTTTACTGATACAGGAGGCATAGGCCAGATCAAGACGGCGGGCCAAACCCGGCCCGACCTGGGCTGTGTCACCATCAATGGCCTGTTTGCCGCAAATAATCAGATCGGCGGCACCTAAGGTAAGCACGGCACTGGCCAGGGTATAGGTAGTGGCCAGAGTATCAGCTCCGGCAAAGGCCCGGTCGGAAATCAACACACCCTGGTCAGCCCCGCAGGCAATGGCCTCTTTCAACATCTCCGCGGCCTGGGGCGGCCCCATACTGAGAGCGGTAACCGTACCACCATATTGGGCCGATAGACGTACCCCCTCTTCCAGAGCGTGGCGGTCATAGGGGTTCATAATGCTCTCCACCCCTTCCCGGTTCATGGTATTGGTCTTGGGATCAAGACGGACGTTTCTGGTATCAGGAACCTGCTTCAGGCAGATAATAATTTTCATCTATTATATTCCTTATTCAACTCCTGACCTATCACGTTGCGTTGGATCTGATTTGTCCCCTCATAGATCTGGAGAATTTTGGCATCCCGCATCATCTTCTCCACCGGGTAATCACGCATATAACCATAACCGCCCAGTACCTGTACGGCATTGGTTGTAACCTTCATGGCCACATCAGTGGCAAAGACTTTGCACATGGAAGAAGCTTTGGACATCTGCTTCGGGTGAGCGTCAATGTGCCTGGCCGCGGCATAGACCAGGGCTCTGGCGGCCTCAGTCTCAATGGCCATATCGGCCAGCAGATGTTGAACCGCCTGGAACGAGATAATCGGTTTACCGAACTGCACCCGCTGTTTGGCATACACCACGGCCTCATCAAGAGCGCCCTGTGCCAGCCCAACCCCGAGAATGGCAATCCCCGGCCTGGAGTGGTCAAGAGTCTTCATGACCGTGATAAAACCACCGCCCCGGCGGCCGATGAGACGCCCTGCCGGAATCCGGCAGTCCTTGAAAATCAGTTCTCTGGTTGAAGAGGCCCGGATACCGAGTTTTTTTTCTTTGTGGCCATAGGAAAATCCAGGATCACTATCCTCCACCACAAACATGGTGGCCCCCCGTGCCCCCTTGTGGGGATCAGTCATGGCAATCACCGAATAAATATTGGCCTCACCGCCGTTGGTAATCCACTGTTTAGTACCGTTTAAAACCCACTCATCACCATCAAGCACCGCTGTGGTCTGAATCCCGGAGGCATCACTGCCGGCGTTAGCCTCGGTAAGGGCAAAGGCAGCGTATTTTTCACCGCTGGCAATTAAGGGCAGATAGTGGTTTTTTAATTCCTCACTGCCGGAGAGGATAATGGGATAGGCACCCAGGCCGTTGGCCGCGAAACTGGTGGCAATTCCCACACACCCCCTGGCGAATTGTTCCAGGGCCAGAACCATATCAAAACAGCCGCCGCCATAGCCGCCATACTCCTCGTCTATATAAAGACCAGCCAGATCGGCTTGCCCGATCTGATCCAGAATATCACGGGGGAACTCCTCTTTTTCATCCAGTTCAGCCCGGCAGGGAATTATCTTTTCATCGGTTATCTGTTGGGCTACTTCAACAATCATCTGTTGTTCTTCTGTCAAAAAATAGTCCACATTTATCTCCGCGTTATTTCAAACTGTATATTATTAAGAACAGAAATGATACGATGTCCCCCCTTCCCCGGAAGAGATGCGAGCCATTACCGCGGCGCTCCACCTGACTACCAGCGTATGACAGCTGCCCCCCAGGTAAAACCGCCGCCAAAGGCACATAAAAGGAGAATATCCCCCGGCTCAAGCAACCCCTCACGATTGGCCTCATCCAGAGCAATGGGAATACTTGCAGCAGAGGTATTACCATATTTAGTCATGTTTACATAGACCTTTTCAGCCGGAATGGCCAAATGCTCCAGCAGGCTGTTGATAATCCGCCTATTGGCCTGATGAGGAATTATCAGCTTAATCTCATCCTTTTTAATCCCGGTCTGGGCAAGAACTTCTTCAACACTGCGGGTCATGGCCCGCACCGCGTATTTAAAGACATCCCGACCGCTCATCTTTATAAATGCCCCCTCATTACGGGCATTAGCCAGCGCGGGATTCATTCCTTTAGCGGAATCCATATACAATAATTTATAAAGGTTGCCATCGGCGTGTAACTTACTGGCCAGCATACCGCTTCCCGGTGCCGCGCCACTCACCACGCAGGCCCCGGCCCCGTCTCCAAAGAGAACACAGGTGTTACGATCCTGCCAGTCAACCCGGGAAGAGAGGGTTTCGGCCCCAATCACCATAATCTTCATATCCGGACGTCGGCAGAGATAACTGTCAGCCATATCCAGGCCATAAAGAAAGCCGCAGCAAGCGGCATTCAAATCATAGGCAAAGGCGTTTTTCGCCCCGATATCCTTCTGCACGAGACAGGCGCAGGATGGCATGGACATTTCGCTGGAGATGGTAGCAACCAGAATAAGGTCCAGATCCAACGGGGTCAATCCAGCCATTTCCAGAGCCTTGGCCGCCGCCCGCCCGGCCAGCTTTGAGGTTTCTTCTCCAGCCCCGGATATATGCCGGCTTTTGATGCCGGTTCGGGTGGAGATCCATTCATCACTGGTCTCCACCATTGTCTCCAGCTCGGCATTAGTCAATATTCTCGCCGGCAGAGCTGAGCCTGTTCCCAAAATAAATGATTTCATTTTATCAATCGGCAAGGGCGGCATCCATAACCGGCAGAGCGTTGGTAAGCAGATCAAGAATATGGTCGTTCACCCGCTTCTCGGCCAGTTCGGCAGCAATTCGCACAGCGTTCTTAATCGCCTTGGAATGAGAACGGCCGTGGCATATGATACCAATACCATTTAACCCGAGGAGAGGAGCTCCGCCATACTCAGCGTAATCGGTTCTCTTTTTAAGGTTGGCATATGAACTGCGGCTCAGGAGATACCCCACCTTTGAGGTCAGACTCTTATCGAATTCTTCCCGCAGCATGGCAACCATGGCCTCAGCCAGCCCCTCACTTAATTTCAAGCAGACATTGCCGACAAAACCGTCGCAGACCATGACATCCACATCCCCCTGAAAGGTATCACGCCCCTCAACGTTGCCAATATAATTAAGCCTGCTTTTAGACAATAACTCATGAGTACCCTTGACCAGGGCATTACCCTTGCCCCGCTCTTCCCCGATGCTTAGAATCCCGACCCTGGGCCGCTCAATGCCAAACAATAATTTGGAAAAGGCGGCAGCCATGGCCCCAAACTGCAGAAGATGGAGAGGGCGACAATCCACATTAGCCCCCACATCCATCATCACCAAAGGCTTTTTCATGGTGGGAAAAATTCCGGCGATACCAGGACGTGATATACCAGGCAGCCGCCCAACTGTCTTCAGAGCCGCGGCCATGGTCGCCCCGGAATTACCCGCACTGACCACGGCATCAGCCTCACCGTTTTTAAGAAGTCTGAAGGCCGCCATAATCGAAGAATCCTTTTTATGACGAACCGCCTCAAGAGGGGCCTCACCCATCTCCACAACTTGTGTGGTATGAACTATATCAATCCGCGAAAAAGCCGAGCTAACCTCTAAGGCCGGCGATTCATCATTATCAGATGACGCCGGCTGACAGAGAGACAATTCCCGTTCGTGATTTTCAAGGGCCTTGCGGAGAGTAGTTTCATCCCCCACCAGGGTTACATGGAGTCCAAGTTCACAAACAGCCTGTACGGCACCCGCAACTATTTCATCAGGGCCAAGATCTCCCCCCATGCCGTCAAGAGCTATTCGCACACCATCCTCCCGTGACTTCCTATGACCAAGACAGCCACCCGCATAGACACACTGCGGTGTTTAATCTGTTTCGTCGTCGAATTTAATAATCTTTTTGCCGTTGTATGTACCACAACCGGCACAAAGCCGATGGGGCTGTTTTGGTTCTCCACACTCAGGGCAGGTCGATATGCTGGCAGGCCGCAAGGCATCATGCGAACGTCTTAGTCTGGTTTTAGAATGTGATTGCCGGTGTTTAGGTAAAGCCATATTAGTACCTCTTGTCTTAATAATTTAATAAATTCAGGTAATTATTTAACCACGTCCCGGGGCGCGTCTAAACAGTTACACTCTGGGGTTATCGTTATTTTCAGGCATCACGCTGAATGGCTACCTGCAAATTCAGTTAAAAACGCAGGTACAAAAAACAATTATTCAGCCGGCCAACAGAAACGGACAGGAGTTACGCGGCCTCAAAAACCGGCACCATAGACGTGTCCTCTTAACGCTCTAATTTCTGCTGGTGAAAAATTGTTGAGTATAAGAAATTACACCGTAATGTCAAGGATTTTAAGTAAGCGGAAAAAGAGACAGGGAGACTGGTACAGGCGACAAGTCGTATTATTTGGTAAAAAAAGCTGTCACTCTCATGAACCTCAAACTGCGGGCCTATGGCTGCGACTGGGAATTAAAGCTACGATTTGGCAGGCTGATCCTCGACCTTCTTAAGGGTCTTCAACTTAGCTTTTAAGCGTTTAATCAAACCGCTCATCTGCTCATTCAACAGGATCTGGGCGAATTGACGCCGATATTGCTTAACGATACTCACGCCTTCAATAACGACATCATACACCCTCCAGATATCGTTACGGTTTATCATCTTATAATTAATAGACATGGTATCGTTGTTATTCTCATATTTACTATAAACAAGTGCCAGATTATTACGCTTTAACTGCTTGATAAAGGTCATCCGGCCGTCGGTATAGGAGTCAACCCGCCGCACATAAGTGTTTTTTAGAAGGTCAGCAAAGAGACGCACAAAAACTGCCCGCTCTCCGGCATCAACAGTCTTCCAGGCCGGCCCGAGAGCAAGACGGCCCATAAGCTGAAAATTAAAACGATAATCAATCAGTTTATAAAGCTTTTGCTGTCTAAGTGTCTGCTGCTTTTTAAGAACCGGATCTCTGAGCAGGGCCAAAGCCTTGTTAACCGTATCTTCCATCTGGCTTAACGGCTCATCAGCCTTGAGCGCCAGGGCCTTACCGCCCCAGGGCATAACAACCGCACACAATACAGCAAAAAATATAAAGGACTTTGTTTTGTTTAAACCATCGTTTTTCTTAAGCCTAAGTATCATTTATTTGTTTTTTTTTTTTAGAGATTAATAATTAGAGAATTGCTCTACAGGGCATGTGAGACAACCATTGTGTCATGAAATCCCGCCGCGGTCAGCTGCAGCTCAATAGTCTTGGCCGCCATAAAGTTGCTACCCGCCGGAACCTGAAGACCATAAAAGCTATAATCTCCCCGGTTATAGGTCACTACCACTGTTTTACGACCCATTGCCGTTAATCTTCGATTTAAATCCCGCATACCATCAGACCGCCAGAATACACCCACCTGGACAAAAAATTTATCCTGAACACGCACCGCTCCGGGCCGGGCCTTAGAAGAATTAAGACCACCAGGCTCCAACCGTGTCTTAGTATCGGCAATATGCCTGTAATCGCCAAGATGATTATTATCACTGTCAGCATGGTGAGTGATCTTGTTTTTAATTTTCTGCCGACGGTTCTTGGTATAAAATTCCTTCATGGCCGTATAAGGGTCGAAGGCAGCCTCCTTGAACTGTTCATACTCCCCGATATTAAGTGAGATATAATTAACCTTCCTGACAGCATGTACTGCCAGCAGAGCCTTCCAGTCGGAAGAGGTCATATAGGTCACGGGATCAAGAAAGGAGTCCCCGGCCATCCCCACAGTGTCCCGCAGGTTAGAGGGACCCAGGAAAGGCCAGCAGATATAAAATCCCTCGCCAACCCCGTAATGTCCCAGAGTCTGGCCCAGATCCTCGTCAGGGGTTTGCAGATGAAAAACGTATTGAGCCGGATCGCCCAGACCTCCCGCCCCCACCGTGGTATTGAGTACAAAACGGGACAATTCCACTCCAGAAGCGGCAAATTCTCCCTGCAGCAGATCATTTACGAGCCGTACCGGGGTCAAAAAATTATGAAAGGCGCTCCACAAACTGGCCCGCAGCGGCTGAGGCAGAACAAACCTCCAGGCCTTGGCTGTCGGCTCCAGAACATAGGTATACAGTTTATCGTTAAACTGAAAAAACACCCGGTTTAAGGGCTCCAGGGGGTCATTGATCTTGATCTCAGGCTGACTATAGGCCGCCAGATCATTCTCCAGGACATCTTCCGCTGCCACGGCGGAATGCATATAATTAGGCCCCCAGATAAAAATAGCGACAAGCAGAGCGACAATCTTAAACCTCATAAGTTTTTCCTGTTATTCTGTTATATTACCCAATAAACGGAAGAATAAATCTTATCTTCCTTAAATAATCTTGCATTATAAAGCAAGAAAAATTATATCCCTTGAATAATTATCAAAAAATAAAGTGCTTTTGGCAAGCTTTAATCATATTATTTTATACTTGCAAAATTAAGGGCGATTTACACCCCACGCTGTAGTAGTTCAGCCGTGGTACCGCCCGGATTACCAGTTTTGCAATATCACAGGAACAGAATTCAGGCTCTTCTTTTATCCTGGCACATCTGAACAGTTAAGGGCAGTTTGTCTGCTTTTAACCGGATAAGTTACATCTTGGCAAGGAATAGGTATGCTCAGTAAAATATATCAGCGGCTCATCCTCGATCATCCCTGGCTGGCGTTACTCGGCGCCCTCCTCGTTACCGGTTTTTTCGCCGCCCATATCCCGGAGTTTAAACTTGACGCCTCAGCGGACTCATTAGTTCTGGAAAACGATCAGGCTCTGCGTTATTACCGCCAGGAAGTCAGCAGATACAGCTCCAACGACTATCTCATTCTGACCTATACCCCCGGCCGGCCGCTGTTCTCCGACGGCCCCCTTAAAACTCTCGCTGAAATTGACCATGATCTCAAGGCCCTGCCTGGAGTAGATTCAGTCTTCAGTATTTTAAATGCCCCCTTATTATTCAGCCCTCCCATCCCGATCTCGGATCTCAAGGGGCATATCCGTACCCTGCTTGATGCCGGTACCAACCGGGAAGCGGCCCATAAGGAGTTTTTAAGCAATCCCCTGTACAGCAAACAATTATTGAGCCCGGACAGTAAGACCACGGCAATTCTTATTAACCTGCCCATTAACAGGAAACTGCGCGCCCTGCTCAAACAGCGTACCACACTCCGGCAGAAGAAATTTGATGATACCATCTCTGATCAAGAACGAATCGAACTGCGGCGAGTTGAAAAAGATTACCGCCGCGCAGCCACCCTTCAGACCCAGCGCCAGGATAAAACGGTCAGTGAGATAAGGGGGGTTATCGCTAAATACCAGGGCCGGGCCCAGATGTATCTCGGCGGTGTCCCCATGATTATTGATGACATGATTTCCTACGTCAGGAACGACATCATTGTTTTCGGGGTTGGGGTTCTGGTCTTTCTGGTATTGACCATGTCCATAATATTCCGGCGTCTGCGCTGGGTAATTATCCCCATAATCTGCTGTCTCACCGCCGCTATGACCATGATTGGAGCTCTGGGACTTCTGGACTGGCGGGTAACGGTGATTTCATCCAACTTCATATCCTTAATGCTCATCTTCACCATGTCCCTCACGATCCACCTCATCGTCCAGTATCGCGAGTTATGCGCCGCCCGGCCCGAGGCTACTCAGAAGGAATTGCTGGCCACCACTGTCCGCCACAAATTTCTCCCCTGCCTTTACGCCACTCTTACCACCATAGCCGCCTTCGCCTCCCTGTTAGTCAGCTCCATCCGACCGGTAATGGATTTTGGTTTGATGATGACCTTGGGGCTTATGGTCTCATTTATCTTTTCCTTCATCATCTTTCCGGCCAGCGTCATGCTCCTGCCGCGGGAGACCATAGCCAAAGCGGTTGACACCACCCCGCCCCTGACCATGCATTTCGCCGCCTTCACCGAAAAGCACGGCCGTCTGATCATTACTGTGGCTGTAATTCTGACTATTCTCAGCGCCATGGGCATTAAACGGCTGGTGGTGGAAAACCGTTTTATTGATTATTTCCGTAAATCCACCGAGATATATAAGGGCATGAAGCTCATCGACCAAAAGCTGGGGGGCACCACTCCCCTTGATCTCATCATCGACTTTCGCAAAGCACCCAGCGCCGTCAAAACTGAAACTACCCCCAACAGCAGCGAAGATATGCTCTTAAATGATTTCGGCGCCCCGGCTCCGGCCGCGGAAACGGCAGCCGCGAAATACGCCGCCTGGTTCACCTCTTACAAGCTGGGCCGTATTGCCAAAATTAATAATTATTTAGAGACATTACCGCAGATCGGCAAGGTGCAGTCCATTGACACCCTCATCAAGATTGCCACCCGCTTAAACGGCGGGATCAGTCTGGACAATTACGAGCTCTCCATTCTCTTTCAAAAGCTGCCCGCCAGGATCAAAAACCTGCTGGTTAAGCCCTATGTATCCGTCCCCAGCAATGAGGCCCGGATCACCATGCGGATTGTCGAGTCAAACAAAAATATGTCGATGTCCAATCTTCTCAAAAAGATCCATCATTTTCTGATTTCTGAGATGAAATTTAAACCCGATCAGATTCATTTTACCAACATGCTGGTGCTTTATAACAATATGCTGCAGAGCCTGTTCCGCTCCCAGATTCTGACTATCGGCGCCGTTTTTATCTGCATATTAATCATGTTTATCATCCTGTTCCGCTCCCTCTCCCTGGCCATTATCGCCCTCCTGCCCAATATGCTGCCCGCCGCCATGGTTTTAGGACTCATGGGCTGGATCAATCTGCCTCTGGATCTGATGACCATCACCATCGCCTCCATCACCATCGGCATCGCGGTGGATGACACCATCCATTACATTCTGCGCTTCAAGGCCGAGTTTATCAAGGATAACGACTATATAGCGACCATGGAACGTTGCCACGGCAGCATCGGCAAGGCCATGTACTATACCTCACTGACCATTGTTATCGGCTTCTCCATCCTGGTTTTCTCAAATTTTATCCCCACCATATATTTCGGGCTCTTTACCGGTTTTGCCATGATCGCCGCCTTACTGGCCGCCCTCACTCTCCTGCCCCAGATTATACTTATGTGGAAACCATTTAAGGTTAAAGAGCTAAAAAAATAATACAGCTGCCATGAAGAACAGACGCTTAATTTTAATCCGCCGGGCTGTGCAGGCCTCTTTCTTTATCTTCTGTCTTTACAGCGGCTGGCAGTTCTACCGTTTCTATCTATGGGCCATTGGCCAATCATCCCTTTACGTCCCCCGTCCCCCGGCCATAGAGGGCTTTCTGCCCATCAGCGCCTTAGTCGCCTTAAAAAAGTTCATACTCACCGGCCAATATGATATGGTTCATCCGGCCGGACTCACCATCTTTATTGCCGCCCTCGTCATCGCTCTGGTACTGCGCAAGGGGTTTTGCGGCTGGATATGCCCGGTGGGATTCTGCTCCAATATGCTTGCCGTCCTGGGCCGGCGCCTGAAACTCACCTGGATACCGCCCCTGTGGCTTGATCTGCCGCTTACAGCCCTTAAATATCTCCTCCTCGCCTTTTTCAGCTATCTTATCCTCTGGAAGATGAATTTAGCGGCCATTGAGAGCTTTATTCGCACCCCGTATAATATGGTAGTGGATGTTAAAATGCTCTATTTCTTCCTGCGTCCTTCTCAACTCACCATCATTATTATAGCCGTTCTAATCGTCCTCTCCATCTTCACGCGCAACGTCTGGTGCCGCTATCTCTGTCCCTACGGTGCCCTCCAGGGCCTCCTGTCCCTGTTCAGCCCCACCAGAATTCAACGGGACGCCGAGGCCTGCGTCAACTGCCATAAATGTGAAAAATTCTGCCCCGGCGCCATCAAAATAACCAGCAGAAACACCATAAACAGTCCGGAATGCATCGGCTGCTTAGAGTGCCTCGCGGTCTGCCCGGTACCGGACTGCCTGAGCCTCACCGTTGTAACCCGGCGCCGGGTTCCGGCCTTGACCATGCCCGTTCTTGTCCTTATCATCTTCTCAGGCCTCTGGCTCGGCGCTCTCGCTACCGGCAACTGGCACAGCAAGGTACCCATGAAAACCTTAAAGCAATATTATAAAATTGGACTCACCATCACTCACCCCCGATAATCAATATGCTCTCACCCCTGCAACTCGTTAGGCGCACCCCGCTCAGCAATTGCGGCGCCTGTGGGTTTCCCACCTGCCTGGCCTTTGCCGCCGCCGTACTTAAAGTTGGCAAAAAACTTACGGACTGCCCCTTTATTAATCTTAAAGGGCTGGACATGACCGAGGTGCGGCAGTCCACCGATAACCTCCAGTTAGAGAAAAAAGATCTCCAGTTCATCGCCTTTTTAAAATCAGAACTCCAGCCGGTGGATTTCAGCCGCCTGGCCCCGGTTCTGGGGGCAATTTACCAGGATACGCCGCCGGCCATGGCCTTTCCTTATCTGGGGCAGAAGACCATAATCAGCAAGGATGAAATCACCATTAACGGCCAGCCGCCTGGTGACCATCGTGATCAAATTCTGCTCTATAATTATCTGCGCTCCGGAGGCGGCAGGGCTCCGGACGGCGAATGGCTGGGCTTAGAAAGCCTGCCCAATACCATTTCCAAGGTCAAAACCTTAAGCACCTATGGCGAAGAGCCCCTGGCCCGTTGTCTGAGCGCGGAGGGGGCCGGGAATTTTCAGCGGACGGTACATGATATGGGCGGCCGGATGATAACAGAGAGCGGAGCCGACCTGGCGGCCCGGATACCGGTGCTGCCCATGGTGCCGGAATATATTCTCTTCTGGGCCGCAGAACCTGAAGAGAATTTCCCGGCCCGGGTCAAAATTCTTTTTGATCACCACATCCTTGACTTTCTTGATATTGAGTCCTTAGTCTTCAGCGCTGAACGTCTCACGGACTATTTACTGGCGCGCCTGGCAAACAAGCCGGATAAAGACAGTGTGGAGCGGCAGCCATGAACGACGCCGGAAGCAGAGAAATTCCTCTTGCTGAACGTATGCGGCCCGCGAGTATTGCCGATTTTGCCGGTCAGGAACATCTCCTCGGCCCAAACAAGATACTCTGGCGTCTGCTTAAGGGTGATTATCTGCCCTCCATGCTCCTCTGGGGGCCGCCCGGCATCGGCAAAACCACCCTGGCCCGGATTCTGGCCCGCCTCACCGGAGCCCATTTTGTCTTTTTCTCCGCCGTCCTCTCCGGCATTAAGGATGTCCGCCTCATTGTCGA
>JAJRZN010000071.1 GCA_024275235.1 Deltaproteobacteria bacterium
ATATAACCACCGGCGAGGGCGGCATGATAGTGACCAATGATCCAAAGCTGGCTGATAAGGCCCGGCTTTTCCGTAATCATGGTATCACAACTGACCACCGCCAGCGGGTCGATAATGGCACCTGGCAATACGACATGGTGGATTTGGGATATAACTATCGGCTCTCGGATATTCAATGCGCCCTGGGAATCAGCCAGCTTAAAAAACTGCCTAACTGGCTGGAACAACGCCGGAAAATAGCCGCCCGCTATGACGAAGACTTAGCAGGAACAAATATTCTTCCACTTAAGATAGAAAAAGAACGCGTGCACGCCTATCACCTCTACGTGGTACGAGTGCCAAAGAGGGAGATGACGTTTATGAACCTGCGGGAACACGGCATCGGGGTCAATGTCCATTATCTGCCGGTGCATCTGCACCCATATTATCAACAAAAATTCACTTGTGAGCCGGGTGACTGCCCACAGGCAGAAGAGGCTTACAAGCATATACTTTCGCTGCCTATACACCAGGGAATAAATTTGGATTTTGATCTCGATTTCATAAGCGATACCCTCTTAAACACGAGGTCATGATTAGCAACTCTACCCGCGGCATTATTGTTGTTCGAGCCGACGCCTGTCACGTTGTTGGCTCAGGACACGTTATGCGTTGCCTGGCTCTGGCCCAGGCCTGGCGATTTTTTAAACATGGTCAGGTTATTTTTTTCGGGAACATTACTGATAAAGGCATAAAAGCGCGTATTCAGCGAGAGGGGTTTACCCTCATTAAAGCAAGTCGCCCCTACCCAAACCCGGCTGACGCCGATGCCATGGGGAAATTGTTGGCCGCACAAGATACAAAGTTAGAACATTGGTGTGTTGTCGATGGTTACCATTTTAAAAAAGATTATATCCGGCTTTTGCGCCGACAGGGGTGGAAGGTCTTACGGTTTGATGATTACCACCATTTAGAGCAATATGAGGCGGATATTATCCTGAATCAAAACCTTGATGCCGAAAAGATTAACTATAAATCTGCCCCATGGACATTACTACTATTGGGGGGACACTTTGCTCAATTACGGCAGGAGTTTTTAGCCTATTCGCCCAATTATGATCAACCTCAGACGGCACACAGAATCCTGCTTACCTTTGGCGGCTCTGACCCCAGCGGCCTGACAAGTAGGGCCATGAACGCCATTGCCGCCTTGGACTGCCGGGATTTGGAGATAAAAGTGGTTATCGGCCAGACCAATAAAGAGACTGATTTAATAACAAAGTCCGCGTCGCAAATGCCCTTTCCCTGCGAGATCTGCCAGGCGGTTGACGATATGGCACCTCTTTTCTCCTGGGCGGATTTAGCTCTGGGGACGGCTGGCAGTACCTGCTGGGAAATGGCCTATTTCGGCATACCGATGATTTTAATTATAGCGGCCGAAAATCAGAAATTGGTGGCTGCCGGACTGGCTCGGCGGGGAGCCGCCATTAATTTGGGTTCCGGACAGAAATTAAGGAGCGGGGTCTTAACCAAAACCACGCAAAACTTAATATTCGACCAAGACAAGCGGCGCTCAATGGCAGAGACGGCAAGATCACTAATTGACGGCCGGGGGGCTTTGCGAGTTGTGGAACGACTGGCAAAAGATAAGCTCCTGCTCAGGCCGGTAACTGAGCGGGACTGCCGTCTTATCTTCCAATGGGCCAACGAGGAAAAGGTTAGGGATTCTTCATTCACGAGTAAAACTATTACCTGGCCCGAACATCGGCGATGGTTCTCGGAGATCAGTCGGCAGCCGTACCACATGTTTTTTATAGGGGTTAATGCAAGTAATAATAATATAGGCCAATTACGCTTTGACGTACATGGCCATGAGGCGGAAGTCTCTATCAGTCTGGCTCCACAATTCAGGGGCTTCGGATATGGTCGACAGCTGTTAAATCTCGGTATTGATAAGGCCTGGAGGCGTACGGGAATCCACCTTATTCGCGCTCGTATTAAGGCGGATAATAAAAATTCATTAAGGCTCTTCTCGCAAGCCGGGTTTAGAGCTGGGTCACAGAAAATAAAGGTAAAAGGCGTGGCAGCGATTGAAATGACTCTCAAACGTACGAATAATAATGGTTAGTTTTTTTATTAACAATACCCCCGTAGGTTCAAGCGCCAAAACCTACATCATCGCCGAGATGAGCGCCAACCATAACCAAGATTTTAAACGCGCCGCGGCCATCGTTAAAGCGGCGTCCGAAGCAGGTGCGAATGCCATAAAATTGCAGACATACACCCCAGAGACCATTACCATTGACTGCAAAAATAAATATTTTGCTATCAAAGGCACTCTATGGGAAGGCAAAAACCTATTCCAACTCTACAGGGAATCCTATACCCCCTGGGAGTGGCACCCGAAATTAAATAAGATAGCCCAAGATTTGGGGCTGGATTTTTTTTCAACTCCCTTTGACAAAACAGCTGTTGATTTTCTTGAAAAAATGGGGGTACCGGCCTATAAAATCGCATCATTTGAGTTGGTGGATATTCCACTTCTACGACAAGTGGGGGCTACCGGTAAGCCGGTTATTATGTCCACGGGCATGGCATCTCTGGCGGAAATTGATGAGGCAGTCACAACTCTGCGGCAATCGGGGACAAAAGACATAATCCTTTTAAAATGCGTCAGTGCCTACCCGGCCCCGGCTGAAGCCATGAATCTTAAGGCCATCCCCAACCTGTCCACCGCCTTTGGAGTATGCGTTGGGCTTTCGGATCATACCCTGAATTCAACGGCGGCTATTGCCGCAGTCAGCCTGGGGGCCCGTGTAGTGGAAAAGCACTTAACTCTCTCCCGGAAAAACGGCGGTTCTGACAGTGCTTTTTCCTTAGAGCCCCATGAGTTCAAGGCTATGGTCAAAGCCATAAGAACAACGGAGAACTCCTTAGGAGAAGTAAATTATGGGATTACTACCCCAGAGGTTGCCAGCAGAATATTTCGCCGCTCACTCTTTGTGGTCGAAAATATTAACGCTGGAGAAAAATTTTCAACAAAAAACATACGTTCAATCAGACCAGGACACGGACTGCATACCAGATATTTGGATAATATACTGGGAAGAAAGGCTGCTTGCGATATAAAGCGCGGCACCCCCCTAAGTTGGGGACTAATCGGAGGGCTGAAGCCATGAATATCGCCCTAATTCCAGCCCGGGGGGGCAGTAAAAGAGTTCCCGGCAAAAACATCAAAAATTTCGCCGGCCGACCTATTATTGCCTGGTCCATTGCGGCGGCCAGGGAAAGCGGCCTTTTTAAACGGATTATCGTCTCAACCGACTCTGAAGAAATAGCAGCGGTGGCTATAAAATATGGAGCAGAAGTGCCATTTATGAGACCAAATGAAATAGCCGATGACTTTGCCACCACCGCAGCGGTAATCCGCCATGCCCAGGAATGGCTGCGGAAAAGTCGACAGGGGCCAGATTTCATCTGCTGCCTTTACGCCACGGCGCCATTCGTCAACGCCCATAATCTACGCCAGTCCTTTAAAATCTTAATTAACAGTAAAGCGGATACGGTCTTTCCGGTTACCACCTATCCCTTTCCTATCTTGCGTAGTCTAACCATTAACAAGGAGGGACGATTAGTGATGTTGTGGCCCGAACATGAACTCAGTCGTTCCAATGATCTTCCCGAGGCCTATCATGACGCTGGTCAGTTTTACTGGCTCAATAGTAAAACATTCGCGAAATCGGAACAATTGTACGGCAGCAACTCAGTACCATTAATTATCCCGCGCTGGCAGGCCCAAGATATTGACACAAAAGAAGATTGGACAATGGCCGAGCTATTATTCGAGGCCCTTAATCGAAAACAATAAAAAAATAGCTGTACGACCGACTACGATCGTATGCGTTGGAATAAATAATGACTAACCTTCCATATAAAACAGATCAGGAAAAATTCTGGGCTGGTAATTTTGGCGATCAGTATCAATCCCGAAATCCCGAAAATTTTGAACTCGGATGCCGCGCCTCGTTGTTCTCTAAAATTCTGGCACGAACAGGGCAGCTTGACTCAGTCCTGGAGTTCGGGCCCAATATAGGCAACAACCTGAAAGCCCTGCATCTGCTTCTGCCCCAGGCCGCACTCTCCGGTGTCGAGATTAACACTAAGGCAGCTCAACGTCTTGAAAACTGGGGAAAAGCTGAAGTTTTCCATCAGTCCATACTTGAATTTAAGCCGACAAAAATTTGGGATATGGCCTTTGTCTCTGGAGTATTGATCCACATCAACCCTGATTTGTTGCCAGTGGTGTACAACAAGTTATATAACTCTTCCAAGCATTATGTAACCATAATAGAGTATTACAATCCATCTCCTGTTGAAATAAATTATCGAGGTCACGCCGGTAAACTTTTCAAACGTGATTTTTGCGGGGAACTAATGGATATGTATTCGGATCTTCGCCTGATAGATTACGGTTTTGTTTATCACCAAGATCCGATTTTCCCCCTTGACGATCTCACTTGGTTTCTACTGGAGAAGAGATGATACCCCTCTGTTTTCCCCAGCAACTATTATTGAGAGGCCAGGATAGCCCGGATATACAGCTACTATCATATCGTCCCGAAATAGGGAAAACACTCGACCCTTTCAGGGTGTATTTGTTCCTCGAAGAAACCTATTATGCCATGGTGAATAACTGCCAAAGCGGCGGTATGAAAGCGCCTATAGTTCTGGTTCCGGAAATCGTCAAGACTGCCCCCAAAGCGCCGCTGGAGTTAAAAAAATATTGGCAGTGGCAAGAACCGAAGCAAACAAGCAGAAAAGGTCTGCGGGTCTGTCTTATCAATGGCGGAGGCGGCGGACTTGGGGATGCTGTAATGTTTGCCCCGGCCCTTAAAATTCTACGCAGGCGCCTCAAAGAACAGAACAGCGGTATTAGCGATATTAGATTAGATGTTTTTTCCAGCCTGTCCAGGCGCACGGAGGCTATAATGGGTAATATCTCTGGTGTAAGAGTGCGGCCTCTGCCCCTTACCCTGCATGAATTTACCGGTTATGATCTCTATACTGATTTTTCTGGTATGATGTTAGAGGAATCATTTGCCCATACTCACATGACAGATTTTGCCTTAAATCAGATGGGAATTGAGGCGGCAACGGTAGAAGATTTATTAAAATAGCCGCATCTCCATGTGCCCCCAGCTCTGGAGACGATTAAACTGGCCCTGGGCCAGGCCCGGCAGGCGGCAGGTTCAAGACCACTAACCGCAGTTATATTTACGGCTACCAAGACTCGCTCTATGCCTGATGACCTGGCGGCGAAAATCATGCGCCAAATGCTGTCAATCGCCCAGCCCGCAATAATCATGCCGCCGGGGTTAGACTCCAAAAAATTCATGGCGGAAAACAATCTGAACGAAATCACCATTGATCTGTCTCCAGTGTCAAAGGACTTCGCCAGTTATATAGCCATTCTAAACGGTATAGACGCCATTATCAGTGTTGACACCTCGGCCGTCCATCTTGGCGCAGCCCTGAACAAACCCACTATCGGCATATTCTCCAGCATTGACCATAGGCTGCGGGTAAAATACAGTAAAAATGTCCATCCTATCCAGCTGACCTATAGCGGTAAATCATGCACAGCCCCCTGCGGACTGTCAAAAAACAGATTTTATTATAAAACCACATTGAGCAACGGTCGACCAATAGCCTGGGACTTTGGCTATAGTTGCGTTGAGGCCTTTGAGGCCGCCAGGATGATCCCTTGGCTTGATGACCGCCTGGGGAGAATTGATTTAGCAGACGATGTTGACATACAGTTAACAAACATAAGACGTGAAGCCTCTAAACGTTTCACCCAGGATGCCGCGCCCTGCTGGCAGGCCCTGACGGTAGCGGAAGTTATAAATACATTAAGAGAAATAACCAGCCAACATCAAATCGGCTAAAGCAGCAAATCAGTCGGGCAAGAAATTACCAGCTTGATATTATGTCATGGAGCATCTATAACAAGCCGTATTGATTACACTTTGCAGAGAGCAATATTCATATGAAAGCACAAACTGATCAGAGTCTGCCATTCAACCAATATTGCCAAGACTTGCGCAAACTTATCAAATCCATGGAGGTTAGCGGGCCAGACAATCTCCAGATGTCAACCGCCGCAGGTTTTGAACAAGTTAAAAAATTGTTGAGCGAATGTGCGGCAAATAAAAACAAAGTATTCGTACTCGGCAACGGCGGTAGCGCCGCCATTGCCGCCCATATACAAAATGACTTATGCAATGGAGCCGGTATCCGCGCCCTTTCATGTCAGGATATCCCCACCTTAACTGCCCTCAGTAATGACCACGGTTACACCAGTGCCTATGAGCGGCTGATTGAACAATGGGCCGCGAGTGATGATCTAATGATCGCCATAAGCAGTTCCGGTGAATCAGAAAATATTATCCGAGCCGTCGCCTCTGCCTCTGCGGCAGGCTGCAGGATTGTCACCATAAGCGGCTTCAACTCCGGCAACAAGCTACGGCAATTGGGCGTGGTTAACTTTTATGTCCCCTCAAAGCATTATGGCCACGTAGAGACCATTCACGCCATTATCGGTCATTTTTTGACCGACACGGCGCAATCATAAGATTACAGCTCGCATGGATAATCCCATACTAAAAAAGAAAATTTTATCAATAGGGGAACTAAACACCCGGCTGAAGGTCTTAAAGAGCGATGGTAAAAAAATAGTCCTCTGCCACGGGGTCTTTGATCTTCTCCATATTGGTCATATCCGCTATTTTCGGCAGGCCGCCAAGATGGGAGACGTACTGGTAGTTACAGTCACCCCCGATGAGTTTGTTGACAAAGGACCGGATCGCCCCGCCTTTACGGCGGCGCTCAGGGTGGAGGCCATCGCCTCTCTGGATGCGGTCAATTTTGTGGCTGTCAATAAATGGCCCACGGCCGAAGAAACCTTGCGCTTGTTAAAACCGGATTATTATGTAAAAGGGGCCGAATTTAAGGATCTGAACGCTGATATGACCGGCAAGATCAGCCAAGAGGCAGCAATAGTCAAAGAGGTGGGCTGCAAATTGGTATTTGCCGAAGATATAGTATTCAGCTCCAGCAACCTGATTAATCGTTACCTCTCGCAATTTCCCGAGGAGACAGAGGAATATCTCGATATCTTCAGAAAACGCTACAAACTTGACGATATTATAAAGATAGTCACTAAAATGGCCTCCCTTGATGTCCTGGTTGTGGGTGATACAATTTTAGACGAATACCAATACTGCTCCACCCTTGGGGTATCATCCAAAGACCCGGCCCTGGCTTTACATTATCAATCCAGAGATCTGTTTGCCGGCGGAGCTCTGGCGGTGGCCAATCATGTGGCAGCTTTTGCCGGAAATGTACAGTTAGTGACTCTGTTAGGTGACCATGAACGGCATGAGGAATTCATCCGCTCCCAGCTTGCTGCCAATGTCACACCTCATTTTATAACCCAGGCAGAAGCCCCAACTACTCTGAAACGGCGCTTTGTGGATGGTTATTCCTTTACCAAGCTCTTTGAGATATACGTCATGGATGACTCCGGGCTGAACAAAGATGAAGATGCAAAATTATGTGGCTGGCTATGTGAACAAATACCCAAATTTGATCTCGTTATTGCCGCTGATTTTGGCCATGGAGCCATAAGCGGAGCTTTAGTCGACGAATTAGTTAACGGCGCCAAATTCCTGTCCGTGAATACCCAGGCCAATGCCGGCAATCGTGGCTATCACGTCATAACCCGTTATCCCAGAATTGATTTTGGTTGTCTCGCCGGCCACGAACTTAAACTTGCCATGCGTAATGAATACGACCACGAACGGATCATGACGGACAGGTTGGCCCGCCGCCTGGGCTGCCAGCAATTTGTCAGCACACTTGGCAAGAGAGGCTGCCTGGTTTGGGGAAGGGATGATGATCTGCTCGGCATTCCGGCTTTTGCCGGCAATGTCGTTGACCGGGTAGGGGCCGGAGACGCATTTTTTGCCATTGCCTCCCTTGCTTCATCCATGGGAGTACCAAACGAAATACTCGGTTTCCTCGGTAATATTATTGGCGCTGAGGCAGTTGAAATCATAGGCAACAAAAAGCCCATCGACAAACTAAATGTAAAAAAACATATTACCGCCATTTTAAAATGATCTTACGCCATTAATATGCCCTCTCGTTATCAACAATTCGATCGCCGCCGTCTGCGTTTGGCTCCTCTGAGCAAACGCCGCCATGACCTTAATCTAAACGCGATAATGGCCCTAAATGTTGTACCCATACAAAATAAGGGGTTTACAAAGGTTGCTCGGCGCCTGCAAGAGGCGAAACAAAATAGAAGCAGCCGTATTCTGATGATGGGGGCACATGTCCTGCGCTCCGGGGTGCAAAAATATCTCATTGATCTTATGGAGAGGGGATATATATCTTGTATTGCCATGAATGGAGCCGGGGTTATTCACGATTTTGAGTTTGCCGCCATTGGCGCCACAACGGAAAGCGTCGCCCGTTATATTCGTGACGGCCGTTTCGGCCTATGGCAGGAAACCAGCCGTATAAATGAGATTATCATTACCGCAGCCCGCCTGGAACTGGGACTTGGTGAGGCCGTCGGCAAAACAATCTTGGAAGAGAATTTCCCCTATAAAGATATAAGTATTCTTGCCGCCGCTTACAGAATGGGAATTCCGGTAACAGTCCATGTAGGCATAGGTTATGACATAATCCATGAAATGCCTAATTGTGATGGGGCAGCCCTCGGAGCAGCGAGTTATCGTGATTTCCTTATCTTTGCCAGGGTTATTGAAAATCTTGAGGGCGGAACAGCGCTTAATTTCGGTTCCGCCGTCATGGGTCCGGAAGTTTACCTCAAGGCCCTCGCCATGGCCCGTAATGTGGCGGCGCAGGAAGGGCGGGAGATACGTCGTTTTACCTCTGTGGTCTGCGACCTTGCTCCTCTGCCCCCAGATTATTCGTCTGAGCCCTGTAAAGAAAATTCACTATATTATTTCCGGCCCTGGAAGACTATTCTGGTACGCACCGTAGCCGATGGCGGCGAGAGTTTCTATATACGAGGCAGCCATAATGACACCATCCCGCAATTATGGACGGCGCTGCAAAGTGGCAGCAAGCAATAAACGCGACTTTCCCTTACCCCCTGAAGCCAATAATTAATCGACAAAAGGTGCAATAATGCTCTCATCATCAAGCCCCAGCATTCCTGAATATCCGACGGCAGAAGACATCTGGAACCTGGCAGATGAAAACAATTTTGAGGCGCTAATCGCCGCATTATTAAGGGCAGGTGTTAACAAAAACTCTACAGGTGAGGCTTTATTTTCCTTTGCCAAGCAGGCAATCGTACAAAAAAGACTCGGCTCCGGGCGAATAATCTTACAATTTCTCATTGATTTTTTGGAAGACCAAACAGAGGCCCTTCCCATAATCAAGATAGTGGGTGATCTCTATAAATTAGAACAAAACGATGTAATGGCGCGTAAATATTATTCCAGACTTCCCATGGAGACTGGGAATATCAGTCTTTATCTCCAAACCTTTCACCCAGGAGCGGATTTTGACGAGTTACTGAATGCCCGCGATCAGCTGCTGGCTCAAACACCAACAGGTAAGCACCATAAAATCAATGGCATAGTAGATGAGATAGTAAAATCATTTGTGGTGGCCAGTACGGGGCTCATGGAAGAACATAAGGCCAGATACGAAAAAAATCTTGGCTTTATAGGGCGCATAGCCCCTTCACTTGCGGAGAATATTATTTCTAAGCACAATTTTAGCGGCGCTCTGTCCCGCTCTACAGAGCCATACGCCCTCAAAATAGCCGATTCCTTCTATGGCAGACTAAATGGTATATGGTCCAAAATATTTATCACCCCAGGAAGCGAATTAAATCTGGATGCCTTGGAAAATAATGAAAGCATTCTAATTCGTTGCCCAACCCCGGCCTCATGCCTTGAACTCATTAATAAACTTACCACCATCGAGAAAGATTATTACCGCTATGAATGTTTTGTTGTTTTAAATTTACAAATACTGTTCCAGGTGATGCTGTTTTGCGACCTTTCTCCCCTGGAAGATTGTGCCTTTGTCATGAGATTTATTGACGAACATAATCTCCAGAATGACCTCGGCAAAATTCTGCTTGAAGAAAAAGCATTCTTCCCGGCCAAATTGATCGATAGTTCGGGCTCTAACCTTCATTACTATGAGCAAGTTATACAGCCCCTTCTGAAGAAGTTTGAGAAAGAAGTAATAGCGGAGATTGAAGTTTGTCGACGTAAATTGGCATATTTATACCCCAATGATTTTTACAAGAAGGTCATCAGAAAAATCAGGAATGGTAAAAAATTAAGCATATTATTCTATTCCTCACGTTACACAACCTACACCCAGTATTCCATCAGAGACATGGCGGCAGGGTTCAGGATGCTCGGCCACAAGGTGTTAATTGAGCAAGAAAAGGAAAGGGCTGGATATGGCATCAGGAAGGATGTAACGTTACGAAATTTGTGTAATTTTAGACCCGATATTATCTTTACAATTGACCATTTGCGTTACGAAATGGATTATATCCCACGGAGCATTCCATTTATCACCTGGGTGCAGGATCTTTTACCCAATATCATTGCCATAGATAACCCAGCCTTAATTACTGATCAGGATTATATATTTTCATTTTCCAGGCGCTGGGTGGAAAAGGATTTTAAGAATCATATTGCTTATAAAAATAAAGACATCCACCTTTTACCAGTAGTTGTAAGTTCACATATATACAAGCCCTTGCCCAATACCATGAAAATCTATGATGTCACAGCAGTAACTCATTTAGGTGCGCCTGAATCCACCCTTTATCCTTTTACCAAAGATGAAAGGGTAGAAGATTTTTCTTATTCAGAGCAAAAGGCTATCCGTAAACTTGTAATGAAACTTGATTCCCTTTCCTTAACACAATTACGTGCTTTACAGATGTCAGCTGTTGAAAGAGAAAAATTAATAATAAAAATTTGCGAACGAACTAATATAATTTTAACCAAAAAGTTAAGAGCAATTATAGGGTGGTCTACAAAACATAAAGAATCCACCCCATTTCGCAATCATATTATTTCATTATTAAAAAGACATCCTGTTGCTCATTTGTTAAAGAATGGAATAAACGTCAAAGCCTTTGGCAATAATTGGGATAAGTATGCCAATGTCAGAAATGCAGCAATGGGAGAAATAAAAAATGGGCCGGAATTAAATAGATTATTCAACCAGTCGCGCATTAATCTCAATGCAAGTCCAGGAACGACATATCATATGAAAGTTCCGGAAGTAATTGCCTCAAAAAATTTTATGCTTACCGCTCATATTCCATCCTCTTATGATTGTATGCCCATTGAATTTTTTTTTAAAAAAGACAAAGAAGTAGTACTCTTTAAAGACGAAGAAGATCTAATGCTGAAAGTAGATTTTTACCTCAATAATGTAGAGGAAAGAGAAAAAATAACAAGTTTGGCATATAAAAGATTTATGGCGAAATACACAAACAAGGCAGGTGCGTTAACTATACTTGATGACATGATTACCAATAGAGATAACTGTTAACATGACTAATATTATAATATCCAGTTACCCAAAATGTGGGACTCATCTTTTAAGTGATATTTTATCAAAAATAACCAAAAAAAAACTATATTCTGAAAATGAGTTGAACATCAGGGACAGAAATTTCATATTAAATGCTCCCAAGAAAGCCATAATAACCGGGCATAATTTAAATACAATCAGTTCTTATTTCGATACTGTAAAAAAGTTAGATTATAA
Source organism: Deltaproteobacteria bacterium (assembly GCA_024275235.1). Taxonomy (GTDB): domain Bacteria; phylum Desulfobacterota; class Desulfobulbia; order Desulfobulbales; family VMSU01; genus JAADIV01. Next base: position 11,833 of record JAJRZN010000071.1, read on the forward strand.
GCTCTTCATCAATTACAGGGATCCCAGAGACCAGATTGTTTCTTACTACCACTTTATAATGCGGAATATGGAATATATGCAATTCCCGGGGGTAAGGGCTTATTTTTGTGCGGCAGACGGGACTATACTTCCCAAAAATAAAGTTCTGGAAAATCTGATATGTGGCGTATACCTGCCCGCAACGGGAGAAAGAAGAAATGGATACCCCTTGAGAATGCTTTGCTGGTTTACGAACTATATTAATAATTGTATCAATAATGACATTGAACCGTTAATATCGACATTCGAAGAGATCATAACAGACAAACCAATATACATTAACCGAGTATTAAACTTTCTGAAGTTAGACTTAACCACCAAAGAACTTGATGAAATTATTAACAAAACGTCCTTTTCCCACAAATCTTCTTATGACAAAATTAAACGCCAAGGGAGACATAACAATTGGCGGAAACACTTAACCACACGACACATAAAATTATTTAAGGAATTTAACTCACAAATATTAATCACTCTCGGCTACGAAAAAAGCCTAAACTGGCAATGAACAATAACACTCACAGAATCGCCATATTCCTGCCCCGTCCCACTCCCTTCTATATTACCCTGTTTCAGGGGATAAAAAAGGGATTTGAGAAGGTTGGCTTTACGGTAAGCGGCCAGGTTGAGAATCTGGGACGAGACGCATTACTGAAATTCTGCCGTAAATTCAAACCCCATACAATCTTTGAGATGAACCGTAGCCGAGCTCAAATTCCGTGGCTACCAAAGGAGATAGTACATATAGCCTGGATCGTTGATTTATTAGGAAATCGGCCGGAGCACTACCGTAACAGCGAAGTTATTTATTTTTTTGAGGAGCCACTGGCAAGAACCTACAATGACTTATATCACGTAAAATTTCATAAAACACCAGAGACGCTCGTTGACTGGCTCCCCCCCCGGTTTTGCGCCGGATGTATATTTTCATGAAAAAAACAAAACCACAGTGGAGTTTTCCTTTATTGGTCATATTCCACTCCCCAGGAGCGGGGAAGAATTAGATCGTGAAATATGCAATGGTGTTGTCAGTCACTTTATTTAACAAAATACCGGCATGTTTTGGTCAGATTATCCAACCGGTGAAATTCAGGAACTGGTACAATAATCAGACGTTGATCTTGAAATGCTTTTTTATTCGCTGCTCTCCTCATGCCTTATAA
>JAJRZN010000072.1 GCA_024275235.1 Deltaproteobacteria bacterium
ACCCGCCTGCTGCAGGACATCAACCAGATTATTCAGGAAACCAACCGGTTTAATTTCAGGCTTGCCGGCCTCTACTGTGTTTATGGTCTGCCCGAGCAGTTCCTGCAGGCGGGCCATGCTCATCATTTCCTTGCCGCCCCCTCCGGCCTTGCCACCGGCGGTCAGCGCCTGGTTAAGACTGTCCGGAAACATCTCCAGCAGCTGCCCTCTGGTAAGTCCCGCCGCTGCCAGCATATCCCGGAACTGCCTCATATCGGCGCCGGAGACCTTAACCGCCCGCCAGCCGTCATGGGTCTGAAGCCTGGGCGGGCTTAACTTCTCAAGGCCTTTAAGGTAGGCCTTAAGGTCAAAGCCGCCTTTATCATTAACACTTTTGGCGGCCAGAGCGGACAGAGCGGCAGGATCAACTCCCATACGTTCAAGCATGGACTCCATAACCGGTAGATCGGTCTCCGGGGCTGTAACCGTTCCCGGCTGCCGCATGGCCTGAAAATGTTGTTCCAGGGTGGCAAGTATATCCTGCAGATTTATCATGCCCTTATCATGCAGTTGTTTCTGCCAGGCCGCGAGTTCTTTACCATTCATTCCGGCCTCGGCTGCCAGTTTGCGCAGCATATCCATACTGTTAAGCTGAAAACTCCATTCACCGGCATCATGCTGATTGGGCTGAGCTGACAGGTTTTTGAGATCGGCTGATAACTGCTGGAGAAAAGCGGCAATATTTGCCTCTGAATCATCATGCTTGCTTTTGGTCTTTGGCCGTTCCTTGTCCTGAGCCGCCTGTTGATCTTTAACAGTACGATGCTTCACCCCTAACTGAGCACTCCGGGCCCGGCGTTCATTCCGTACCTTTTTGTTGATATAACGGGAAAAATTGTCCTCCCGCCCCGGATCAACCTGAGCCCTGGGATCAGGCCGACCGCCAGGCCGCGTATCAGCAAGGTAATTATTAACCATTATGTTTGACATTTATCTCTCCCTCATTGTCCGCCTTGCGGTAAATAGCTTACAAGCATCATTTTCAGGCCAAAGAGACCGATGTCCATCCATAAAGCAAGGGCCGTGCCATAATCAGCAAGCATAAAAACCTGCTGGAAAAAATATGGCCATTGAACAGTAACCACCATGAAATCAAGGGATTATGAATTATTTATTTATGAAAGCTGTTGGGAGCGAAGCAGATTAACGCTATGATCGAAAAACGATGGGGAAAGAATGACGACTACCGCCAAAATCATAAGGCAGAAAAAGGGGAATTTTTTTCCGGTCTGATTATTGCCTGACAAGCCTTGAATCGAAGTGGAACTTTTCAACTGTTTCTATATTTATATGTTTCATATCAGGGTGCAACGGATTTATTAATGTATTTACTTCTTTGTCAACTACAGCTGAGGGAATATCAAGCAACAATGATGATTTTGATTTAATCCATTTTGTACCAATTTCTGCAAGTATCTCTGGTGCTGGATAGGCACGCCAATTTGAAGGCAATTTATTGTTTGTAATCGATTCTCTTTTTATATTACCTGTGATTACCATTTCGGCAATACTTAAATTGTCTGGAGATAATGCCATGGGAACATGAACCAAAAACTCAAGGGCAGCAAGTGACCTACTACAAGATGAATATATGATGGGATAACCTGCATTATTCCACCGGCCGCCATAAATTCTTGCTCCGATACCAGATAAATCACGAATATGCTCAGTTGAACATATTCGATAGAGCTTGATCATGAATAAACTCCAAATTCAATGCGCCCTAATTCCTCCAGAACCAACTCAGTACCAAAACGTGATTTCAATAAAGAAAATGGAGTATTACCTGAAAAAACTTTATGCGGTGTATTTAACCACAATAACAATTTGGCTTTTTCTTGAAATATCTCAGTTCCTTTTACTAAAACCTCAGCAATATGAAGAACTTGTTCAGAAATTGACTGATTGAGATGTTGGTGTGAAGAATAACGATGAAGAGTTCTTTCTGTCACCGGCAATAAATCAGCTACCTGTTTTGATGACAACGAAAGATAATTTGCTAAACTTGATACCGCCTTTTTGGTTATTCCCTTATTACCAAGCTCGACTAAATCCATTTTGCTTACGAGCTTGGTTCCCAAGGCTTTTTCTCCGCCTAAAATATTCCCAACTTGAGCTAATTGCATAGACACACCTCTATATTGACATTTGTCTAAAAAATACAGTCTCCTGTCATAGGTGTCAAGCTTTGATTATATGTAACTGTTCAGTTAAGGTTTCAAAACTACCCATAATTTCTGATATTCTGCCACCTGAGCAGACAAGCTTCTACGATACAAGCCCGGCTTTGTCCAGCAAACGGTTCAGATTGAGATTCGCTTCGCTCTCACAATCTAACCTTGTATCTTATTCCTTCAGCATCGGAGTCTACCGCTTACCGCGATATTAAGAACATAGCCAAGACGCACAGTTGCCCATGGACAGGAAAGTTCCTGAATTTATCACTTTACATTTCACTTACCCTCTATAATTTCATTCAGGTCACTAACCGCTTTGCTCAATTCTCCGGTTTCATTCACCACCGCCTCGGCGGCATCGGCAAGTTCCTCGGAATTGGCGGCAAGACGCTGAATACCATTATCCATTTCATTGGTGGCGGAATTGATCTGGCTGATGCCCTCGGTCTGCTGGCTGGAGGCCTCGCTGATCTCGGCAATAAGAACAGCGGTCTTCTTAATAGTCGCGGCTACCTCATTAATCACCTCAGCCACCTCATCGACCTTTTCTCCACCTTCGGCGGCATGGCGGGCCGATACCTCAATGAGCTGCTGTGAGTTGTCCACTGAACTGGAGGTACTCTGGGCCAGGTTTCTCACCTCATCGGCCACCACCGCGAAACCTGCCCCGGCCTCTCCCGCCCTGGCCGCCTCAACCGCGGCATTAAGGGCCAGAAGATTAGTCTGAAAAGCGACACTTTCAATATCCCGGATAATCACCGAGAGCTTCTCGCTGTCATCTTTTATCTGCCCCATATGCTCCAGCATGGTCTTCATATCCTCTTCCGCCTCATTAACCTGAACCTCATTCCGGCGCATAAATTCATTGGTACGCTGGGCATTCTCATCGTTCTGCCGAATCATCGCGGTAATTTCCTCCAGAGAGGCGCTGGTCTCTTCCAGGGATGAGGCCATGGAGGATGCCATATCAGCATTAACCTGGGCGTTATTGGACGCGACCGCGGTCTCCTCGGCTATACGACTGGCTCTCTCCCGTAGAGAAACAATAACCCCCTCTATTTTACGGGTAAGATTTTCGACAATAAAACCGGAGCCGGAGAGAACAATAATCAGGACAATTATACCACTGACAATAAAAATAATATTAAAGCGCCTGACCTCTTTTATCTTGGCCTTTTTGAGCTTGGCCAGATCCTTACGCAGATGGTCAACCATGGCCTTGGAGGACTGCATCACCGTATAAAAGCTGGTCAAATAATCACCATCAAAGGTGTCCTGGGCCACTTCCGGCTGATCGGCGGCCATGGCGGGAAGAATCTTGTTTCTGAGCAGCGTGGCCATCCTTTTCCAGGCCGCGCCTGCCGCCCTGGCTTCCTTGACCACATCCGGTGCCCGCTTGATATTATGGCATGATATACAGCGTTTGCCTTTGCCGCCCTTTTGATCGCCTACGGCATAAAGCAGGCCGTTAACAATATCATCCAGCCGCTGAATATTGCCCTGAATGTTTTTGGCGTCATCCTCGTCATAATCCGCCAGCAGGGGCTGCAGATCACTGTTTAGTTTATTAAGATTGACCCTGGTTCGGGCCACCTGATCAATGGTGTCGTATTTAAACTCAATCCCCTGATATGTCTCTCCGCCAATCTTGACCCGCGAGATAACCAGCACCGCGGCCGTCATGATAACGACAAGTGAAAGGGAGACAAAGGCAATCAACATAAATAATTTTTTTCGCAGACCCACCACCTACTCCTCTTTTATTTATTGCGGCCATTCTCAGCAGAATCTCCTCTCTGAACAGGCCATGCTGTAAAGTTAAGGACGGTTTGCAGCCCGATCTCAACACTGGTTATCAACAGAAGCATAGTGAAGTTACAGTTAAGACTTGGGGATAGCTTGCGAGCCTCTCGCTGAACAGTCACACAAGAATAATTATAGGGGGATTGCGATACGAAAAACAAGCTTTTTCTGGAGGAGGAGGGGGAGAGATTTATTTACTGCCCAGCATGCCTAATCGCTTACTGACCGCGACGGCCTTAGCCTGATCAAGCTTGGCAATGATTTTGGCCGCCAGGTCGGTTTTCATGGCCCGCAGAACACGGGTGGTCTCAAGATCGGACATGGCATTAAGCAGCGGGGCCAGTTTGGAGGGACTCATCGCTGAATATATTTTGATAAGTTTTTTAAAATTTTTATTTTTAACGGCCTGATATTCCGCCATACCCGCGGCAAGCCTGGCCTCAAATTTCTTTTGCATTTCGGTAAGATGGCTGATTCTCTTGTCGATATCAGCCTTCATGGCCGTCAACTGCTTCTCCTTAACCTGCAAGGCTGCCTCCTGAATCCGCACCGCGGCTTCCCGCTTCCGCAGGGCCTGTGTCCTCTCTAAATCCACTGCCCCGGCCTTACGCAGAGGCTGGTCAACGCTATAAGCCGCCACCGGCCGCAGGAGAACGATAAAGCAGATCATAATCGTTAAGATCAATGTCCGTCTAATAAAATTCAGCATAATCCGGCTTTACCATTGTCTTTGCCATTCCTGGCTCTATCTAAAACGCAAGACCGCCTGTTCATCGATTTCTTTCTGTTCCTTACGTAATTCTTCCTGGCGGTAGAGCTTAAAATCTTTTTCCTTTAAACGTTCAACAATCTGCCGTTCCTTCATCCGGGCCACCAGTTCGGCCCTTACCACGGCAATGGCCTGTTCCTGGGCCGCAATGGCCTGATATTGAAAGATAATTTCCCGGTCTTGCCGCTCAATATTCTCCACGTAAAAAGAGTACATGGCCGCGGCCATGGCTCCCTGTTTGTAACGATTCAAGGCTTCCACTGCCTCTCTCCTTCTGGTCTGCAGTTCAAGCAGATAAGCCTTATGGTTTTCCATGACATAGAGCTCGCGGGCCAGTTTTGACTGTGCCTGTTCCTCTATATTACGGCGAACATTGAGCAGGGTCTCTAATTTATAATGATAGGCCATTGTCCGCCTAATTTACCAGGGCCGCGAGGGCATCAACACTGTCGGTGAGCGAGGATGTTTCATCTACCTGCTGACAGAGATAACCGTTTAAGTCATCAATCATATTAATGGCCTCATCAATTTTAGGGTTACTCCCCTTGGCGTAGGCCCCGATATTAATCAAATCCTCTGATTTTCTATAGACTGCCATAATTTCCAGAAACTTACGGGCCTTAATCATATAATCCCTGTCCATAACATCGGGCATGCAACGGCTGATACTGGATAGAATATCAATGGCCGGATAATGGCCCTGAGCCGCCAGGTCACGGCTCAGTACCACATGACCGTCGACAATGGAGCGCACGGCATCGGCTATGGGCTCATTCATATCATCACCCTCCACCAGCACCGTATAAAGGCCGGTTATACTGCCCTTCCCCTCACAGGTTCCGGCCCGTTCCAGCAATTTTGGTAATTGCGAAAATACCGAGGGCGTATAGCCCCTTGAGGTGGGAGGCTCACCAATGGCCAGGCCCACCTCACGGCTCGACATGGCAAAGCGGGTTACGGAATCCATCATCATAACCACATCCCGGCCCTGATCGCGAAAATATTCAGAGATAGAGGTGGCGAGATAGGCCCCGCGCATCCGCACGAGAGGCGGTTGATCCGAGGTGGCCACCACCACCACCGAACGGGCCAGACCGTCCGGCCCCAGATCACGTTCAATAAAATCCTTCAGTTCCCGGCCCCGCTCACCGATCAAGGCGATGACACTTATGTCCGCCGCCGTGTGACGGGCGATCATGCCGAGGAGCGTGCTTTTCCCCACTCCGGAACCGGCCATAATACCAATTCTCTGGCCCTTGCCCAGGGTAAGCAGACCGTTTAATACCCGAACCCCGACATCCACCGGTTCTTTCACCCGCTCCCTGGTCATGGGGTTTAAAGGCTCAGCATAAAGAGGGTAGTAGCCGGTTGCCACCAATGGCCCCTTGCCGTCTATGGGCCTGCCAAGTCCGTCAATTACCCGGCCTAACATGGCCTCTGAGACCGGCACCCGGGCCTGACCACCCACCTGCCGAATGACGCTGCCCGGCTCCACCCCCCGCATCTCGCCGAGAGGCATGAGCAACACCTTGCCCTGGCGGAATCCCACCACCTCGGCCGGAACCGCCTCACGACCACGGAAGGTACTGATCTCGCAAATGCTGCCTACAGAAATGCCCGGCCCAAGGCTCTCAACAACCATGCCGATGACCTGACTTACCCGGCCGCGAACCTCAATAAATTCAGTATCCGCGGCAATTTTAAGACTACGGTCAATATCCATGGCGACTCAATCAACAGCTGCCGGCGGCTCATCCCGCTCATGGTCAACGGCATATTGAAACATAACCCCAATAGCCTTGGCCAGCTTCTCTTTGCGAAGTTCCAATGTGGCATCCACTTCGCCAAAATCCGTCTCCAGCAGACAGCCGCCTTCGCTGATCAGCGGATCATCCACCATCTCCAGATTTTTGACCCGCACCAGTAATTCCGGGTCGTCAAGCCCGGATTCCTTCAAGCGTTCCAGGTCATTGGGATGCAGATGGACGGTAACACTGGAATTTTCAACAACATAACCCAGAGCTGCCTTGAGACAGGCCACAATCACCCGCTGATTAACCGAGACCTCGTGAAATAGAATCCTCTCCAGAAGCGCCTGAACAATGAGCTCAACCCCCTTCTGATACTCGGCATACAACTGACGGCGTTCCTTTGAAATCAAGCCCAGCAACTCGTCAATCTGACCTGATTTACGATGCAGCTCCGCCTTACCGGCCTCCATGGCCTCCTCATGACCAGCGGCAAAGCCCTTGTTGTGAGCCTCCTGCTCAATCTCGGCAACCCGGCCCTGGGCCTCGGCTATCATAGCGGCACAGCGTTTTTTTGTCTCCTCCCGTTCCCTGCTCAGAATGGCCATGGCATCAACAATCTCCTGCCGTTCATCACGCCATAGAGAGTCAAAACTCTGAAATTTTTCCTGCTCGAGATCGGCCAGCCCCGGCCTGCTGGTTAATATATCCGGGGCCACCGTCCCAGGGGGGCCGGTTTTAATTACCTTAGACAAATTCATCATCCCCTCCACCGCCGCCTGATAATTGGACCTTACCCTCCTGTTCAAGACGTTTGGCAATTTTCAAAATGGCCTGCTGAGCCGCCTCAACATCCTTCAGACGGGTCGGCCCCATGATTTCCATATCCTCTTTCAGCATCTCCACGGCCCGCTGTGACATATTCTTAAATACCTTCTCCTTTAAATCCTCAGAGGCGGTTTTCAGAGCCAGCTTCAAGTCATCGGTACTGACCTCCTTAAGAATTGCCATAATCCCGCGATCATCCACCCCGATGAGATCCTCAAAGACAAACATTAATTTGCGGATCTCTTCGGCCAATTCCTCTTTCTGTTCTTCAACCCCTTCTAAAATAGAAGCCTCCAGGCCGCGGTCGGCGTTGTTCAGAATTTCAGCCACCGCTTCAACCCCGCCGAGGCGCTGGCCCTCCATGCCCTCCACCGACAACAGCTCCTCCTGTAATACCCGGTCGATTTCCACCAGGATTTCAGGACTGACCTTATCCAGTTCACTCATCCGCATAATAACCTCTATGCGTTGATCTTCCTTCAATTCACCAAGAATTACCGCGGCCTGGCTCTGTTCAAGAACCGCCAGCATCAAGGCGATAGTCTGCGGATGCTCATTGCGGAGAAAGTTAACCAGGATCTGGGGTTCAAGTTTACGGGCCTTTTGGAAAAGGGTCAGGCGCCAGTCGGAATGAATTTCCTCCAGAATTTCATTGGCCTTATCGCTGTGCAGGGCCTTTTTAAGAGCCGATTCAAGCATATCGTCACCGGAGAGAAAAAGATCGTCGGTTCCCCCGGCATCGGAACGAAATTCCTTTAAAAGACTGGCGATATCATCCTTGTCGACATGATCCATTTTGGCCATCTGGCGGCCGACTGTCTTGATTTCGTCATCCTCCAGTCTTTGAAAGACCTTGGCGACAAAGTCTTCTCCCAGGGTCAGCATAAATATAGCCGCTTTTTCCGGGCCGGACAGTTCAGACTGTGATTGTTCCTTTTTTGCCATATCCTTTACGCCCCTTCTCTAAGCCATCTTCGCACCAGATCAGCCGCCCGATCCGGATCGCTTTGCGCCAGTTTGTATATCTTTTCCTTATCACTCATGCCCTTGCTCGGCAGGGTCAAATCCTCTTCTTTTTCACCATTCTCCTGACTGCCGGTCGTGGAGAGCCTGGAGGCCGCCAGCATGGCCTGTTTCTCTTCTTCAAGCTGTTTATCTGATAATAGCCTGAAAAATGGCCGGGCGGCAAATAAAATAAAACAAATAGCCAGAATAAGATACATAATTGGCTGGGCGAGACGAAAAACCAGTTGCTGCCATTTAGGGCCGCTCCCGGTACTTTCCTCCTGAGTATTTGAGGTGAAAAACGGCATACTGACTACCTCGATGGTATCACCCCGATCCGGGTCTAAGCCCACCGCCTTTTGGGCCATCCGGGTAAAACTGGCCAGTTCCGCCTTGGAGCGCGGCACATATTTTGATATCATCCGGCCATTAGGGCCCTTAACCATTTTATAGCTGCCATCGACCATCAGGGCCACGGTTATCTTCTTAATTGTCCCCACCGAATCTTTGGTCTTTTTTACGGTCTTGCTGATCTCGTAATTCCTGGTAACGGAATTACGGCTGCTGCCGGAGGAGTTGGAACCGCCTCCAGACGTGCCGCTAAAGGTGGCAAGATCGCCCTTAACCCCTGGAATACCCTTGGCGGAGCCGCCGTTCTGTTTGTTAGATTCATTAGAAAGCTGCTCACTGCGCACTACCTGGCCGTCGGGGTCGTATAATTCCTCAGTAGTATTTACCTGATTAAAATCGACATCGGCCGAGACCCTGGCAATGACCTTACCGACTCCCACCACCTCTTCAAACATGGTTTCCAGTTTCCGGCGCATATTGCTTTCCAGCTTCAGCTTATACTCAAGCTCATCTGAAGACAACATCCCCGGCTCATCCCCCTCTCTCCTGAAGAGCAGATGTCCGGCGGTATCCACCACGGTAATATTTTTTTCGGTAAGACCGGAAACCGCGCAGGCCACCAGGTTAACAATAGCCCTGATCTGGCCCTTGGTCAGTTTACCACGGCCGCGCATCTTAATACTTACTGAGGCCGAGGGCGGCCGTTGATCTTCAACAAACACCGACTCCTTGGGCAGAGCGAGATGTACTCTGGCTGAGCTTATCTGCTGAAACTGTCTGATGGTACGGGCCAGTTCACCCTGCAGGGCCCGCTGATAATTAAGTTTCTGGACAAAATCAGTCACCCCGAGATTGGTACGGTCAAAAATTTCAAAGCCCACCCCGCCGCCACGGGGCAGCCCCTGACCAGCCAGGGTCAGCCTGGTATTAAGTACAACATCTTCCGGAACTTTGATGGCGGTTCCATTGGCAGCCAGCTTGTAAGGTACATTCTGCTCCTTTAATTTGGCCACTATGTCGGCGGCATCCGATTCGGTAAGTGAAGAAAACAGCACTCCATAATTGCCACTGCCGCCGCTGTCACGCCCCATGATCAGCGCCAGGGTTATGATTACTGCTGCCAGTACCAGACCCCCGGCAATTTTTTGAATAGGCGGTAATTCAGTTATAATTGACCATATCTGTTCTAACATCTCTTTGGGACTAGCCATTATCTCTCCTTTCCACAGGCAACTTTATGTTCTAACTATGTTTTGAATTACGAATTTCGAATTACGAAGTTTACCGCTTACCTCAACATTCAATCTAATTCGTCAAACCAGCCGCCTTCTAAAGCTGCATTCTCATTATCTCTTTATAGGCATCAATAACCTTGCCCTGCACTCTGGTGAGCATGTGGAAAGACAATGACGCTTTTTCTACAGCAATCATTGTCTCATGGATATTTGACTGCTTACCGGCCATGAGCCCCTCGGAGAGTGAGGATGCCGTCTCTATCTGTTTATTCACCGCCCCCACCGAGTCCTCAATAATACGTCCGAAACCACTGCCCGGAGTTTTAACCGGGCCGGATAAGGGTGCCGTCTGCCGGCCGGGGGGAGATACGGGAGTTAATGACAATTTATTCATAATTTTTCATCCTTCCAGAATTAGAATCTTAAGCCTCTGAACATAATTCAGTGTTGTACGGTTAGCGGGCTATATCCAGGGCCCTTAAAGCCATGGCCTTAATGGCCTCCAGGGCCGTGACATTGGCATCATAATCCCGCCGGGCACTCATCATATCGACCATTTGCTCCGCCGTATTAACATTGGGCATCTTGACCATGCCGTTGGCATCAGCATCGGGATGTGAGGGGTCGTAAATCTCCTTGAAGGGAGTTTTATCGTTAACCACCTCCACCACCTCTACCTTGCGGAGCTTGTTCTCAATACCATTCATGGTATCTTGAAAGCCGCCCTGCAGGGGCTGAGCCTTAAAAATCACCGATTTGGCCCGATAGGGGCCGCCATCAATGGTCCTCGTTGTATTGGCATTGGCCAGATTCATTGAAGCGATATTAATCCGGCTCCGTTCCGCCTTCAGAGCCGAACCGCTGATATCCATTGCAGTCATAAAATCCATAGTTTATTTACCTCCCTCGTCAATGGCATATTTTATATTCTCAAATTGTTTGGATAAAATCTTTGTTGTCACCCGGTACATCAGTCTATTTTGTGAGAGATCTAACATCTCCTCATCTAAATCCACCGGTCTCTGCTCATTATTCAAGGTTATATCCTGGCTGATATCCAGCGGATCAAGGGCAATATGCGCCTTATTAGTCCGGGCCAGCTGCCCCCGCTGATCCAGGGCGGCTTCCATGGCCCTGGCAAAGGGAAAATCCTGCCGCTTATAACCGGGGGTCTCCAGATTGGCAATATTGGATTGAATCAGCCCCTGCTTGGCCATCCGGGTGTTTAAGGCCTGCTCGGCCACATAAAAGCCCTGGCCGAACATCTTATCAATAAAGGACATCTCCGTACCTCCACAATATTTTTTTACTAACTGCTCAGGAAAAATTAAGACTTATCGCAAGAATTTACATGCAAAACAAGTGCCATGAATACCACGCAATGGCAATTCAGCAGACAAACAAGACAGACAGCGATTCGTAGGACAAAAACGACTGGAATAAATAAATGTAATTATTTAAGAGAGTTAATCAAGATATGAGTAGTTCAGAGCATCAGTCCCGAACTGCGGTATTCATGCAGTTTATTACGCAGGGTGCGAACGCTTATCCCTAAGATTTTAGCGGCGTGAGTGCGGTTGTTGTCAGTTTTATGGAGGGCCTGTAGAATCATTTGACGCTCCACTTCCTTCAAAGGCATAACCTTACCGGCCGCAAAAGGTAAAGTCTCAGGGCCGGCACCCTGTTCGACAGCGGGCTCCACAGTATCAGTCTCGGCCGCGGCACCCCCCTCAGGCGGAGCCTCATCCCACAAATCCCAAGGCTCTAAATACGGCCCACGGCTCAGTAACACCGCCCGCTCCAGCATGTTTTCCATTTCGCGGACATTTCCCGGCCATTCATAGCTCAAAAAACGCTGTAAAGCGGCCGGGGATAATTCCTTCAGGGATTTGCCGTAGCGGCGGGCGTAACGAGCGGCAAAACAGGCCGCCAGCGCGGGAATATCGCCTTTTCTTTCCCGAAGAGACGGCAAATTAAGGGGGATAACATTCAAGCGATAAAAAAGATCCCGGCGGAACTCACCTTTTTCCACCGCCTCCATTAAATTGCAGTTGGTGGTGGCAACAATATGGGCATCAAATTTGACCGGGGTCTTGCCGCCGAGACGATCAACCACATTCTCCTGCAGAACCCGCAGCAACTTGGCCTGCAGATGGAGAGGAATCTCACCAATCTCATCCAGGAGCAGAGTTCCACCGTGGGCCAGCTCAAATTTGCCCTTCTTCATGGCGGCGGCCCCGGTAAAGGCCCCCTTTTCGTGGCCGAAAAGCTCGCTTTCGAGAAGACCATCCGGCAGAGCGGCGCAGTTTAAGGCTACGAAAGGCCCCTGCCGCCGTTCACTCTCCTGGTGAATAGCCCTGGCCACTACCTCCTTACCGGTACCCGATTCGCCCAGGATCAGAACGGTGGCGGTACTGGAAGCCACGGCCCGGGCCTTGCTCATAACCTGCAGCCAGCGGGGATCATTGCCGATAACCGGTTTTTCCTCAACCGCCGGGCCGCCCTTATCCGTCTCATGAGGCAGAGAGAACGATGAGCTCTGAGCAACGATCAGTGCCTGGCGGACAGTCTCACCAACAACCTCTTCCGGAAAGGGTTTCAGGATATAATCATAGGCTCCCCGTTTCATGGCCTCCACCGCCGTATCAACGCTGGCAAAACCAGTAACAATTATGACCGGCAGGGTGGGATTTTTAACCCGCAGCCGCCGTAATAATTCCAGACCGCTCATCTCCGGCATCCGAATATCGGAGATTACCAGATCAACCGCATTATTATCCAGCATCTCCAGAGCCATATGGCCGTTCTCCGCCACCATGACGAGATAGCCCTTGTCGTTTAAAAACTCAAACATGGAAATTCGCGTTTCCCGCTCATCTTCCACGATTAATATTTTTTTGTCTTTTTTTAAAAATGACATAATTAATTATATCAAGCAGTTATTTGCTAAATTTTATACTTTTAATCTTGGCATTCAACGACTTCTGCAACAGACGTTCAGCGGCCAGCTTTTTAACCATCTTACTCTCCCCGACCTGGGCTTTTTTATAATAATCAACCGCCTCAGTACCCCGCCCCAGCTGCAAAAGAACATCACCGAGATAAAGCGCGCAGAGTTGAGCGTTTTCCACCTTCTGGGGATAGGGTGGGGATAGAACCGCCTTGTATAAACCAGCCGCCGCCCTGAAATCACCAGCCCGACGCAGGGCGTTGGCAATCTTCAGGCAAAGAGCCTGCCCCTGGCGCGGAGCTGTATTTTCAAAGGCTGCCTTATGCCAGATCGAGGCCGCCCGTTCATTTTCACCAAGTTCCAGGGCGAGACGAATGGCGTTACCGGCGTAAAGCGCCATTTTATCAGCAAAGGTGGGGTTATCGACTGCCTGTTCGTAGAAATCAAGCGCCCGCTTTTTGTGATTCCTGACCTCGGCCAGTTCGGCGCTGTAAAAATCAATTTCACCCACAGCGCGTTTGCCCCTGTACAGCTTACGGATATAGGTCAGCAGACGGTCAGCCGCGGCATAATCCTTCAGGCGCAGATAAACTGCCGCCCGTCGATAATAGAGATCAATCTTGTCCTTCTCCGGCAGCTGCCATTTTAAGGCCCGATAATAGACTACTGCCGCCTGCTTATCTAAGTTCAGGGCCTCCATGGCCTGCCCCACCATATAGAGCAGCCTGCCGTCCGGAAAATCCTTTATATGACGAAAATCCACAAAATAGAGATCATATATCTTTTGATAGTCCTTTTTCTTTAAAAATTCAGCCGTCAGATAAAGCAGAACATTGCCGATTTGCCGGCGGCGGCCCTTAACCCCGCGTTGAGCCCGTAAAAAGCTGCGGCCCATGTCATAAGCCCGGTCTAATTCATGCCGGGCTCTATAACGCCTGAAGAGAGCGTAACGGGCATCCTGGGCCATGGCTTCATCGGGATATTTGTCCAGTACCGCGATATAGGGCGCATCTCCGTCCGGGTCAGCAAGATACACCGCCTCATTTTTTGACATTTTAAAACGGCCGTCATCCCGATATTGAGCCAGCCGCAAAGCGGCCAGCAGGGCGGAATGCCCCTGGCCGCCGCTCTCGTGAGAAATCTCCCGGTACAGACTGGCGGCGGCTTTATAATCGCCCTGCTGATGATAAGACTCGGCCAGAGCTGCCAGCAGGGCGGGGCGGTCATCAACCTCATAATTCAGACTCAGATAATGATAAAGCTGCCGGCGCCCCAGCTTAATATTGCTCAGTTTAAGATTAGTAAGCCCGGCTGAACGCAGCAGAGCCGGGTCTCGCCGGTAATAATCAGGATGCTTTATCATTATCATTTGAAAATAGTTTCTGGCCTCCTGATAATGCCCCTGCTTATAACGCAGCTCCCCCATTCCCACCTGGCCGATGAGCCTGAGACGCTGATCAGCACTATGCGTCAAGCGGGAAAAGAGACTGACGGCCTCGGCCTGCCGCCCGGTTTTCATCAATGCTTCACGGTGCCAGACCATGGCCTTAAATAAAAGAGGAGAGGCGGGATAGCTTTCCTCAAACAGCTTGAAATAGCTCAAGGCCTCGCGATAAAAGCCCATGTGGAAATAACTGATACCAAGTTCCAGATAGGCCGCCGGTACTCTTTTTGAAGATGGATAGGAATTTATGAAATCACGGAACATATCCTTGACCCGCTCCAAATCGGCACCGGGGTGATGACTGGCCAGCTTTTTTCTAAGCTCAGCCGAACGCCAGAGAGCGGATTCCGCCGCTGGATTGTCGGGAAAATTAAGATAAATCTGATAGAGGTATCTCGCGGCCGAGGCCTGATTATTCATGGATAGATCACGCTTCGCCTTTTGCAGCAGATCTTTAATGACCTGGCGAGTTTCGCTCTCGCTGTGTTTATGACGCGGGGCAGTTTTTTTGTTCCCTCCGGCTTCAGCCTCGGGATTCGCCGCCCAAGCAGCAGGGGCAGCAGTGTGAGAAATTATACCAAGGCAGAAAACAGCCAGAATAAGGAAGAAACAACGAGAAGGGGTGTATTTTTGTCTGCCAAAGTCTCTTTTATATCGCGCTTTACCGTCTTCCATCAGCTCATCAACTACATGCTAACCGCCGGTTTTACCAGCTTATAGCGCTTCATCTTTTCTATAAGGGTTGTCCGATTGACATTCAGCAGCTTTGCCGCCCGATTATTGATCCAATTCACCTGATTCAGGGCCTGGATAATAATCTCCCTTTCATAATCAGCCACCGCCTGCTGGAGATAGAACCCCTCGGTGGAAATCTCAGCAACCGGGCCGCCCCCCGCCCTTGGCCGGGAATTTAAAATCTTCTCCGGCAGATCAGCCGCGCTTATCTCTTCGGCCGAGGCCAGAATAACCATCCGTTCAATAATATTCTCCAGTTCACGAACATTACCGGGCCAATGATAGCGAAGCAGATGCCCCATGACCTCCTGTGAAATTCCAGCTATATGGCGGCCCTTGCTGGCCGTAAAAAGCTGAATAAAATATTCCGTCAACAGGGGAATATCAGCCTGCCGCTCCCGCAGGGGAGGTACCATGACCGGGATGACATTTAAGCGGTAAAAAAGATCTTCCCGGAAACGGCCCTGGCGCAATTCATCTTCCAGGCAGCGATTGGTAGCGGCAACTACCCGAAAATCAGACTTAATAGTCTGCGTGCCCCCGACCCGCTCAAACTCCCTTTCCTGAAGCACCCTCAGAAGTTTAACCTGCAGCATGGGACTCATTTCAGAGATTTCATCCAAAAATACCGTTCCGCCGTGGGCAAGTTCAAAGCGGCCAATCCGGGTACGAATGGCATGGGTGAAGGCCCCTTTCTCGTGACCAAAAGCTCACTTTCTAAAAGTTCGGCCGGAATGGCACCACAATTAACCGGCACAAATGGATTATCCCGCCGCGCCCCCTGTTGATGAATAGCACGAGCCACCAGCTCCTTGCCGGTGCCTGATTCACCTTGAATCAGGATGGTGGTATCGGTATCCGCCACCTTATCAATAAGGCTGAAAAGCTGCCGCATACGGGCGCAGGCTCCCACGATACCGGCAAACCGGTTAATATTTTCTGGTGGAGAACCGCTCATAGATTTTTGATTTTTTCCATGTTCAAACTTTGATGGACTCGTAAAAGATGTAAATATTCAGATTGAACTCAAAAATAACAAATATTTATCCTCAGATTTTACGACCTTTCCCTGACAATATCTATAAAAAAGTACCTTTTTTCGCCTCATCGCGATAATAACCTTGATAAATAACTACATTTTTTCCAAAATTACATTATTATTCATTCATAGATTAAATAACACAGAGAGAAGAGAGTACGGTGCGAAACTTATGGACACAGAAACAAGCCAGCCAGCGATTATAGAGTTCATTAAGGTAAATAAAATTTACCCGCCGGATGTGGTTGCCCTGCGGGATGTTTCATTCAGCATCAAAGCCGGAGAGATGATTTTCTTAACCGGTATCAGCGGGGCAGGCAAGTCCACTCTGCTGAAACTCATATGCGCCATGGAGCACCCCACCAAGGGGCTTATAGATGTACAGGGCCGGGAGCTAAGCAGTATCACCCCCGCCGAGATGCAGCTTCTGCGCCAGAAAATAGGCATGGCATACCAGGACTTCAAGCTCCTGCCCGGCCTCACGGTTTACCAGAACATCGCCATGCCCATGGAGGTCACCTATACCCCGAACCGCACAATCAAAGATCGGATAAACTATCTCCTTGATCTCCTGAACCTGACTGATAAAAAGCATATCAGGGCCGGAAAGCTGTCAAGAGGTGAACAGCAGCGGGCGGCCCTGGCCAGAGCCGCCGCCAATTACCCGCCCATACTGCTGGCCGATGAACCCACCGGTAATCTGGATCAGGATAATGCCAGACTGGTGATGAAGCTGTTTGATCAGCTCAACCGGGCGGGCAGCACCATTATCATCGCCACTCATGACCCCTTGATTTTGCGTGATTACTCAGCCGCCCAAACCCTGGAAATACGGCAGGGAGAACTTATTAAAAATGATACTTTAGACAATTAAGGGCAAAATCAACTATTTCAGATCAGGCCTGTACGCTGTCTGCATAGTTGCAATATACGGAGATAAAGATCTTGAAGTTATCCGCCATTCTGATTCAAACAGTTAGGAATCTCAGGCAGACCTGGGGCTCACAGATAATGACCCTGGCAACTGTTACCCTGTCAGTGCTGATTTTTTCCTTCTTTTTCCTGATTTTTTTGAATCTTAAACATGCCGGTATCCGTCTCGGAGACAATATCCGTCTGCTGGTGTATCTTGACCATCAACCAACGGCCGCGGCCCAGGCCAAGATCCGCAGCGAAATCAGATCATTCGGCAAGGTGGACAAAATAGTTTTTAAATCCAGCCGGGATGCCTTTGCTCAGCTTAAACGGCAGCTGGGCCCTGATCGTGATGTCTTAGATGATTTTGACCCGGAGTTCCTGCCACCCTTCATCGAAGTTTATCCACTCAGAAGCCTTTCATCTCTTTCCCACATTAATAATTTCGCCAATTTTCTGGCTACCCTGCCGGGGGCCCAAAAGGTACAGTACGGCCGAGGCTGGATCGAACGGCTGGGCTACTTCACCCAGCTTATCCGCCTGATTCTCTTCCTGAGCGGCGGGCTGCTTGTGCTTACCGCCACCTTCATGGTTTCCAGCACTATTCGTCTCACCGTGGTTTCAAGACGGCCGGAATTAGAGATCATGCGTCTCATCGGCGCCTCGAGAAGCTATATCCAGGCGCCTCTTCTTCTTGAGGGACTCCTGCAGGGCGTCCTGGGCTCCGGCCTGGGCATTGCCTGCCTTTATCTGCTTTTTAACTGGCTTCAGCACCACTTTAACGGCCCAGGTCTCTTCAAATTGCTCCAGCTCACCTTTCTACCCCCGGCCATGACCGGCGCGATTTTGAGTGTAAGTATCTTGCTTTGTACCACGGGCAGCATTGTGTCAATCCGAAAATCCCTGCGCCTCTAACCTTAAGAAATTCATGATCCGCCCTGTCGCGTTAACTATAATATTTCTTTTCGGCCTGCAGGCCTTGACGGCCGCAGCCGGGGAAAATGCCACTCCAACCGCTAAATTAAACCGTATCAGAGCGGCAATGGCAAACCAGCAGCAGAAGGTTAAGGAGAGTGGGATTCAGTCCTTTAACCTGGAACAGGAATTAAAAAAAATTGATCTGCGTCTGCGGCTGGAGGGGCGAAAGCTGCGGAATATTCAGCAAAAATTAAACAGGCAGGAGAATTACCTGCAGGCCAAAGAGCAGGAAACAAAACTCATAGTCAAGCAGAAAGAGGCCATTAAAGAGCATGTAAAAAGGCGCCTGACGGCCTTCTTCAAAATGGGCGGCGTCACCCTGGTAAACGCTGTTTTTGCCGCTCACAGCCTGTCGGAGGCCATAAACACAAGAGAAGAATTCAGGTTTATGCTCCGGCATGACCGAAAGATAATCGGGCGCTACCGAACCAGAATCTCTCTTCTGCGGGAGGCCCTGAACAATATAACTGCCAGTAAAAACAAGATATTAGAGACAATCAATGAGGAAAAAGCCCAGGAGCAGAAACTCATAGACAGCAGAATGAAGCGCCAGAAACTGTTAAACCGAGTCAGACTCCAGAAGGATCTTTACGAACAGGCCCTGCAGGAGATGGCGGCTGGGGCCGCAAGCCTTGAGGCCAAAATTAATAAATCCCGGGTACCAATGATTCGGGCCCGGCGGCGGAAGATCACCAGGGCCCGCCATTCGCGGCCGCGACATACCATTCTCGTAAGCGGCTTCGCGGCCATGAAGGGACGGCTGGCACCGCCGGTAATCGGAAAAATAAACCGTTTTTTTGGCTCTCAAAATGGTAAATTCGGCCTTAAAATAAATTTCCCCGGCCTTGATTTCACCCCTGCCGGTGATCTCAAAGTCAGGGCTGTCTTCACTGGTAAGATTATTTTTGCCGGTTATTTAGCGGCCTATGGCAATACCGTTATCATAGATCACGGTCAACAATATTACACCCTGCTTTCCGGCTTGGCCTCTATTTACAAAAAAGCCGGTGCTATCGTCAAGGAAGGTGAAGTTATCGGCCTGGCCGGCGGCGATGGCCTGCTCCACAAGGGCCTGCATTTTGAATTACGCTACGGTTCCACCCCCATTGACCCCCTGCCCTGGCTAACCGGAAGCTGGAAAGCCACACCGGGTAAAGACTCCGGGGCTGCCGGCAAACCAGCAACCACAAAAACCTTAACCAAGATAAAACGACATGACCATTAAAAAAATAATCATCATAGCTGCCATCGCCCTGAGCACGGGACTAACTAACAGCAAACCGGCAGCGGCCGGGGATCATAACACCTATAAGAGCCTGGAAAAATTTGCCGACGTTATAAATCTGCTGGAAAAGGATTATGTGGAGCCCATCAACGCCGACAAATTGATTCAGGGGGCCATCAAAGGGATGATCGCCTCGCTTGATCCTCATTCGTCCTATATGACTGCCGAAAATTTCAAGGACTTACAGATTGAGACCAATGGCAGCTTCAGCGGTATCGGCATTGAAATAACCATAAAAAACGGCGGGCTGGTGATAGTTTCCCCCATTGAGGGCACCCCCGCTTATCAGCAGGGCCTGAAGGCGGGGGATCGGATCATTAAAATCAACGGCACCTATACCAAGGATATGGATATGATGGCGGCGGTAAAGCTCCTGCGCGGCAAAAGAGGAAGCAAGGTGACGATCTCCATCTACCGCCGGGGCTGGCCTAAGCTGCGTAAATTTACCATAACCCGCGATGTCATCCCTCTACACAGCGTTAAAAGCAGAATTTTAGAACCTGGTTATGCCTATCTGCGCATCACCAGTTTTCAGGCCAAGACCACCAGGGATACCTTGAGCGCCTTAAAGAAACTGACCAAACAAGGCCCGGTTAAGGGCTTGATACTTGACCTGCGCAATAACCCCGGCGGCTTATTAGAACAGGCAATAGGGATTGCCGATATTTTCATGGACAAGGGAATAATTGTCTCAACCAAAGGGCGCCTGCCGGATCAGAATATGGTCTACCGGGCTCACAGAGGGGCGGTTTCCTACGACTTCCCGATTATAGTCCTCATTAATGGCGGCAGCGCCAGCGCCTCGGAGATAGTAGCCGGGGCCATGCAGGACAGTAAACGAGCCCTTATTCTCGGGGTTCAAAGCTTTGGCAAAGGCTCCGTACAGACGGTATTCCCCCTAAATAACGGGGCCGGCCTGCGCCTGACCACCGCGAGATATTACACGCCCAGCGGCCGTTCGATTCAGGCCCGGGGCGTTACCCCTGATATAATCGTGCCTCTGTTGCAGGATCACGCCAATGGTGGAACACAAACATTTATCCGCGAAAAGGATCTTAAGCACCACATGAAAAATGATAATAATATCAGCAGGGGCAGGGGTACGAAATCGCCTGTAAATGCCGCTGATAATCAGTTAAATGCCGCCTTGAAAATATTAGAGGGCTTGCCGGTGTTAAAGGAACCCCATAACAGTCAGTAATCTATCTTGTCCGCCTTCATCCGCCATTCACGCAAGGCCGCCAGGGCCTCGATACGCAGCATCTGCACCGCCGGGATTCTTCGTTCTTCGGGCCTGCTGCCAATTTCCATATATATTTCCGCGTCGGCGAAACCGCTGTCAGCCGCATCCTGACGGTCAGCCGCGTAATAAATTTTAGCAATATCAGCCCAGTAAATGGCAGCAAGACACATGGGGCACGGTTCACAATTAATATAAATATCACAGCCCGTAAGTCTGAAATCACCTAAGCGGGTGCAGGCCTCTCTAATAGCGACAATCTCAGCATGGGCAGTGGGATCGTTGGTGAATGTTACCCGGTTGTATCCCCGGCCTATAACCTCCCCGTGCCGGACAATAACCGCTCCGAAGGGGCCGCCCTGCCCCTGCCGCATTTTCTTGACAGCGAGAGCGATGGCCTCCCGCATAAATTCAATCATAGTTCTTCCTTGAGAAATAAACCGCGGCCGCAAGCGGCTGTTCCCGGCCTTATGTGAGATGCCGCTTTTTTTTGAGGAATCGGAAACCAATAATAAGACAGATTACATAGGTAAGCAGAAACAGAAAGGTAACAGACAAGCCCTGGATACCAAAATAATTTGCCGGTATTGTGATGACAAAGGGAGAACCAAGAACGGTGGCGGAATATACCTGATTCAACCAGGCAAGAGTCATAAATATAGGCAGCATATAAATTATAACATAACGGGCGTAATGATGGGCCAGAAAATAATTATACTGGGCGTTAAGATCTTCATCGGTAATGCGGTACAAGGCCTCCCGGCTATACTTGTCGGTGATAAGCTGCAGAGCCTGTTGCTGCTCCCGTTTTCTGGCAAACCGGGCGTTAAAAGACCTTGTTTTTTCATCAACCCGCAGGAGATGACGCAGAGCGAATGAACACAAGGCAATTAGAACGGCGAGCACACAGACCTGCAGCGTAACAGAAAAACCAAGACGCACCATGGGCTGAATAAAGATAAAATAAAGTATCCGACCGCCAAGCGCGAAGAGGGGCACGATAGTACCATAGTAAATTTTATCTAAAAGATTATTCAACTCAGCCATAATTTGTTACCACCATCTCAAAATACAATTAAGATAACTATTCAGGGCTTATATCTCTGCCAGCAGCAGAAACTTCAGGGCATGGGTGGTGCATTTGGTCACGCAGGCCGGTTTCAGGCCCTGATCCACCCGTTCTAAACAATAATCACATTTTATCGCCTTATTGGTCTGGGGATTAAGCTGCGGAATTGTCCAGGGGCAGGCCCCGGCGCAGGCCATACAGCCGATGCACTTTTCCTGATCGACATAGACGATTCCATCGGCACGTTTAATCATCGCCCCGGTGGGGCAGACAGGAACACAGAAGGGATCATCACAATGATAGCAGGAACGAAAGGAAAATTCGGTTTTCGGTACCCCCTTCACCGACTTAAGAGGCTTATGACTGATCTCACAGAGAATTGGCCCCACCGGCAGATTTTTATTAATTTTACAATGCACTTCACAGGCATGACAGCCGATACAACGCTTGGAATTGAGATGGATCATATATTTATTCATAACTCAATCCTCCTCTTGGGATTACGCATACTGCGCTGCACAAAGACAAAGGCCTCGCAGAGGTTGATGGCGCCGCCGGCCTTATCCCAGTCATCCAGTTTGCCGGACATCAATTTCTGGTCGCTGAGACCGGCATGGTAAGACCTGGTCTGGAGCGGAATCTGGCGGCCAAAGCCATGCACGGTATACACGGCTTCCGGGTGAATAAATTCCGTCACATAGGCATGTATTGTCCCCGAATAACTGGCATCATTTGCCGTTACATCAAGCAGATCGCCATCCTTTAT
>JAJRZN010000073.1 GCA_024275235.1 Deltaproteobacteria bacterium
AAAACCTTGGGGTTTGGGGCGAAGCCCCAATTCTTTAAATAAGGCGGAGCCTTCACAATAGTGTTTTAAATCGGCAATTGTTAACAAAATGACGTATTTTAATTTGGACAAAGTCCGGTGATATAAACTGGACGACAACAATAGTACGGCCGATTTACAATTCCTTTCTGCATCTTGCGGCTCGTTTGGAGGATGGCAGCACGGTGGTCGGTCAGCATCTTCTAACTGGCAAGGAAGTTGCTCCGCTGCAAAAAAAAATCGTCGATTTGTTCCTGACCGCGGGCGAACACGACCTCAGGCCGGTATCTTTATGTGTTCGCCCGAAGATGCGGAAACTAATCGCTTCTGCCGAGCTCATCTGCTATCCCATGGGTAGCTTCTATACCAGTATTATCGCCAATCTGCTGCCGGTCGGAGTCGGTCACGCCATTGCCGATAATATCAGTCCCAAGATATATATTCCAAATACTGCTGCTGATCCGGAATGTGTCGGTATGAGTCTTACTAATCAGATATCGACTCTGCTTTCATTTTGCCGCCGGCACACCCCGCAGGTGGAACCTAAAAAGTTTATAACCCACATTATTATTGACAGCAAAAATTGCGGCTATGCCGATGACCTGGACAGAAAGGCTCTGGAAGAGCAGGGCATTGCGATTATCGATACTCCGCTTATCTCTGAAAGCAGCAGACCGCTTATTGATCATACCCTGTTGCTGCCGATTTTGTTGTCGCTGACTTGAAAAAATTGTGAGAATAGCCATCGTGTTTTTGGTCATAGAGGATAATAAGATAAATTAAAACAAGGAGTAAGACATGGAAACAAACAAGGTTGAATTGAAACAGATCCAGACAAGTAGTGAAGTGATTACCTACTTGGAAGGTCTGCTCAAGGGCTTCAAAGCGGGGAAAATAGTTATCCAGCAGGGAGATGATTTTGTCAGTCTGGTACCGGCTGAACAGGTTGAGGTCGAGGTTGAGGCCAAAAAGAAAAAGAATAAAGAAAAATTTTCTCTCGAATTGTCCTGGCATGCCGCCGCCAGTAGTGAACCGGTTACTATAACAACAAAAGAACCAGTTGGCGTTCCCCTGACAACGGAGAAGAAGACGTCAGCGGTAAAATCCGGCTCCCCAAAGATTGAAACAAAGGCACCGGCAGCCGCTAAGGACAAGACCGTAGGCGATAAAGATAAGCCAGCATTCAAGAAATAAATCCAGCCCGTCGGGCTTTATCGGCCGGGCCCAATATCCTCAGGGCTCGGCCTTCTCTTCCCAGTATAACTCAGTAGGTCTTGCTGCGAAATTCCACACATCACCGATTTATTCTATGTTAATTCTGGCAGTATCGTAAACCCCCGATCTCCTTTTAACAAAACTCTAATCTGATCTTGATAATAAGCAAATATTAGAGGCCTAAAATATTCTTGTTAGACTCGTTAGAGGCCGGGGCAAAACTATAGAGGGAAATTTGACAAAGGAATGCTGGACTCATTCCTGAGATCAGAGCCCTGTAATTTTGCCTTTTGGGCTTCTGATTAATATTCATTTCAGTATTAAAAGAGGCCACAATGCGGATATTTAGTAAATTTTTAGGCGCTACAATTATCGTAATTGCAATTACCACAGCGGTTGGGGGGCTTGGCTGGCGAGGGCTGCGCGCCACACTCGGTGCCATTGATACCTTAGTGAGCATTAACACGCCCCAGATGCAGGCCATTAACCAAATGGTTGAAACTTTGAATTCCGTTCGGGCGACGGAACTTGCTCTGGTCAATTCTCGTCTTGAGCCGGAAATGCGGCGGACTATGGTTGCCGATATGGAGAAGGATATGCGGAAGATTGAGGTCGATCGCCGCGCCTTTGCCGCTTTGCCGATGAATGCCCGGCAGGTCGTACTCTGGAAAAAAGCTGGTAAGGACTTTGATCGCTGGCTTCCCAAGCACAACAGAATGATTAAGCTGGTGGCGGAAAACCAGATCGTTGATCTTGAACTCCTGTCTGGTATCCTCGCGACCCACCTTATAGAGCACCTGCATTGGGTAGATGCCCTGCGCCAGGCGATTGCCAAAAAAGAAAGTTTTTCCGGAGAATTAAATCCAATGGCCTGTGGTCTTGGCCGGTGGCTGGCGACCTATCAACCTTCCGAACCTCATTTTAAGGCATTACTTGCCGCTTTACAGCCCGCTCATGATCATCTGCATGATCTGGGTGCCCAAATTGACGATTTACTGGCTGCCGGTAAGGTGGACGAGGCCAGGGCGCTTTTTAATTCAGAAGTTCCCGAGGCAATGAAGAATTTCGAACAAGCGATGCAGAATTTACAAACTCAGGTGGAAGAGAAGCTCAATGTATTTGATGTCGCCATTAATTACGCCTTTGGTGATGTTGCGAAGAGTTTTATTGCTACCACTCAGGACCTCAGGACAGTGGCTCATGAGGTCTGGGTTCAGACCAGGTCTAACGGAACTCAGGCATCCTTGATTGGTCGACAGAGCCAGACGACTTCTTTATATGCGACCGGGTTTGGCGGCTTACTGATCCTGACTTTTGGTATGTTGCTGGCCCGGAATACGGCCTCGCTGCGAAAGGGGCTTGGCACTATCATGGAGCAGATTCAGACGACGGGAGAGAAGATCGCCTCAGGTGCCTCCCAGGTTTCATTTTTTAGCCAGAATCTCTTTCTTGGGGCAACTGAGCAAGCCTCTGCCTTAGAGCAGATTAGTGCCAGCGTGGCTGAGATGAGCAGCCGTACCAAAGAGAACGCCGAGCATGCCGCCCAGGCTAACCAGATTACCCTTAAGGCGAGAGAAGCCGCTGAAAATGGTAGCGCTCAAATGCGGCAGATGATGCGGGCTATGAGCGAGATTAACCAGGGTGGACGTGATATTCTAAAGATTATTAAGGTGATTGACGAGATCGCTTTCCAGACGAACCTATTGGCTCTTAATGCCGCAGTAGAAGCCGCGCGGGCGGGACAGCATGGCCGGGGGTTCGCGGTGGTGGCTGAAGAGGTACGAAATTTAGCAGTTCGTAGTGCCAAGGCGGCGCAAGAGACGGCGGAGTTGTTAGAAGGGTCGGTGCGAAAGACGGAGAACGGCGGCCAGATTGCCGATAGCACCTCGGTCTCTCTGGAGGAAATTGTCGCGGCTATCACCAAGGTATCGGCGCTGGTGGAGGAGATAGCGTCTGCGAGCAACGAACAGGCACAGGGCATTTTTCAGGTAAATCAAGGTCTGGAGCAGATTGACCAGGTGACCCAGCATAATACGGATAACGCCGAGAAAAGCGCCTCGGCAGCCGAGGGCTTTTCTGGTCAGGCCTTGCTCTTACAGGAGATGCTGCAGCGATATTTACTTGAAGAACGCAGGGCTGCCCTTGCTGAGGAGCAAGCCGCGGACGATGAGGAAGACACGCAATTGGACAATATGGTAGTTAACGGCGGCCCTGTTGCTTCCCTGATGCAAGGGGTATAGCATCTTTGGGCCGCATAGAGAAAAGGAAAAGTAACAGTTCTCCAAAGGCACTAAAGTTTTATGCTGCCTCAGTACTGTAATAGTTCACCAGTGCCTTAGATTCGTCCTTTTCGGCATTTGAGTCTGTACTCCCCGTGCGTGAGAAGGCCGAAACGGACGAGGTAAGCGCAGACTCCGAGATGAGGTGCTGGTGAACTATTACAAGGAAAATTATATTTTCTCTGGTAAATCCAGAATCAAAATAGGGGACAGACCACGATTCTTCCTCGTAAATGGAAGAATCGTGGTCTGTCCCCTATTTTGCTTTGTTGACTTAGTATTTAATTAAAAACTTTTATATTGACAAACTGGGAAACAGTATTATTTTAGTGGGCATATACACAAAATGATGACGTGACCTGCCGGGTGTCCGTGTTTGCCGGCAGTAACGGCGGGCAGTCATGCAAAAAAATAAAAAGCGGGGTCAGTAAAGATGAAAGAGGTAATTTTTAAGGAAAAGTATCATCTTATGATCAAAGAAATTATGAAAGATGATATAAAGTTTACCAGGGTTGCTGATTTTATTGATTATTTCAGGACTAAGGTTAAAGAGCATCCGGTGGCGGCTTTTATCGGTACCTTTGACCATTATTCGCATACCAAGGGTCTTAAAGACGGCCAGGTTGATGCTGCCATTCTTGACGCCCAGCATATTGTCTTCTGTTTTGGCAAGGCCCTGGAGTCGCCGGAGGTGATGGGGATCAGGCCACGTTCCATCGGCGTCAGCGAGCTCAGCGATCGTTTTGTTATTGCCTTTCAAGAAGCTCCCAAGGCCCTCGCCAATGACGCCATGGGCGCCTGGGTCAAGGGGCTTGAGAGCTGTTAAAAAAACAGGGAGCGGAGATGGCTGTTAATGTTTTGATTCTTGGAGGCGGTTTTGGCGGGCTTACGGCCGCGATTCAACTGCGGAAGCAGGGCTTTGATGTAACCTTGGTCAGTGAACGGGATTACGCCTATATCTATCCAATATCTATCTGGATTCCCACCCGGGAAATTGAGTTTAAAGATGCTTGTCTACCCTTGGATGATATTGCCCGCCGCTATGGGATTAAGCTCATTGTTAATCCGGTAGCCTCTGTGGATGCCTCCATGGGCCGGGTTGAACTGGCCGATGGCAGCGCTCTGGCTTATGATTATCTGATAATTGCCATGGGCGCCGATAAAACGCGGCCCAAGGGGGTGGAGCATACCAGTTCCATCTGTGGCCGTCCTGAGGCTGCCAAAGATATCCGGGAGCAGTTAGATGGGCTTATCAGCCGGGGGGCGGGGCGTATAGCCGTGGGATTTGGCGGTAATCCCAAGGATCCTTCAGCGGTTCGGGGCGGCCCCGCCTTTGAGTTTGTTTTTAATATCCACTACCTGCTCAAGAAAAAGGGGTTGCTTGATAATTTTAAACTCACCATGTTTGCCCCCATGCCGCAGCCGGGTATTCGTCTTGGCGAGAAGGCCTATAACATGATGCTCTCCTGGTTTGACCGTCTGGGGATTGAACGCCGTTTCGGTAAAAAAATTAAAGAATTCCAGGAACAGGCAGTGATTTTTGAGGACGGCTCGGAGCTGGGGGCTGATCTTATCATGTTTATTGCCGCCGGGAACGGCCATAAGGTGTTGATGAGGAGCGGTCTGCCACAGAATGAGGCGGGCTTTCTGCTTATTAACGATCACTGTCAGGTGAAAGGCCATGACAATGTCTTTGCGGTGGGCGATTCAGCCGCTCTTGACGGCCCCAAGTGGCGGGCCAAGCAGGGGCATCTTGCCGAGGTTATGGCCAGGGTGGCGGCTGATAATATCAAAGATTTAAGTCGCGGCAGGAAACCGGCCGCCGGTTATCAAAAGCATATCAGTATTCTCTGCGTGATGGATTTTGGTAATGGCGCGGCCTATGTCCATCGGGACGATAACAGCTCTACCGTGCGCCCCTTACCTGTGGTGGGACATTGGTTGAAAAAGGCCTGGGGGCATTATTGGAAACTTAATAAAAATGGCAGGGTGCCGCGGCTGCCGGGGACATAGATATGAGAATTATATTAGTGTGGCCCTTAGATGGGGAAATAGATGAATTTGAGGCTGGTCTTGCTGCCTCCGGTGCCGGGATTATGCGTTATAGCTCCGGTGCCGAGGCCCTTGAGGCCGTCAGAGAACATCGGGATATTATGCTGGCTGTTATCGCGGAAAAATTTGCCGATATGACCGGCCTGGAACTGGTTCAAAAAATACTGGCAGTCAATGCCATGATTGGTTGTGCTGTTGTTAGTCAGCTTTCCGCGGAGGATTTCCATGAAGAGAGTGAGGGGCTGGGAATATTGATGCGTCTTCCCGCGAATCCCGGCGGGGAATCAGCCGCGGAGCTTCTGACTCATTTAAAGCGTATTGGCCTTATCGCGCAGATAAACCGGGTTGACCTGTGAATAATTGGGTGAAAATATGATAATCAGTATTGCCAGTGGTAAGGGCGGGACGGGTAAAACGACCATTGCCGCCAATCTTGCCTTTTCTCTGCCCAGGGCGCGGATTTTAGACTGTGATGTGGAAGAACCAAATGTCCATCTATTTATTAAGCCGGATATCGATTATCGCGAAGAGATCGGGACAACCATTCCGCTGATAGACGAAAAATTGTGCGATGGCTGCCGGAAATGCGTTGATATCTGCCGTTTTCGGGCTCTTACCATGATCGGCAGCAAGATATTGGTTTTCCCGGAGATGTGTCATAGCTGCGGTGGCTGTTTCGCGGTTTGTCCGCGGGGAGCGGTTATTGAAGCGAGCCGTCAGCTGGGAATTATCGAGGGTGGCAGGCGTGATAATATTACCTTTTTTCACGGTCTGTTGCGGGTGGGGGAGTCAATGTCTCCACCTCTGATAAAAAAGGTGCGCTCCTTTTGCCGGCCTGATGAAATTAATATAATTGATGCCCCGCCCGGGACTTCGTGTCCAGTAATTATGGCCACCAAGGATACCGATTTTGTGGTTCTGGTCACCGAGCCGACTCCCTTTGGCCTCCATGACCTGAAGCTGGCGGTGGAGGCGATGAAATTACTGGGAGTTCCCATGGGGCTGGTAATTAACCGGGCTGATATGGGAGATGACAAGGTTTTGCGATATGCCGAAGCGGAACAAATCCCCCTCTTGCTGACTATTCCCTTTAAAAGAGAAATTGCCGCTGTTTACTCGCGCGGGGAGCTCTTTGCCCAGGCCTTTCCGGAGTGGCAGGAGAGATTCAGGGGAATGTTTGCTGAAATTACCGCTATTGTCGAGGGGGGCAGAAAATGAAGGAAATTGTTATTTTAAGCGGCAAGGGTGGAACTGGTAAGACCAGTCTGACTGCGGCTTTTGCGGCCCTGGCCCATGATTTTGTCCTTTGTGACGCCGATGTTGATGCCGCTGATCTCCATTTACTCACCGCCCCGGAGATTAAACAACGTACTGATTTTAAAGGCGGCAGCATTGCCAGTATTAATCCTGATAAATGCGTCAGTTGCGGCCGCTGTCTGGAACTTTGCCGTTTCGGGGCGGTGAGTGATGATTTTATAATTGATCAGATTGCCTGTGAGGGCTGTGGTGTCTGTGTTGATCTCTGCCCGGAACAGGCCATTGATTTTCCAGTGCAGACTTGTGGCCAGTGGTTTATCTCCAGCACCCGTTTTGGCCCCATGGTTCATGCCCGTCTTGGAATCGCTGAAGAAAATTCCGGCAAATTAGTGAGTCTGGTGCGGAAAAAGGCGGCTGAAATTGCTCAGAGAAATAATCTGGATCTGATTCTTACCGACGGCCCGCCGGGGGTAGGATGTCCGGTTATTGCCTCCATTGGCGGTGCCGCCGTTATAGTTCTTATTACCGAGCCTACGGTCTCCGGTCTCCATGACCTGAAACGTCTTGTCAAACTGGCGGAGCATTTCAGGGTTCCGGTATTGCTCATGGTTAACAAATTCGATCTTAATCTGGGGCAGACCGCGATTATCGAAGAATATGCCACGGCCAGGGATATAATAATTCTGGGTCGTGTCCCCTTTGCCCCTGATTTTACCAGGGCCATGATTCAAGGACAAAATATATTAGAATACGCGCCTGGATCAGAGCTGGTTTCTCTGCTTCAAGATGCCTGGGCTCGTGTTAATAAATTCATAACCACACAAACAAAGGAGCTTGAACTAAGATGAAAAATGGTAGAATAGCAATACCTTCAGAGGGAAATGGCGGT
>JAJRZN010000074.1 GCA_024275235.1 Deltaproteobacteria bacterium
GGTTACCAGAGACTTTAAGGACTGGGCGGATTTTTCCAGATTTTCATTCATCAAGACCTCAGAACCGGCGCTTAATTCAGCAGTCTGCCGGCTCATGGCCGTCATTTCCTCCAAAGAGGCGGAGGTCTGCTCAACGGTGGCCGCCTGTTCCGAGGCATTCTGGGCCAGGGTCTGGCTCACGGCCTTCACCTCTCCGGCCGCGGCTGCCACCTGTAAGGCATTTTCCTCAATACCCATGGCTATTTTATCCAGCACCGAGGAAGCTCCCCTGACATTAAACCAGGACAACGTTCCACCCACGAGGGCGATCAAAGCGGTAAGAATAAAAATCAGCCCGGCAAAGGGAAGGGCCTTGCCGCCCGTACTCCGCAAGGCCAGACCGGAAACCACCCCGATAATTATGGTAAAAGCAACCAACATCCCGGAATTTATGGCCATTCTACGGCCCAAACTTAGATTATGCCATCTCATCTCTCTTTTTCTCTCCTTTTATCCTGTTACTTTGCCTCAACGCCCGGCGATGGGGAACAGGCTGTCTAATTTAAGCTCCTTAAAGAGCTCGAGAAGATGCGGGGCCAGATTAGTCACCCTCAGACTGCCCCCACCCACGGTAAAATTTTTATAGAACAATAATATCTTGCCAATGGCCGAACTCCCCATAATCTCGATACCAATCAGATTAATTTTAACAGCTGCCGGAGTCTGACTAAGAAGAACCGTAAAGGCCTCCTTCAACTGTTCAGCCCCCTGCTCATTAAGCTCACCAGTAATCATGATTTCAGTTTCATTGTCTTTTCGGGTAATTACAGTCTCAATGGTCATGTTATTCCTCCTTTCTTAAATATTATTTTGGCCCCTGATTTTTAAATGACAACACAACCTTACGCCCCCCGTCCCGCCAGCGTACCGCCGAACAGAATTTACGCATGGAGAATATTCCCCGACCCGTCAGGTTAGATATTACAGCGGGTTCAACTGGATTCGGTATTTTATCAGGGTCAAAGCCCGGCCCGCTGTCAGTGATCTCCATATTCCAGTCATTACCCTGCCAGCAGCGCAGAAAGATAGGCCGGGACGGATTCTCCGAGCTGCCATGATGCCAGGCATTCAAAACAGCCTCACTCACCGCTATCCGCGGGCACGAACCGTCAACTCCAGGCGGCAGATGAGAGCGCACCACATTTACTAATTCGTCAATATTGTCAAAATCCGCCGGCCGCAACTCCTGTACCACCGCCCTGCTGCTATCCTCTATCTCGACAATAAGAAGCGAAAGATCATCATCTAAGTCTTGCCGCCGCCGGCTGCCTTCATCACCCCACAAACGCTGCAACAGATCATCCAGCAGATTATTTACCGTCATGGCAGGCTGGCCCTTGATAATTTTACTCACCAGTTCAAGCAGTTCTTTCAGGCGTAAGGGTAAACCCGGCTGCCCCAGCGAGTTTAAGCCGTCGGTATAAAAAATAAGTTTATCACCCGGCCGCAGCTGCACCTCACCTGCCTGATATTTCACTCCCGAAACCACCGCTAATGGCAGATTATTTAATTCACCGTCAGATAAACCTCTCACCTCCTGACCGCGAATGAGAATAATGGGAGGGTGACCAGCGCTCACATGAAGTAATTTCAGACTGCTGTGATCTATTTCAGCGCTCACCGCAGTACAGAAATCATCCCCGGCAAAAAAGTTTGAACGACAAATACGCTCATTTAAATGGCTGAAGATATCGGCACAATCAGCATCAGGCATACTGTCAAGCAGGGAATTATGCAGCAAATCAGTAACAATGCTGCGCAGCATACAATTTACTGAATGGCCGGACTGATCCTTCAGGCTGATAATCGTCCGTTGTGCGGCCGGGGAATCACCCATGGTGCGCAGCAGATAATGGTCACCTCCCTCCAAATGGCAGGGCACCCTGAGAGAACGGATAAAGAGTGAAAGATTATCGCTGATATCTACATAACGCGGACAGCCGCCATTAATAAACCTGATTATCCGACTGGCCAGGGCGGCATCAATCTGCTGTTCACGCACCTGCTGAGCCAAAAGCCTGTTTTGCTCCATGAGCTCATAACGGGCCTTGGCCAGGGCCAGTTGGGTGCCTATACGGGCTCTGACCTCGGTAAAGTCAAAGGGCTTGGTGACATAGTCAACCGCGCCCGCCCTGAAGCCCCTGGCCACGTCGTCCGGATCAATGAGACCGGTTATAAAGATAATGGGGATATTACGAGTTTTTCTGGCGGCTTTTAGTTTACGGCAGACCTCATAGCCGTCCATAACCGGCATCTGAATATCAAGCAGAATAAGACCCGGCCGCAATTCGGCCGCCGCCAGCAGCGCGTCTAAACCATTATCCACCGCCATGGTCTTATAATCGCTCAAGGCCTCCTTCATGAGGGCGAGATTAATATTAGAGTCATCAACCAGTAAAATTTCTATTTTGCGGGTAAAATTCATCGTAAGTATATGGAAAAATTCTTGGTCAAAGTCTAATCATTTAGTAATGATCTTCCTGTGTTATTGCGGCTGTGCCGCATGTTAAGAGTATATGAATAAAAAGGCCGCGGGGTCAAATAAAATTATTAAATTGGATAAGCAGTGGCATTTTTGGCCTGATTTGAGTAAATTATAAAGTTTTGCCACCATAAGAAGAACAAGGAGAAGATAATGTCTGAAGTACGTGTGCGTTTTCCACCCAGCCCCACGGGCTACCTCCATATCGGCGGTGCCAGAACCGCGCTTTATAACTGGCTCTATGCCCGGAAACACAACGGCAAGCTCATCCTCCGCATTGAGGATACCGATGCCGAACGTTCCACCCAGGAATCCATAGACGGTATTTTAAAGGGGCTTAAATGGTTGGGACTAAACTGGGATGAAGGCCCATATTTTCAGACCGCCTTCACCCATGAACATAAGGCGGCGGCCCAGCGGCTTTTAGATGAGGGCCTGGCCTATAAATGTTTCTGCACCAAAGAAGAGCTGGAACATAAGCGGGAAGCCGCTCTATCCGCTAAACGTGACTATAAATACGACGGCAGCTGCCGTAATTTAACCGCCGAAGAAACGGCGGCAAGGGAGGCCCGGGGACTGCCCTGTGTTATTCGTTTCAAGGTTGACCGCCAGGCCCCAGGCACCGTAAGCTTTAACGATCATGTCCTCGGTGTCATCAGTCGTACCTACAATGATATTGAGGACTTTGTTATTGTCCGTTCCAATGGCAAGCCTCTATATCTGCTCTGTAATGTGGTGGATGATATTCGTGACCGCATCAGCCACGTCATCCGCGGCCAGGATCATCTCGGCAACACCGCCCGCCAGATTCTTATCTATCGGGCTTTGGGGGCCAGGGTGCCGGAATTTGCCCACATGCCCCTGACCCTGGATTTAAAAAAGGCCAAGATCTCCAAACGCAGCCACGGCGAAATTGTCGCGGTACAATTTTATCAGCAGCGGGGCTTTCTGCCCTGGGCTCTATGTAATTTCCTGGCCCTGCTGGGTTGGTCCACCACCGATAATCAGGAAATTTTTTCTCGAGAGGAGTTAATTAAGGCCTTTTCTCTTGAACGAATCAACAAGGCCAATTCCATCTTTAATTACCAGAAGGACAACCCGAAATTCTTCACCGACCCCAAGGCCATCAGTATCAACGAACATTATCTGCGCACCATGCCCATGGCCGAGCTTGCCCCCCTTGTCAAAGAAAGACTGCAAGCCGCCGGACTATGGCAGGACGACTATGACGGCAGCCGCCGGGAGTGGTTTATTAATACCGTGGATCTCATTCGCAGCCGCTTTCACACCTTAAATGACTTTGCTGAGATGGGCCGGGCCTATTTTGCCGAAGACTATGAGTTCGAAGCCAGGGCGGTGCGTAAAAACGTCCTGAAGCACGAGGAATTAAAGACCTGGCTGCCAGCGCTGGCGGATAGTTTAGAGGCCCTGCCGGAATACAACCATGAGACCATAGAGGCGGCAATGAGGGGTATGGCAGAGGACTTAGGCATCAAACCAGGCATCCTGATCAACGGGGCCCGGGCCGTTACCACCGGCCGTCTCGCCGGGCCCAGCATGTTTGAAGTGGCTGAGGCCATCGGTCGGGAACGGATGGTGAACCGTCTGCGCCACAAAACAGCGCCTCTTTATGAGCCTGACTGACAAGTTGACTTATTTTTGTCCATCGTGCTTTAAAAAAATTTCTAAAGGCATAAAGCTATGTCCCTTTTGCGGGACAAATATCAGCCACTGGGAAACAAACACGACCTATGAAGAACAGCTTGTTCATGCCCTGCGGCATCCGATATCTGAGGTGCGGATGGGAGCCATAATAAGTCTGGGAAATAAAAAATTTCAACAGGCGGCCATCCCACTCGCCGAATGCGCCCTTGCATATCCCAATGATATAATTCAAAATCTGGAGATTCTGCGCAGTATCGGCAGCCTGTTAGACAGCAAGGCAAGACGTGCGGCGCTTCAACTGTTGAAATCGCATCCATCATCTCTAATTCGTGAGCGAATCACCAATCCCTAAACTCAAATAAAAAAAACATGAGTGAACATAAAGACTTTATCCGTGACATAATCGCCTCCGACCTCGCGGCTGGCAAAAATGAAGGCCGGGTGGTAACGAGATTCCCACCGGAGCCCAATGGTTATCTCCATATTGGCCATGCCAAATCCATCTGCCTTAATTTCGGGGTGGCGGCGGAAAATTCGGGGGGCATCTGCCACCTGCGTTTTGACGACACCAATCCCACCAAAGAGGAGGTAGAGTATGCCGAATCCATCATGGAAGACGTTAAATGGCTGGGTTTTGTCTGGGGCGATAAACTCTTTTACGCCTCCGATTATTTCGAGCGTTTTTACGAATATGCCGAGCAGTTAATCAAACTTGAACTGGCCTATGTCTGCGATTTAAGCGCCGATGAGATCCGCCAATACCGCGGCACCCTCACTGAACCGGGGCGTGACAGCCCCTATCGCAGTCGTTCCATAACCGAGAATCTCGATCTCTTCCGCCGTATGCGCGCTGGAGAATTCAGCGAAGGCAGCCATGTCCTGCGGGCTAAAATAGATATGGCCTCGCCCAATCTCAATATGCGTGATCCAGCCATCTACCGGATCAAAAAATCCAGCCATCATCGAACCGGCGACAAGTGGTGCATCTATCCCATGTACGACTTTGCCCATTGCCTCTCCGACGCCATTGAGGGTATTACCCACTCACTCTGCACCCTGGAGTTCCAGGATCACCGCCCCCTCTATAACTGGTTTTTAGAAAAACTGCAGACCAGACACCGCCCCCGGCAAATTGAGTTTTCCCGGCTTAATCTTACCTATACGGTAATGAGTAAGCGTAAACTCCTGCAGCTGGTGGAGGAACAGCTGGTGGAGGGCTGGGATGATCCGCGGATGCTTACCATCTCCGGACTCCGGCGGCGGGGCTGCCCGCCGGGCGCTATCCGCGCCTTTTGCGCCATGATCGGCATCAGCAAGAAGGACAGCCGCATTGACATGGGGGTTCTGGAGAACTGTATGCGGGAGGAATTAAACGAATCAGCCCCCAGAGCCCTGGGAATTTTAAGGCCGCTAAAGCTCATCATTGATAATTACCCCGAGCAGGAGGAAGAAGAGCTTGAGGCCATGAATCATCCTAAAAAGCCGGAGATGGGGAAGAGAATGGTACCCTTCTGCCGGGAACTCTATATTGAAGAGAGTGACTTCCTGGCTGATGCGCCCAGAAAATTTTTCAGGCTCACTCCCGGCCGGGAGGTACGACTGCGCTTCGCCTATCTCGTCACCTGCAAAGGAATCGAAAAGAACGAGGCAACCGGGGAGTTGGAGGTACACTGCACCTATGACCCGGCCAGCCGCGGCGGTAGCGCTCCTGACGGCCGCAAAGTTAAGGGCACCATTCACTGGGTGTCGGCCCGCCACGGAATCAAGGCCCAGGTAAGGCTGTATGACCGCCTATTTAAAGAGGAAGATCCAGAGAGCGGAGTGGATGATTTCAAAACCAATCTCAATCCAGCTTCCCTTGAAATTCTCACAAATTGTATTCTTGAACCCTCTTTAGGACAGGCGGCAGCCGGAAAACATTACCAGTTTGAACGCCAGGGATATTTTTACACCGACCCTCAAGATCATAAACCGGGACAGCCGGTTTTTAATCGAACGGTAAGTCTGCGGGACAGCTGGAATAAGAGGAAGTAGCGGCTGTCCCGTAAGAAATCGTCTGAGACTTTAAAAATTGCGGCAACCATCCTGATTTTTCCCCGTTTCGGTGGAGCGGAGAGAAATCAGAACAGCTGAAAACTCAAGCCCGGCCCAGGAGAAAATTTTCCACCATATCCACATCATACTTACTGCCGATAATGAGGGGCACCCGCTGGTGCAGAGACTCCGGTTCAATATTTAAAATATTGCGGCCGTCGCCGGTGATGGCCCGGCCGCCGGCCTGTTGAGCCAGAAAGGCAAAGGGGGCCGCCTCATAAAGAAGTCTTAATTTACCACTTGGCAGCTGCGGATTTTTTTTATCCTTGGGATAGAGGAATATACCGCCGGCAATAAGGTTACGATGAAAGTCAGAGACCAGAGTCCCTATGTAACGGGCGCTTAACGGCCGGCCGTCAGCCTCATCCACATCCTTGACATAATCAATATAACGGCTTATTCCCTCATCCCAGAAGCGACTGTTTCCCTCGTTAATACTAAAGTATTTAGCCCGCTCCGGAATCTTCATATCGGGATGGGACAGATAGAATTCTCCGACACTGGGATCCAGGGTAAATCCCTGTACCCCATCACCGGTGGTAAAGACTAACATGGTACTCGAACCATAGATAATATAACCGGCTGCCACCTGCTCAGAGCCTTTCTGCAGCAGGTCCTCCAGAGTACCCTGCCCCGTGGTCAGAGAAGAACGACGGCGGTGGATGGAAAAGATGGTGCCGATACTGACATTGACGTCAATATTAGACGAACCGTCCAGGGGATCAATGGCCAGGGTATATTTACCCTCATAACCCTCGGCCACCGGCACCACATCGTCCTCCTCTTCAGAGGCGATGGCACAGAGATAGCCGCAGCGGGACATCCGCCGTTTAATGGTATTATTGGCAAATTCATCCATTTTCTGGACATTTTCGCCCTGGACGTTTACCTTACCAGAAAGTCCGATAATATCGGCCAGACCGGCCATATTAACCTCCGCGGAGATTGTTTTGGCGGCCACAATAAGTTCTGAGAGCAGACCGGACAATTCACCGGTGGCCTCGGGATGCAGACGCTGAATATCCAGAATATAACGACTGACGGTAATTCCTAATGGTCTATTCATAATTTCTCCTGAAAACGTATTTTATTGGTAATTTATCGACAGGAAGATACCTCATAAATAAAAAAATTTCACATTATCTTTTAAGGGCAGATATAACAAATTTACAAAGTAAAAAACCATCAACCATTGTTTATCAGAGCTCAACCATAAACCACTTCCAGCCTGGACTGCTATGACTATTCGTAAAATCAGCGCCTGGATTATCCTTATAATCCTCATTGTAACTCCCTTCGTAAACTGGCGTCTCGGGGCAGTAATCTGGCTCTGCGCCTGGATTATCTATGTCCTGCAGATGTTTATCAGTAAAACACGCCGCCCGCCCTCCGATCAGGAATAATTATAGCATTCGATTGCCCCTTAAGCTTTTAAATGTTATTAAGCAATGTTACGATAAATCTTTTATTCCCGGCATGTTGCCTTCATCCCATATGGACAGATAATGATAAAGAGACTTTTTAAATTGATGCGGGTTAAATTAAGCACCGACAACGCCAAACGCCCCTCAGCCCCACCCACCGTGCCGTCAGACGAAAAAGAATCCAGCGCGGCCCCCCGGAAAACAGCGGCCAAGCCGGTTAAGACTAATGAACATGCTGCTGAAAAAGCAGATGAAAAAAAATATCGCCGCCAGAAGACACCCCCCAGAGCCAAGACCAGGCCATGGGATATCAAAAAATTTGAAGTAGTTCCAGAACCCGGCAAAACCCGTTTCCATGATCTCAACCTGCCCCTGGAGATTATGCACGCCGTTGCCGATTTAGGCTTTCAATACTGCACCCCTATTCAGGCCGAGACCATTGCCCAGACCATGAAGGGAGCAGATGCCATAGGCCAGGCCCAGACAGGTACCGGAAAATCAGCCGCCTTTCTCATTGCCATTATGTGCGCCCTGCTTGCCGATAAGAACGCCAGGCGTCAAAAGGGCATGCCAAGGGCGTTGATAATTGCCCCCACCAGGGAATTAGTGATGCAGATTGCCAAAGACGGGCAGGATCTGGCCAAATACTGCCGCCTGAATATCGGCGCCGTCTTCGGCGGCATGGATTACGAAAAGCAGCAGCGGGAACTCGAACGTCGTCCCATCGACATTCTGGCCGCCACCCCAGGCCGGCTCATTGACTTTCAACGCCGCCGGATTGTCGATCTCAGCGCCGTAAAAACCATGGTCATTGATGAAGCCGACCGCATGCTGGATATGGGGTTCATCCCCGATGTCCGGCGCATTGTCAACAGTACCCCTGCCAGGGGAGAACGCCAGACCCTGATGTTTTCCGCCACCATAACCCCCGACGTCCAGCGTCTCGCCAGTCAATGGTGTAAAAATCCCATTAAGGTTGAAGTCGCGGCGGAGGATATCGCGGTGGATACGGTGGAGCAGATTATCTACCTCGCCACGGCAGAGGAAAAATACAGCATTCTATATAATATGGTGGTCGGCTGGAAGTTGAACAAGGTATTGGTCTTCACCAACCGCCGCGATGAAACCAGGCGGCTTACCGAACGTCTGACCCGCAATAATATAAGCTGCGATATGCTCTCAGGTGATGTGGCCCAGAAAAAGAGAATGACCACCCTGGAGA
>JAJRZN010000075.1 GCA_024275235.1 Deltaproteobacteria bacterium
CATATCCCGGCTTAATTCCGGATAAACGGGCAGGGCCAGAGTCTCCGCCGCCGCAAGCTCCGCCACCGGCATCCGCAGATCATTCAGACCCATGTCGACCACACAAGCCTGTTTATGCATGGGTACAGGATAATAAACCGCGCAACCCACCTCGTGTTCCAGGAGATACTTCTGCAATTCATCCCGCTGCCGACAGCGGATAACAAATTGATTATAGACATGATAATCGGCGGCGGCCTCACCACCCAGGGCGGCGGCCCCGGCATAGACCGCCGTGGGCGGCGTAATCTCATTGGTGCTCAAACCGCACTCGGCCAGTAATTCACAATAGAGAGCGGCGTTCCGCCGCCGGGCCTTATGCCAGTCCGGCAGATGGGGTAATTTTACATTCAGGGCCACCGCCTGGATGGGATCAATACGAAAATTACCGCCGAGGACGGCATGAGAATAATTAGCGGCTCCGCCATGCACCCGGATTACCCTGATGAGCGCCGCCAGCTCATCATCATCAACCGTAAGCATGCCGCCATCACCAATTCCACCCAGATTCTTGCTGGGAAAAAAGGAGAAACAACCGGCCTGCCCCATACTGCCCGCCCGCCGCCAGACCGTCCGCCCACCGTTAGTGAGCGGACAAACCGCCCCAATGGCCTTAGCCGCGTCCTCCACAATGGGAATATCGTATTGCCGCGCCAGGGCGGTAATAGCCGTCATATCGGCACATTGGCCATAGAGATGCACCGGCATAACCGCCTTTATTCTCCCCGCCCAGCGCGGATTACTCAGCACCTCCCCCATGGCCTCAGGCGAGATATTATAAGAAAGCGGGTCAATATCAGCAAACAGCGGTTTGGCCCCGAGACGTAGAATACTGCCGATGGTGGCGATAAAGGTATAGGGAGTGGTGAGGACAAAATCACCCGGCCCCACCTTCAGGGCCATGAGGGCTGCCAGCAGGGCATCCGTGCCGCTGGATACTCCAATACCGTGCCTCGCCCCGCAGTATTCTGCCACCCCCGCCTCCAGGGCCTCCACCCGCTCCCCGAGAATATAGGCGGTGGAATCAATTAACTCAGTAATCCCGGTCAGCATCTCAGCCCGCAGGGGTTTGAGCTGCTCTTTCAAATCCAATAATGGTACACGCATATCGTTCTAAACACTCCGTAGGGGCGTATTGCAATACGCCCATCCTGAACACCTTATTTCCGCCAGCTGTCAACGGCCTCATCCAGAAAGTCCTTAATGTCCGGCATTTCTTCTTCAAAAAACTTCTTCATCTTTTTCAACAAATTAACCTCAATCTGCCGAACCCGCTCCCTGGAGATGCCGAATTGATCGGCGATATCCTGCAGGGTTACATTATCATCCTGCAACAGGCGATCACGCAGGATCATCTGTTCCTTGGGATTCAGATGATCCTTTAATTTTGTCAGAACCATGGCCAGCCGTTCTTTGATCTCGTTATTGGCCACATGCTCTTCCACACTCTGACCACCGGCGATGATAAAATCCTTCTGCTGATCATCGGAATCATCACGCAGGGGGCTCTCAAGAGAGACATCACCGCCTCCCATGCGCTGGCTCATCTCAATAATCTCACTCTCCTTGACGTTTAAACGCTGGGCCAGGAGTTTGGGCTCCGCCTTAAAGCCCTGGGCCTCAAGGAGTTTACGCTCCTTATTCAGACTGAAAAAGAGCTTGCGCTGGGCCTGAGTGGTGCCGATCTTCACCAGACGCCAGTTATCCATAATAAATTTAAGGATATAGGCTCTGATCCAATAGGCGGCGTAATAAGAAAATTTAACCCCGCGGTAGGGATCAAATTTTTTTACCGCCTGCACCAGCCCCACGTTGCCCTCCTGAATCAGATCCAGAAAATTGGTCATCCAGTATTTCTGAAAATCCATGGCAACCTTGACCACAAGACGCAGATTGGCGGTCACCAGTTTATAGGCGGCCTCCTGTGAGCCCTCCTCCTTGAATTTAACCGCCAGGGCATCGGCCTCTTCCCGACTGAGCAGCTCATACTGGCTGATTTCCTGCAGATAACGATGCAGACCGGGATGGGTGAGAACGGGCAGATTGTCAGTTTCCGGCAGGGTAACGAGAGGATTTATATTTTCCGATATATCGCCCGGCTCTATATTTTTTAATATGTTGTCTTTTTTCACTATGTCTTATTTGTCAAAACTGCCTGCACGGAGGGGAATAAAATAAATTACCTCAAAACATAAAAATTTACGCTATTTTTATCGGTCTTTTTATGCTATTTAACGGGTAACTGTTCAACCGCCCCCATCTTGGAGTCTGCACTTTCCCCAAGCGGTTACGATTACAAGGTCAGAGGAATTTGCAGCACTCGCTGAATAGTTACAAATTTTTGAATATAAAACATCCAGAAAAATTATACAATGAACAACATCCGCAACTTCAGCATAATTGCCCACATCGACCACGGAAAATCCACCCTGGCCGACCGTATGATTCAGCTCTGCGGCATGGTCAGCGACCGGGAATTTAAAAATCAGCTTTTAGACTCCATGGATATTGAGCGTGAACGGGGGATCACCATCAAGAGCCAAACCATCTGCCTGCCTTACAAGGCCCGGGACGGTAAACAATATCTCCTGAATCTGGTGGATACCCCGGGCCATGTCGATTTCAGCTATGAGGTTTCCAGAGCCCTGTCCTCCTGTGAGGGCGCCCTGCTGCTGGTGGATGCCTCCCAGGGGGTTGAAGCCCAGACCCTGGCCAATCTCTATCTCGCCATGGAAAACGACCTCGAAATAATCCCCGTTTTAAACAAAATAGACCTTCCCGCCGCTGACCCGGATACCGTGGCCTTTCAAATTGAGGAAGACTTAGGCCTGGACGGTGAAAATATTATTCGCTGCTCAGCCAAGACCGGCGAGGGGGTTGATGAGGTCTTAGAAGCCATCGTCAACCACCTGCCGCCGCCCGAGGGTGACAGCAAAGCCCCCCTGGAGGCCCTGATCTTCGATGCCAGTTATGATGCCTTTCGGGGGACGATTATATCCTGCCGTATATTTCAGGGCATGATTAAGGCCGGGGACACCATCATCTTCATGTCCAACGGGGCCTCCTATAAGGTTGAGGAGGTGGGCTGGTTCGACCTGAAGCGCACCCCCCGTAAATCGTTACAGGCCGGGGAGATTGGCTATATTATCGCCGGAGTAAAAACGGTTTCCGACACCCGGCCGGGAGACACAATCACCCTGAAAGACCGGCCCTGCGCCGCGGCACTGCCGGGCTTTCAGGAAATAAAGCAGGTTGTATTTTCCTCCCTCTACCCCATCTCCACCGATGAATACGAAAACCTGGCCACCGCCATTGAAAAGCTGAAATTAAATGATGCCGCCCTCACCTACCAGAAGGACTCATCATCGGCGCTGGGCTTTGGTTTCCGCTGCGGTTTCTTAGGACTTCTCCATCTTGAGGTGGTGCAGGAACGTCTGGAAAGGGAGTTTGACATCCCCCTCATCCTCACCGTACCCTCGGTGAACTATCATTTTTATTTAAATGACGATTCGCTCCTTGAGGTGGACAATCCCGCCTATTTCCCCGACCCCACCCTGCTCAAGGGCACAGAGGAACCCTTTATCAAGGCCAGCATCCTGATTCCTGAGCGGTATATGGGGGCGGTTATGAACCTGTGCATGGAGAGGCGGGGCGAAAACACCAACTACCATTACCCCACCCCCGGCCGCATTGAATTCACCTGTGAAATCCCTCTGGCCGAGATAATTTACGACTTTTACGACAAATTAAAATCCATAACTCAAGGGTACGGCTCCTTTGATTACGAGTTATTGGATTATCGCCCCAGCGATCTGGTAAAATTAGATATTCTGGTAAACGGTGAACGGGTGGACGCCCTGGCCCAGCTTGTTCACCGCTCCAAGGCCCGGGAACGCGGCCTGCACGCCTGCGATAAGCTGAAGGAGGAAATCCCACGCCAGATGTTCAAAATCGCCATCCAGGCCGCCATCGGC
The DNA here is from genome assembly GCA_024275235.1 of Deltaproteobacteria bacterium. Taxonomy (GTDB): domain Bacteria; phylum Desulfobacterota; class Desulfobulbia; order Desulfobulbales; family VMSU01; genus JAADIV01. Next base: position 4,014 of record JAJRZN010000075.1, read on the forward strand.
GGCAACATCATCGCCCGCACCACCATCTCGGCCCTGCGCAAGGATGTCACCGCTAAATGTTATGGCGGGGATATCACCAGAAAGAGGAAATTATTAGAGAAACAAAAGGCGGGCAAAAAACGCATGAAGACCGTGGGCAATGTAGATATTCCCCAGAATGCCTTCCTGGCGGTTTTAAAGTCGGATCAATAGAATTATTCGAATAATTCCGTTTTTCCGGGATTTTGTACTTGTTTTCCGGACAAGCGTAATTTACCGGCTGTCCCCCCGTTACCTATATAGACCAGCCACAAGGCATCTTGCTGAAACAACAGCAGAATATTGCTTTTTCAGCGCCGTTAAGATTCCCGGCACAGCACTTGCATTATTTACAGTTTATTATTTAAGGATACGGATCGTAACAAATAAAAAAGGGAGGCAGAAATGAAAAAGATACTGTTAGCAGGTTTGGCAACGGGGCTGGGGCTTATTGCTTTTGCCGGATCGGCTTATGCCCTTTCGGTGAACTATGTAGATGGAACTACCAATATAACTTCGGCCATTACTACTCCCGCCACCACCGGCGCAGACATGGCCGGCATGGTGGTAACTGCTGTTTTCAATGATGACAGCAGTGAAACAGCAACATGGGCAAGCGACGGTAGTGGTACAGATTCAGGACGTGCTGTTGGTTCAGCATGGTACTTGAGGCAAAGCGGTGACTCATTCTTCAAGAAGTGGACCTTTGGAGAAAAAACCTCTGACATCAAGACCCTTACTATTGACGCCGGACCGGGAAGAACAGTATTTGATGTTTGGTATTCTTCCGTGGGAACAACGGGCTCTTCATACGGCAGAGCTTTTACGTTGGACTCTACTTCTCCATGGTTTACCAACTATAACGTTACATATTCGGGCCTGGTTGCTCTTTCAGGTGCCGCCCCGGTGGGTGATTTATACCGCTATCTCTCCATCAACTTTACTAACAATCATCCTGAATACGGCGGCGGGACATTTTCATTCTTTGCCGACACAGACACCACAGCAGGTGCTATAAATCCAGTCCCGGAACCAGCCACCATGCTGCTCCTCGGCACTGGCCTGGCCGGTATAGCCGGCACCATGCGGCGCCGGAAGAAAAACATCTGATTTGCCCAATATTATTCTTTGGACATGAAAAAGGCAGAGTCAACCCGCTGTGACTCCGCCTTTTTTTTTATGGATCACAACAATTACCGCATCCTCCAATAAGTTCACCAGAACGCCCCCTTGCCATTTCTTTTAGGTTGACAAATCCCCCCGAAAAAAGTAACTGATTCCTAAGTGCTTCCCTGGTTGCAACACGGTGGCAGCGATGTTTTAAAGCAACTGCCGCCGACTAATCGAGGCTCAACAGTATTCCAGTTTTTCAATTTATATTCAGCCTGAAAACGGACATAGCTCCCTGCCTTCAGGATCCGCGCGGCCTGCCCCGCACTTTCTATTCTCAGACAGCATCATCCTGACAGGGAAATGGTAGTTATGTTAAAAAAATCCGCGTATCATAAAAACTTCCCCTGTTATTTTCTCCGCCGCTTACCACCCCATTTTTTTTTATCACTTTTTACCACAACGCTTTTTATTACCTCCTGCCTGATATTATCATCGACTGCCGCCGCCCACCCGCGAATATTCAATTACAAGGAGGTGCCGGAACACGACATGCAGTACCTGCCCCAATGGCTGAGCGTCCTTGAACGACACATCACCGAGGATGTGCCGGATGGGAACTGCACTGATAGTTTCTTTAACCGCTGTTATCTTAACGAATGGTTCGCCTTTCTGGCCAAGATAAAAAATGAATCACAGGCGCAGCAGCTTAATGCCGTCAACCGCTACGCCAACCAGAAAAATTATGTCCTTGATATTGATAATTACGGCGTGGAAGACTATTGGGCCATCCCCAAGCAGTTTCTGGCCAGGGGCGGCGACTGCGAGGACTACGCCATCACCAAATTTTTTTCCCTGCGCTGGCTGGGTTACGGGCCGGACAAAATCCGCCTCCTTATTCTCCAGGATACCAATCTGCGGGTGCAGCACGCGGTCCTGCTGTTTCTTACCAGAAACGATGTCCTGGTATTAGATAATCAGAGTCAGGAAATCGTCTCCCAGAAGCAGATACACCATTATGTACCGCTTTATTCCCTTAATGAAAAGGAGTGGTGGCTGCACGTCCCGCCCCTGAAATAATTATCCAAACAAAATGGTATTCCATGACTAAAAACAAAAAAAACGAAAAACGTGTTTTTATCGGTGCCGTTATTCTGCTGCTACTCTTTATCACAGCAGGAATCTGGTCGATTCAGGCCCTGGTTCGTTACGAGCGCCAGCGTGATCTCAATACCTGGCAAATCACCCTCAACGTTATGGCGGACAACCGGGCGGCCCAGCTGCGGCAATGGGCCGGCGCCCAGTTCGCCAAACTAAATGAACTGGCGGCAAACGGCTCCCTGCAGCTCTATGCTCAGAACCTTCTGCGCCGACCGGCAATCCCCGGCGAAACGGAACCGGCCCAGCTTGCATATCTGCGTAATCTCATCCGGGTCAGCGCCAGGCGGGATGGCTTCGCGGATAACTCACAGACAGGGCCGCTGGTACCGGCCAATATCGCCTTTGAGGCCAATGCCGGTCTGAGCATAGTCGGCCCCGGCTCGGCCGTCATTACCGCTACCAGAGGGATGCCGGCCCTAAACAACAATTTACGCCAGGCAGTCACCGAGGTGTTTAAAAGCGGCCGGCAACATCTGTACGGGGTGTTTAAAAGCAATGGCGGCCATGTGCTGGTTGGCTTTCTGACCCCGGTTTTTGCCTTACAGATGCCCAGCGGCGGCAAACAGGTAATCGCCGTACTGGTGGGGTTAAAAAATGCCGGGGAGTCACTCTTCCCCCTGCTGGCTTCAGGCTCGGTCGTGACCCGTTCAGACGAGGCCCTGCTAATCCGTCATGACGGAAATCTTGTCACCTATGTTTCGCCACTGGCAGACGGAACCCCGCCTCTCGCACGCCGCTTAGCGGCCAACGCCAAAGATCTGGTTGCCGCCTGGATGCTTACGCACCCCGGCGGATTCGTACATATGCGTGATTATGCCGGCGTGGAGGTTCTGGCCACCAGCCGTGTCTTGACCGGCCTGCCCTGGATTCTGATTCAAAAAATTAACGCTGCTGAGGCGCTTAAAGAATCGCGCACCCACCAGCGTTTCCTGCAGCTTACCCTGCTTCTCGCCCTCTTTCTAATTGCGGCTCTGCTGCTGGCCGCCTGGTTTTACGGCAGCAACGAGCGGGAGCGCCGGGTATCCTCCAGGCTGACCGCCCAGACCCATTTGCTCAACGCCATCAATAACAATATTAATGACTATATATTTCTCATTGGTTTCGACGGCCTGCTGCTGTTCGCCAACCGGACGCTGGCCCAGTCTCTCGCCGTTCCGGCTGAAGATCTGTACGGAAAAGGCCTGACCAATGTCTTCGGCCCGGCAGCGGCAAAATGCTTTCAGCCTCTCCTGCGAAACGCGCAGCAGGAAGGAACAGCCGTTGTTCGTGAAATAGGCCTTGAATTACACGGCCGCCAGCTGCGTTTCCACGCCGCCAGCGTCCCCATCGCCTATAGTCACGCGTCCACCAACGATGCGGTTCTCATAAGTCTGCACGACATCACCCAGCTCCATGATCTGCAGATAAAAAAGGCGCGTCTCATGGAACAGATTATCAAGGCCCTCATGCGGGCCATTGACATCCACGACCCTTATTCTGCCAACCATTCCGCCAACACGGCAAAAGTCGCCCTGACAATCGCCAACGGCATGGAACTCGCGGCCGCCCACCGGAATGTGCTGAAAACAGCCGCCAATCTCTGCAATATCGGCAAGCTCTTCATCCCCAGGGAGCTGTTAGCCAAAACCGGGCCGCTCAGCAGTGAAGAGCAGGCCATACTGCGGCGGGAGACAGAATTTGCCGGAGAGATCCTGGCCGGTATTGACTTTGAAGGGCCGGTACTCACGACCATTATCCAGAAAAATGAATTTCTGGACGGCAGCGGCCATCCCGCCGGACTTAAGGGTGAAGCCATAATCCTGCCCGCCCGAATTCTAACCGCGGCCAACGCCTTTGTCGCCATGATCAGCCCCCGGGCCTACCGGGAGAAAATGACAGTAGAAGAGGCCTTAAACAACCTGCTTAAAGAGGCAGACAGCAAATATGACCGCCGGGTCGTGGCCGCCCTCTTTAACGCGGCTGAAAACGAGATCGACTGGCTCTCCTGGCAGGGGAAGAAGAAGGATAAAACGCAAACAGGCCGAAGGTAATAAAACGATTACCTCCGGCCTGCTTTAACAACATAATTACAGCATGGCTTTTCAATTAATCATGTAAATCAACCAGCTTTTTGTCAACTGCTATGGTAATATCCGCCTGGGTAGCGGTGGTAGTAACGGGATAACCGTCAACATTGTTATATGCACGATTTGTTAACGTTTTAGTAATCTGATAGCCACCGCCAACAATCTGGGCCTTGTTACCGAACACCGCGTTTTCAACCACACTTTTAGCAAGATCTACAGTACCGTCTCCAGCGCTGATCGATTTGGTAATCAAGTTGGCACCAGACAATGTTCCCCTGGCATTAAAGCCCATATTACCGGTGGCATGCCAAACATTCAGGCTGCCTTTGACTACTTTAACATTATCCCCGTCTGCGCCCCCATTCCAACTGCCGTGCCAAGACCCGTTGCCGAAATCAATGGTAATATCAACCGGAGTTCGGTTAACCATGGTGGTGCCGGTGTAATGAGCCGTAACATTACCAGCCTGCAAACCATCTATGGCTGCCAGACTCGTGGTAGTACCGTAAACAAAAGTTCCATAATCTGTTGATTCAAAATCACCATTTGCCTGCCGAACTTCATTACCCCAGCCACCCACAACCATGTCCAGATTCCAGGGTTCGCTCTTGAGAACAAGACCCTCCACAGCGCTAAACGTCCCAGGGGCCACAGAGCCTATTGAGCCTATTCCTTTTTCCGCATAAAAGGGAATAATCTTGAGCTTGGCAGCAGCAGGAACGGTACCAAGAACCCCCTGTATATCCGTAAACGTCCCGTCAGGATCATAAACGATGTTCATGGGAGACAGGCCCGGCATCTCCGGAGAAGCAACTTTTGGATAGTCTGCCAGCTTAGCCAGTATTGGGGGATAGACCGTGTAAGAGGCTTTAATGTTCGCAAATCCCAGCACATTTCCCCTATACTGAACAGGCGTTTGCTCATCCGCAGGCTGGATAGACATAACAAAGTCGGCAAGAATTGACCCCTTATTCTCTATTTGCTGTGTTGCAACAGGTTTACCATCTTCTCCTTCTACATAGACAGTTTTCGAAGAATACAACGAATAAGTCGCCCAGCCAACATGCTGCCCTTCAACCGGCGGAGTTGGCGGTACAGGTTTCGGTGTCGGATGATAGGGATCAGGATTACCCTTCGGAGTGTAAGCGACAAACTGCGGGCCGGCCGCAGGTCTTGCCATCACGGCCCATGGGCCCCACTCGTAAACCGACAATTCGCCTTTTTTCTTAGCCAGGGCTGTGCCGCCCTGGAGCAGGGCCGCGCTGATTACCGCGGCCAACGCGATTTTTGCATATTTCATCTTTTTCATCACCATACTCCTCTTTTCTCTTTTTGCACCGGAAGCGCCCCGCCTGCCGCGGTTAGAACGTCTTGTTCAGCATAACCGAGGTCTGCTCTCTGGTGTATTCATACAGATCAATATTTGAGTTATTTTCGGTACGGACATAGTTGCCGCTCAGAGCCCAGTCCTTCAACCACTTATATTTAAAGGTATGACTTACCCCCAAGGTGTACATACGTGTTCTTTCCTGACGGGATCGGTTAAACAGGGCCTCCTTGCCGTCATAACTGTAATGCGTGTCATTTATCCGGCCGTAAAGCGCGCCGTTGGTCCAGGCCCGCCAGCTGATACTGGCGTAAAAGTCCCGGCCGGTATCGGTGTATATGGTGTCATCCGCGGTTTCCCTGAACAGACGCACCCCGGCCAGCAATTCAACTCTGGCCCTGACAAAAGTGCGGCCGATTGAAAGCTGCCCGGAAAGATAGTTGCTGTTCCGCCCCTTATCCATATCCCGCTTATAAATCCTGAAGGTATAATCACCATCCAGACTTAACTGATAGGCCCCGTTGGCAAACTGCTTGGTATAACTCGGCAGCAGGGAGGTAAACCAGGCCAGATCCCTGTTGCCAAGCCGGATATAGCTGACCTGGGCCGCGAGGTTGGCCCGCCAGTCTTTCATCGCGACAAATGCCGGGCCGGTGCTGAAACTGATTACATCAAGATCATCGGCGTTTTCACTGTAATAGTCACGCCGGTAGAGGCTGAGGTTGTCCTGCCACAGAAAAGAGGCGTTTTTCTGGCCGAAGCGGACGGTCTTGCCGGTCTCATAGCGATGGGCGAGATTTGCCGAAAGAATCGTGGCCTGATCACTTTTGGGCATAGAGCCAGGAGTCACCTGGAGCTGAGTATTACCAATATTCACCATATTGGAACTCGGCCCGACATTAATATTGGAATCATGCATCCAGCCAATGGCAATCGACGGCTTCCAGGTATGCCCCGGCTTCATGCCCTCGGCATCCTTTTTAATCTGCGCCATAAATGCAAGAATAGTTACCCGCACGTTGGGCGGAGTTTTGGGATCGTCAAGAACCTTTTGAGCCAGTTTACGGGCCTTGTCATAATCATACAGACGATAATAAGTTACCGCGAGTTCCAGCCGGGCGCGCTGCAGCAAAGGGTGGTTGGTAAGAATATTATGAAAATCCGCCGCCGCGTCATAGAGCTTATCCTCAGCGCGTTTTTTCATGGCGTCAAGAAACTGCTGCTGGGCGGAATCAACCGGCCCGGTTTCCGCCGCTCTAACTCCCTGTACCGCGGTTATAGTCAGACAGATTGCCAAAGCGGCATAAATCTTCTTGTAATTCGGCAAAAGCCGTCTCCTTACCCTCAAACTTTTCATTTTTTGATCCTCTCAATTTCGTATGGTTCAAAACTAATTTAATCTTTAAAGAAAATACCAGTTTAGTCTTTATTCTCCACATGATTAAAAAAGTCAATACGAAATGATGTTGGTCATATCACTGGATCACCTGCAGCTTTTAACAAGCAACAAGCATACCGTTTCATAAAGAAAAGATTAAATCATACTTTTTCACATTAAACAAAAGCGGATAAGCTGTTATTTTATAAATGAAAAATAAAGAAAAGGGTATTTTTATGAGCTTAATGAAAAATCTATGGACAAAGAAGAGAGACCGGGCCTTTCCGGGAACACGGACACAGCTATCCGCATTCCCGGAAAGACAGAATTACATATTACTTCACCCGTATCAATTAATATATCTTGAAAAAATCTCAGGGGAGGGGTTAATTATATGGCAGTTTCCAGTCGGGACAGAGCCTTTTGGAAGTACCCGTAGTTGATCCGCTCCGGCTCAAGGCGCAGCGCCGGGGCATAAATAATCATATCTGATCTCGTTATCATTACGTAATTTCTTCAGTGGTTCCTTACCGTTTCATAATTATGGACTTAATCAAATCAGATTTTCCCACAACACCGACCAGCCTGCCAGCCGTAACCACCGGCAGGGTATGCACATGCTTTTCCGCCATAAGAGTGGCCATTTCATTAAGCGGTGTATCCTCACTGACCGTCACGGAATGTCTGGAAAAAATATCCCGCACCGTGCGGCCCGCCATTTTTTTAAACTCCTGATCCATTTTATTAGGATTGCCAAGGACAAATACAGCGTCAAGGATATTAATCACCGTGGGAATATGGAGATTTTTGTTCTGATCAATGAGATCACTCTCAGTCACCACCCCCAGTAATTTTCCGTCCTCCATAACCGGCGCGCCACCGATCTTATGTTCAAAGAACAGGGCTGCCAGCTTTTCCACCGGCATGTCCGGCGGTACAGAAATCACATCCGTTGTCATAATGTCTTTCGCGGTCAGCATATATTCTCCTTTTATCTGGTAATGTTAATATCCGGTTAAGGACTGATCGTAAGCATGCAGGCACTCCATGAACGCCCTGTTGCATGCGTTTAAAACCACAAACCCGGCTTAGTGCAAAACTATAACCGGATACCACTACCTTTTACCATAACAATGAAAACAAAAATTGATTATCCACCCAGAGCCGGAGTTCAGTGCTAAATCATCTCCGCGCTGAGCGCCGGAATCCAGCATTCCTGACCGTTAATCAACCGGATGTGCAGCCAGCCGCCCCGGCGCTCCAGAAGGCGGAATTCGAGACCGGCATGGAGCGGAGCGGTAAAACTTGGCTTATAAATGAGACCGTCGCCCTTTCTCGCCACCACCTCTTTCGCGGTAAGCACCCCGGCCGGAGCCGGGGGATACCGATAACTTACCAATAGAGAACCACCGAGAAGCAAAGCCGGTACCAGGGGCCATAAAAAACCAAGCCCGATCCGGCTCCGCCGCCGCAGACGAAAAAACAGCATAACCCACAACAACAGCCAGGCGACGGCAAACAGCCACCAGCGGATATTAAGCGGCAGATCGTAATGCCAGAAGAATAAAGTCTTTAATATCTCACTCCGCTGCCGGGGCACAATCTTGTCCGGCTGCAGACTTTTGACAAAAGCCAGGTTCTGAGCCAGATTCTCGTCATCAGCGATATAACGCTGGGCCCGCCGATAATTTAAGATGGCCCTTCCCATATCATGGAGCCGGAACCAGGTATTACCTATATTATAATATAATTTAGCATTATGAATTCCACTCCGCCTTAAACGCTCATAGCGCAGCAGGGCCTTATTATATAACTCCGCCGCCTCCGGCCCGTCTCCCACCTTGCCGGCCTGACGAAAAATTTTATTGGCCTCCCTGAACAACGCCAAGGCCTCTTTATGAGTCAGCCCCCGGGGGCCCGCCAGAGTCAGGCTCGGAGACAAAGAGACCAGCAGCAGAGCGGTGATAAGAAAGAAGGGAATATATAATCTTAACGAAAGGCGGGGGAACAGCGGCTTAATTCTCATTTCTTTTCCCTCCCGCCTGACGGCTGCCTGAATCAATTTTCCGGGCCGCCTCACCGGCCATGGCTAACAGGTTCTCAAGCTTCACCGGGGCGGCCGAACCGGCGTAGACCCCGGCCTCACATTTTTTCAGCACCTCTAACATCCGTTTAACTTCTTCGTCCCCAACCCCCCGTCTATAGAGGGCTTCTCTGATATCTGCATTAGTAAGCAATGCCTGTTTAAGATTTAATTTCAGCCTCAAATAACGGGTTAAGGCCTTGCTCAAACGCTCATACCCCTTTACATCAAGGGGTTTTATCTCCCGCAGCTCCTTACGCAGCATCTGATAGGCGTTACGGGCCGCCCGCCGGGAATTAAAAGCCGGCCAACGACAGCGAAGTGCCATTATCAATAAAACCAGCAGATAAAAGAGCGGCGGCAGACCGACAACAGCCCCAACCACAAACCGGCCGGGAACCCCGGCGGCGGCCTTCTCCTCGTTAACCAGGGCGTCAACGGTATCATAATTATAATTTATACCGCCGCCGGCCTCTTTAATACCCTGTTTAGCGCTGATCACCGGCCCTAAGCCCTGGGCGTCAGCGGCCGTCACCACCCGGTTGGCGCTTACCTGCAACGGCACCGGTTTAGAGTGGGCCGTTTCATAGCGGCCGGTTGCGGGATTAAAAAAGGTTAACGACAAAGGCGGAATACTGGTCACCCCTGGGTGGCGAACCCGCACGGTCTGGGTAAAGGTCTTCAGCGGCCCCTGCCCTTCACCGGCAGCCATCTCAACGGGTACCTTAAAATCCCGCGCCGGCAGCTGAGCGCGCAGGGAAGGCAGATGGACATAATCGGCGTAAGGGCCGGCCACCTGAATGGTGAGGGTAATGGGATCGCCCACTCGTACCTTGCGGGGCACGGCCAGAACCAGCAGAGAGTAATTGCCCACCAAACCATTGAAATCAGCGGGACGGCCCGCTGTGGGCAGGGGCTTTACAATCAACTCCAGGCTGTTGCCGGGTACCACCACGCTTTGATACAATGACCTGCCAAAAAAATCATCATTAAAAAATGGCGAAAATGAGCGGCTGCGGGCCTGGGGAGCCAGGGTCTTAGCCGATACGGTAGCCTGAGCCAGCCTGATAGTACCCGCCTGCCTGGGAATCAATACCAGACTGAAGCTCAAGGTAGTGAAACTTCGGCCCTCCAGAAGACCTGTCCCCTTCCGGGCCGCCACCTCCAGACCGCCGTCCAGGGTCAGATTGATAATATTAGCTTTATTTACCGGGGTGGAAGCGGCGGAATCAGCCCGAACCTTTAACTTGTCATTACGCAAAAAAGGCAGGTTGAAATTAAAGCCCTTAACGTCCCTGCCGATATACCAGGTAAGGGTGAGCCGCACCGGCTCACCCACATAGCAGGTATTTTTCTCTAAATGGAGACGTAATTTAAAATCCCGCAGCTCACGAGGCGGCATTGCCAGAATATCAATGGGGGCGGTAAAATAATCCCGTCCGGCAATTCTAAGTTTAAGAGCCGGAATAGTCAACTGGCCGGCCCTGCGGGGCGTTAACCTGTAGTTAAAAACATACCCCTCATGACTCACCTTGGATATCTGGCCGTTGATAAAGGATATGGAGGAGGAACTGTTCTGCTGACCGCCCAGGGATTCAACCTTAAAATCGCTGAGAGCGGAGAGATCCGGGGCCCCTGGAGAGTCATTGCCATCCACCTGAATCTGCAGCATCAGCCCCTCACCCACAGAGACATGCTGCTGATCCACCACGGCATTGACGCTGATATCCGCCGCCAATACCCTTCCGGCCCAGAGGGCAAAGAAGGCCGTCAGTATCAAAAGTGGCAGCTGCCACCTGATAACAGCCGGAAGATGCCTACCAGTCTTTATCAACCGCTTCATATTCACTTCTTTTTCTCACCTGACGGCGCAGATCATTCTGCCTCTCCTGCTGTAAAATATCCCTGGCAGTCTGGTCGTTATTATTCTGAACGCCGTTAACAGGGGGCTTATTGGGCTTAGCCTGCTTGTTTTTAACATCCTTATTGGCCGCGGCCTCTTTTTTCTTTCCGGCTTCAGCGGCCTTTTTTACGGCACTTTTACGATTATGGCTGCCCGCCATGGTATTATCCCGCTTAATATTTTTTTTATTACCGCTGCCATTTTTATTGGGCTTGGTTTGCGGCGGCTTTTTGGCCAATAAATCGGCCATGGCCTGCCGTAATTTAGCCGCGGCCTTCTCCTGATTGGCAGCCGCTTTCCCCGGTTGTTTATGCTCTAAATTTTTCAGGGACTTTTTCTGACTCTCCATGGCCTGCCGCAGATCTTTAGCGGCCCTGGCCCCATTATTGTCCCGGCGCGCGGCCTGCTGTTTGGCTAATTTATCCGCCAACCGCCGGGTCTCATTATTTAATTTCTTCTGTTTTTCTCCGGCAGCCCCTTTACCTTTACCGGATTTAGCGGCCTGCTTACGATTCCCGGCGGCCAGAGCGGCCTGTTTTTTACTCATTTTATCCAGTTTCCGGGCCATCTTTTTCCGAGCCTGCCGGGCCTCCCTGGCCGCCTCCTGTTGACGGGCCAGAAACTTTTTTACCGCCTTAATCTTATCTTTAACTACCTCAATATTCCGCGCCGCCTTATCAAGACCGGGCTCAAGGGCCATCGCCTGCCTGTAATAGCTCATACTTCCGGCCATCCCCCGCAAAGCCGTCTCCGGGTTCTTTTTAACAATCTCTTCCGCCTGACGCAGAGCGGCATTACCCTGATTAAATCTCCCGGCGGCCTGAAATTCACGCTTACGACTGCGGGCAATGGCCTGTTCATAAGCCGCCATGGCAGCTTTAAAATTCCCCAGTTTATAAAGGGTATCACCAAGATCAAAGTACACGTATGGCGAATCAGGGGCCTTTTTCAGGGCCTGCTGATATTTTTCCCCGGCCGCTTTAAACTTGCCCTGTTTATAAACCGCGTTCCCCTCTTTAATCAGAGAAGAAGCGGACTGCGCCCGCGCCGCCGTAACCGGCACAAGGAGCAGGAAAAAACCAACAATACCGGCTTTAACGGCCCCGGCACTGCCGGTATTTTCCGGAATCCGCCCCCGGCCGGCAACAAGTATCTCCAACAGCAGACAAAACAAGGCCGCGCCCAAAAATATCTGAAATTTCTCCTCATACTGCCGATGAGTGCGGCTGGACAGCTCTTTTTTGGCAGAACGGGCCATTATCTGGCGATAAACCTGCCCCAGATTAATGGTGCCGGTAGCCACGGGAAGATAAAGACCGCCGGGTGTGGCCATGGCCATACGCCGTAAAATACCGGCGTCAAGTTTGCTCCAGACCTCACGGCCCTTGTATTTCAAAAAACTCTTGCGGCCCTGGGCGTCAAGAACGGGAATACGGCTGCCCTCCTTATCATTGCCAAGCCCCACAATAATCAGTCTTATCCCCATCTCCCCCGCCTTTTTGGCGGCCTCCACCGGGAAGCTGCCATGATCGCCGCCATCGGTGAGCAAAATTATATCCTTATACTGTTTGGCCTGATCGTCAAAGACCTGATTCAGCACAGTACGCAGGGCGTCGCCAAGCTTGGTGCCGCCGCGGGAAACGGCATCAGGGCCGGTAATATTATCCAGAGCCAGCCGGAAAAAGCCGTAATCCAGAGTCAGGGGACATTTAATCACCGCGTTCCCGGCAAAGGTAACCAGGGCGACCCGGTCACCGTTCAAAGAGGCAATGGTGTCTTTGATGGCCATCTTGGCCTGGGTCAGACGATTGGGCCGCAGATCTTCAGCCAGCATACTGCGGGAGACATCGAGCATAAAGACCACATCCCGGCCGCTGCGCTTGATAACCACATTTTTGCGGTTCCAGGCCGGACGGGCCAGGGCAATAATCAAAAAGACCAGCCCAGTTATTACCAGCACCGGCCGCCACCAGGACCGGCTGCCGGCCGCCGCTTCATCTCCGCCGCTTAACGCCAAAGCCTTTAGCGCCTGCCGCCGCTTACGGGCCGCGTAGATAAACAGAGCCGCGGGCAGCGGCAACAGCCAGAGAAGATAGAGCATATTTATATGGTAAAGATGCATAGCCATCTTATGGTATTCTCCTGAATACAGTACATCTTAAAGCTGTTTCCACTAACAGAAGCAGCAGGGCGCTCAGGGCAAAATAAAAATAATGTTCCTTATAATTCAGGAATCGAATACTTTCCACCTTGCTTTTTTCCAGTTTATCAATCTGCTTATAGACATCCTGCAGAGCCCTGCCATCCCCCGCCATCTTGAAAATTCCCCCGGTCTGCGCGGCAATGGCGGCTAACAGTTTGCGATCCACGCCATTACCGGTTCTGATCATCTGGGTACCGAAAAGGGTCCGCACCTTGACCACATCATTACCGCCAACCCCGATGGCATATATCTTAATTCCCCATTTTTCAGCGAGAGCGGCAGCCGCCTCCGGCGTATAACGGCCGGCGTTATTGGCGCCATCGGTCATCAGGATAATAATTTTGCTTTTAATCTTATAATCCCGGGCCGCGGTACCGGTCTCACGGGCCATGGTCTCCTCTGCCATGTGCAGACGAGCGGCGGCCAGGGCAATGGCATCGCCAATGGCGGTACGATTCTCGGGGCTCCTCGGCGGCACCACCTTAATACTGTCTAAAAAATCACGCAGCGGCCCCCGGGCCAGGGTCAGGGGACAGATAGTGTCAGCATAGCGGGCAAAGGTAATCATACCAATGAGATCATTGGGACGGCCGGGTAATGAACCGCCGCCGTTGACAAATTCAGAAAACACCTTTTTCACCACTGACAAACGGGTCATTTTGCGGCCGTTAAAATCCATCTCCTGTCCCATGCTGCCGGAACGATCCAGCACTATTTCCATGGCGACCCCCTTATTGACCTCGCGGATATTCTCCATGCCGCTCTGGGGCCGGGCCAGGGCAATAATCAACAGGGCCAGGGCAATAAGCCGCAGAAAAAGAGGCAGCCGGTGCAGACGGCAACGCCAGCCAAGATGAGCCGGTACCAGACTCAAGCTGGAAAACGTCAGGGCCGGGCCCCGGTTCCGAAACCGCAGATAGAGAATAAACGGCAGGAAGAGAAGCAGCACCAGGGCCAGGGGATCAGCGAATCTCATGACTTATACTCCAGAGCCGGCAACTTCTCATCACCGCCCCCGCTGTCAGGGCCGTCGGTCTCATCAATAAAACGCCGGCAGATGGTAACTGCCATCTCAATATCATCTACCTCCGGCTGGTGGCGGGCAAATTTAACCAGATCACAATGAATCAAAAAATCACGCAGCAAATGCCGATGTTCCTGCCTTAACCCCTTATAACCAGCTATAGCACTACCCTCCCGTGGACGGCGCCCCAATTCAGCCAAGAATTCCTCGGTGGTCAATTCCGGGGCCCTGATAGCAAAATTACGCTCCAGATATTGGCGGATAATGGCGGAAAGAGCGCCATAGAACTCCTTTATCTGCCCATGTTCCGGCAGTTGGCGTTCTAAAAGCCGCTGTAACTCGCGCCGCGCCAGTTCGGCCGGCGGCAGGGGCGGCGGCAGGGGCGGAGCTGCCGGCTTTCGCCGCCGCCACAGCCAGACAAGCAGAGCCAGCAGCAGAACCGCACCGCCCCCGGCTGCCGTCCAGAGCTGCCAGTTAAGGGGTTGACGCACAGGCGGCTCGATATCGGCCAGAGCCCCCTTTTTATCCGGACCAAAAAGAGACTCCACACTTAAAGGAATCTCACCACTCACTAATTCCAGGGCCTTGGTCTTATCTTTATTGGCATTCCAGGCCAGAACCTTAAGAGGCGGCAATTTAAATTCACCGGGCCCCGAAGGCTCCAGGATATAGGTCTGGCTCTGGGAGATTCGGTTTTTACCCACTAATATCGGGCGATTCAGCTTACCACCGGCACTGCTGAAACCATCCATCTTGGTGTCCGGCCCCGGCAGCTCAAAGGCGTAATTTTCCGGCCCCTCTACCCGCAAGGTGAGATGAAAAAACTGGGCCGCGTTAATCCGCCGGTGATCAACCTCCAGGGTCAGCTCCACCGGCCCCTTCTGATAATGCTTAATTACCTCCGGCCCGGCCTTGACCGCTGGAACAGACTTACCCGACTGCCTCTGACAGCCGGAGCCAAGCAGCAACAGAGACAGAAATATTATTTTAATAAACGGCTTCCAGTATTTCATCGACTTATCTTCTTGATTCCCGGCTCTTAAAAAAACGCACCAGCTCATCAACATATTGCACTCCGCCTTTAACCTGACCAGCCGGCCGCAGCACCAGGGGAATATGATCCACCGCCCTGGAGCTGAAAAGGCGGTCAAGGGCCTGACGCCGGGCCGCGGTCTGCCGGGCATATTGCTTTCTGAACTGGGAATCAGAGGTATCCACTAACATCCGGGCGCCGGTCTCGGCATCAGTCAGGGTGATTAATCCAAGCGGCGGCAGCTCTAATTCCCGCTGGTCGTTTACCGAAACCGCGATCATATCATGACGCCGGGCCAGCAGTCCCAGGGGCCGCGAAAAATCAGGGGCCAGAAAATCGGAGATCAGGAAAATAACTCCCTGCCGCCGCATCACCCGGCCCGTATACTCCAGGGCCTGGGCGATATCAGTACCCCGGCCCCGCGGTTTATAATAGAGAACTTCCCGGATAATCCGCAGGACATGAGAGGTGCCCTTTTTAGGCGGTATAAAGAGTTCAATCCCCTCGGAGAAGAGCAGAAGCCCCACCTTATCGTTATTTTTGATGGCCGAAAAGGCGAGCAGTGAACAGATTTCCGCCGCCACCTCGCTCTTCGTCCGCCCGGTGCTGCCAATGCCCCCGGAGGCGGAGATATCCACCACAAAAAGAACGGATAACTCTCGTTCCTCGGTGTAGCGTTTAACAAAGGGGCGGCCGGTACGGGCCGTAACATTCCAGTCAATAGTGCGAATTTCATCACCAGGCTGATATTCCCGCACCTCGTCAAATTCCATTCCCCGGCCCTTAAAAACAGAGCTGTACTCCCCGGCCAGAACATTGTTAACCACCCGGCTGGTAACAATCTGGATATACCTGATTTTATGGGCCAGCTCCCTGGGAATCATGGCACGGCAACGGTATCAAAGATACGGCCGATAATATCCTCCGGGGTAATCTCCTCGGCCTCGGCCTCATAGGTAATGGCCAGCCGGTGACGCAGGACATCAAGACCCACGGTTTTGACATCCTGGGGCGTTACATAACCGCGTCCGGCGAGAAGCGCCGTGGCCTTGGCCGCCTGGGCCAGGAAGATAGTCGCCCGCGGCGAGGCCCCGTACTGGAGCATATTATCCAGTTCGAGGCCATAATCAGCCGGCCGGCGGCTGGCACTGATGAGATCAACAATATAATCCTCAACTTTCTCATCAAGATAAATAGAGGCGGTAAGCTCCCGCAGACGGGAGATATCTTCCATCCCCAAAAGCGGATTAACCGCCACCGGCTCCTCACCGCCGGCCATAAGACGCAATATCTGTTTTTCCTGAACCTTATCCGGATAATCAATCTTCAACTTCAACATGAAACGATCCATCTGGGCCTCAGGCAGGGGATAAGTGCCCTCCTGCTCAATGGGGTTCTGGGTGGCCAGCACCATGAAGGGAGCGGGCAGCGGGTAGCTATGATCACCAATGGTTACCTGCCCCTCCTCCATGGCCTCGAGAAGGGCGCTCTGCACCTTGGCCGGAGCCCGGTTAATTTCATCGGCCAGAACAATATTGGCGAAAATCGGCCCCTTGCGGGTGGTGAATTCGCCGCTCTTGGGATTATAAATCAGGGTGCCGATGAGATCACCCGGCAGGAGATCCGGGGTAAACTGCAGACGCTGGAAACTAACCTGCATGACCTGAGCCATGGTCTGTACCGCCTTGGTCTTGGCCAGCCCCGGCACCCCCTCCAGCAGGACATGACTGTTACACAACAGGGCGGTGAGCAGCCTTTCCACCATGGCGTTCTGACCGACAATCACCTTGGCGATCTCACGGCGTACCAGATCCAGCAGGGCGCTTTCCCTGCCCACCTGTTCGTTAAGCTCCTGAACATCAATTGTCATTACAATCTCCCAAAAAGAAAATATCAATCGGCACGCGCCGCCCGCGGGCCGCGCACTATAAATTACGCCAATAAAATAGGCCAGCTTTGTCAATTGTCAAGGGTAACTAAGATAGGGCGGACGGGCATACAGAGGAGAGCCAAGACAGAAGGGGGGGGACCCCTGTCCATAAAACGATCTTTTTATCTGTTGTCCAGCTATATTTATTTCTTCTGTAAACTCAGAGCCCCTGCTACTGATGATTATGTCATGACGCAAACTTATAGAAAATCCGTAAAGTTATACCGTGGAATTTCGTTCTCACCGTATTCATCTCTAAACATAATATAGCAATACTTCGATTAGCGGGAGCGGGTTAATGCAATTGCACCGTGAGTCTACAGGTCTGTATTCAAGATCAGACGGTCTGACATTTGTGTCGGGATTATTACCAGAAAAGGGCGTTATGGCACCAGAGGGAATAGAACAAGGGGATGCTATGTTTGTGGCAATTGGAAAAGGCACGGAAGATGCGTGGCCACGCCCAGGACAGCTCAGCCTTAATGAGGTAGTCATCAAAAATATGTTTGATTAATATAAACAAAAAGCATACTGTCGGCATTGGGCAAAAGAGCAGCGGTAAATCTTCTTTTAAACCCATTTGCTCGACGACCTTTTATACTCACATCTTTTGTGACAACTTCCGCTGTTGCGCTCTCGCATATTATCGAGTTGGAATTGAAGCGGACAGGCATAAACATAACCCTCAAAACTGCCATATACCATAAACGGTTTGCACTCCTGTCAGAACCCCCGCACGATCTCCTCCTCAACGGGAAAACAGCAGAGAATCATGGCCCGGTTAACGGTGAAAAATTTATATTCCGCGTGCTCTCCGTCAGCAAAGACAATATTGGCATCGGTGACGGCTAAAAAAGGGCTGTCCTGAGTGTTTCGATTCAGCATATCAGTAAGGCGCAGGCTGTGAGGCTGATGAAAATGGCCCTCTATTTTTGTGCCATCCACCAATATCACTTTAACTCTTATCGGGGTGGTCTTGACATTCTGATAAATAACATCTTTGTTCATTTTTGTGCCGCCCGTCTCTGATTCACTCATTTTTCTGCCTCCTGATGATTTTTTGGGCAAATTTTCAAGCCATCTTATTTATTAAACGCATAAATGGCATCACAGGTCAAATAAAAAAAGGGAACCGCCAAAACTGGCAATTCCCTTTGATAAAAATCACGAAGCAAACCCCTCTCAAGACATTACCAATAGTATTCCGCCGCCGCTCCCAGTTCCCGTTCGATCTCCAGCAGACGGTTGTATTTAGCCAGCCGTTCACTGCGGCTGGCCGAGCCGCTCTTCAGATGACCGCAGTCCATGGCCACCGCGAAGTCGGCCAGAAAGGCATCCTCCGTCTCCCCGGAGCGATGCGATAAAAAGGCCCGCCAGCCGGCCGCCCGGCACATCCGCACCGCATCCGCCGCCTCGGTAACCGTACCAATCTGATTCAGTTTAATCAACACGGCGTTGGCGCTGGATTCGGTAATGCCCCGTTTAATATAACGGGTATTGGTGACAAAGATATCATCGCCAACCACCTCAATTTTATTACCAAATCGTCTGGTAAAGGCCGTAAACCCCGCCCAGTCCTCTTCGGCCAGCGGATCCTCCCAGAGGACGATGGGATACCTCTGGAGCCAGTCCGCGGCCAGATCAATAATCCCGGCCGTATCCTTAATCCCGGCCCCCGACCATTTAAGGTCATAATCACCGTTTTTGGTAACAAAGGAGCTGGCTGCTGAATCCAGGGCAATGGCAATATCAACGCCGGGCCGATAACCCGCCTGCCGGATGGCCTCAACAATCAACTCCATGGCCGCCTCGTTATCAGGCAGATCCGGGGCGAAACCACCCTCATCACCAACGCTGGTGGCCAGTTTTCTCCCCTTAAGTATGCCCTTCAAAACATGAAAGGTCTCAGCCACATATCGCAGACCTTCGGTAAATGACGGGGCCCCGAGAGGCACGGCCATGAATTCCTGAATATCAATACTGTTATCGGCATGAGCCCCGCCGTTTAATATATTCATACAGGGCACCGGCAGCCGGCGGGCCATGGCGCCGCCAAGATACTTGTAAAGCGGCAGCCCGCTGACCTCGGCCCCGGCCCTGGCCGCGGCCATGGATACCCCTAATACGGCATTGGCCCCGAGACGGGCCTTGGTCTCGGTGCCGTCTAAATCAATCATCATACGGTCAAGCAGCGCCTGGCGGCGGACATCCTGCCCCAGAAGAGCCGGGGCGATAATCCCCTCCACCCTGGCCACTGCCTCCAGCCCCCCTTTGCCGCCGTAACGGTCTGGATCATTATCCCGCAGCTCCAGGGCCTCATTCTCCCCGGTACTGGCCCCCGAGGGCACCGAGGCGCTGACCCGCACCCCGCCTTTCAGCTCCAGAAACACCCTCAGTGTGGGATTACCCCTGGAATCAAGAATCTCCATGGCCTCAATGCCGCTTATCTGAAATTCATTTTGCCCCATGACCACCTCCACGATTTATTAAGATAGAAACTGCCTGTTTTCAGATGATAGCTGTTATCACAATCCACCGCAATAATTAACTATCTTAAAAACAGTTACCAGCAAAACGGCCAGCCATTAATTCCACCCTCAAAAAAAAACTTGACAAGATTACAGCCCGTTCTTATTATGTGCATATGCATAAAACAAAGCGTGGTTTTTATCATTATCTCTCTTTGAAAATAACCAGCTTATCAATGCACCATCCCCCATAACAGGGCAATATCAGCAAAGGAGATCATTATGAAACTCTGCATAACGGCAAACGGCTCTAATCTGGAATCATCAACCAATACAGCGTTTGGACGGGCTCCGTGGTTGATTTTCATTGATCCCGAATCAATGGCCCTGCAGGCCATGGAAAACAGCGCCGCCAACGCCAGCCAGGGGGCGGGTATCGGCGCGGCACAACTCGTAGCGGACAACGGGGCGGCCGCCGTTTTAACCGGCCGCGTGGGCCCCAAGGCTGAAGAAGTTCTGCGGGCGGCCGGGATTAAAATTTATGAAGGTTTACCAGAAACCTCGGTCAAATCTGCTGTACAGCAATTTAACCAGGGTAATTTTTCA
The DNA here is from genome assembly GCA_024275235.1 of Deltaproteobacteria bacterium. Classification (GTDB taxonomy): domain Bacteria; phylum Desulfobacterota; class Desulfobulbia; order Desulfobulbales; family VMSU01; genus JAADIV01. Next base: position 24,324 of record JAJRZN010000075.1, read on the forward strand.
ACTAACACTAACTCAGGAGGTCAAACAATGAACAACAGGAATGAAGTTTCTTCAACAAATGGCTGCCGGCGATTAGGCGGTTCAGGACGCGGCATGGGCAGAGGCAATGGCATGGGCAATGGCGGCGGTATGAATAGAGGTTCTTCCGCAAATGGCTGCCGGCGACAGGGCGGTTCAGGACGCGGCATGGGCAGAGGCGGCGGCATGGGCAATGGCCGGCAGGGCAGATGCGGCAGATAAAAAACAGGTAAGCATTACATGAATACCTTAATGAGCGTGATTGAGTTCCCCACTTATATGTTTGGAATGCCGGGGAACTTAATCACGTGCGGCAGTTCCCTCCCCTGAGGCATTTGTACTTCAGACTATTACCTGTCGAAAAGCCGAATTTACGAGAAGTTACAAATCGGAAAATTAATATATTATATTCGCTTTACAATAAAACAGGGCGTGAAATAATGCATGAAATAAAATCGATAGGGATAATACATTCGCCCTATGACTCAATTGAGGATATGCCAATTCAGCCGAAAGGGGCATCAGGAGTTGAGGGGTACATAGATATGGATGAAAGATATATTGACGGCCTGCGGGATATTGAAGGTTTCAGCCATATTTACCTTTTATATAGTTTTCACAAGGCGACACGAACCGAGCTTCTCGTAACACCCTTTATGGACAAACAGACAAGGGGTGTATTTGCTACCCGCTCTCCGTTGCGGCCAAATCATATTGGTATATCCATTGTTAAATTAAAAAGGATTAAAGGGAATAAAATCTTTGTAGAAGACATTGATATACTTGACGAAACACCTTTATTGGATATCAAGCCATACATAGAAAAATTTGATGCCGTGCGGGATAGCACTTCCGGATGGCTGCGGGCCAGTAATAAAGAAATCAGCAAAAAACGTTCCGATAACAGATTCCGGTGATATTTATGCCCCGAACCGCCACAACAGCGGGATGAGACTTTTTACGACGCCATTAATTTACCGCCACAGACAGACAGACACCGCCAGCAGCACGGCAATAACAGCCGTAATATACATCAGCCGGATAACGGCTCTGATATGCCGGGGTTGGCAGTCCTCAATTGCGTCGCCGATAAGGGGTTTTACCACTACCCGGCCGAAATAACGGCTCGCGCCCCCTAATTGCAGCCCCAGGGCTCCGGCCGCCGCCGCCTCGGAGTGGCCGGAATTGGGGCTGGCATGACAGCCATGATCCCGCCGCCATATCCGCCAGGCCCCGGCGGCGTTACAGCCCCCGATCAGAGACGCCGCCATTAGCAGCAGGGCACTCAAGCGGGCCGGGATAAAATTGGCCAGATCATCCAGACGGGCGGCGGCGAAACCAAACTGCCGGTAACGTTCATTTTTATAACCGAACATGGAATCCATGGTATTCACCGCCTTATAAACAATGGCGCCCGGAGGGCCGAATATTACGGCCCAGAATAACGGGGCGGTAAAGCCGTCAACAATATTCTCAGCCACTGACTCCACACAGGCCTTACATACCGCCGGGGCAGGAAGATCTTCGGTATCACGGCCGACAATCATGGCCAGCCGCCGCCGGGCAAGGGGCAGATCACCGGCCTCAAGGGCGGCGGATACCCGTCCGGCATGGCGGGCCAGATCATGTGCCGCGAGAGAGGCATAAAGCAGATAAAGGCTGACGATGCTAAAAAGCAGGGGATGAACAGCCGCCGCCAAGACAAGCATGAAATACGTCAACCCCCAGGTCAGGGCCAGCACCATGATAACGGTAATGAAACCAGCGGCCTTGAGATGAACCGGCATAACTCTCCGGCTCCAGGTCTCCAGCCTCCCGGCAAGATAACCCATAGCCCGCACCGGATGAGGCAGCCAGGCGGGATCACCGAGAAGCAGATCAAGGAGGAAGGCGGCCGCGATAAGAACAGCAAGGTCGGGCGTCATTCTTTAAAATCCCAACAGCTGATATATACGTTTCATATCCAGGGCCTGCCGCACCACGGCGGCCAGACGGTCAAAGGCCGGCTCCAGGTCATAGACAGGCCGCGGCCCGGCGTACCGGGCCAGCCCCCGGCGGCGGCGCAGATTCTCCACAAACCAATGCCGAAAGGGATCAGCGTCAAAAATACCGTGCAGATAACTGCCCCAGATTGAGTTCTGACAGGCCCCGGCATCAGCAGTACTGGCCGGCGGCAGGTTGAATACCGGGCCGCTGCTGGATGTACTCCGGCCGTGATGAATTTCATAGCCCCTGACCTCAAGGCCGGAGGGGCGATGAATAAACACCTGCCGCCTGAGAGTTTTGTCGGCTGCCAACTCGGTCACCAACGGCAGAAGCCCCAGGCCGGATACCACCCCGCCCGCCTCTATATTATGGGGGTCGGCAATCTCCCGGCCCAGCATCTGAAAACCGCCGCAGATCCCCACGATCTCAATTCCAGACGCCGCCAGCCCTCTTAAGGCCTCTGCCATACCGCTCCGCTGCAGATATTGCAGATCCTTCAAGACATTTTTACTCCCCGGCAACAACACCGCCTGGGGCCGGCCAAGATCTTCAACCTTGCTCACCACCCGCAGCTGAACATCAGGCTCAAGCCGCAGGGCCTCAAAGTCGGTAAAGTTAGAGATATGGGGCAGATCAATGAGGCAGATTTCCACCCCCTCGTCTCCGGACGGCGGGGTCTGAGCAAAGAGGCCCTTCTTGAAACTCACCGAATCCTCCTCCGGCAGACCTAAATCAGCCAGCCAGGGAACCACCCCCAACACCTCGCAGCCGGTATAGTCTTTAGTGTACTCCAGGGCCGGAGTTAGAAGAGACTCCTGCCCCCGGAAACGATTAACGATGAATCCGGCCACCAGGCGGCGTTCCCATTCCTCCAGAACCGCCATGGTACCGATAAAGGAGGCAAAAACCCCGCCCCGGTCAATATCACCAACAATAAGCACCCGGGCCCCGGCATAACGAGCCATATTCATATTGACAATATCATGACTCTTGAGATTTACCTCACCCGGACTGCCCGCCCCCTCCAGCAGAATCACCTCATGCTCGGCGCTCAGGGAATCATAGGCCGCGCAAGCCGCGGCAAAGGCCTGGGGTTTATAGGCGATATATTCATCCACCGTCATATTACTTAAGGCCCGGCCGTTGACAATGACCTGACTACCCACGGGAGAACAGGGCTTTAAAAGTATGGGGTTCATCCGGGTATCAGGCTCTAAGCGGCAGGCCTGCGCCTGCACCACCTGAGCCCGGCCCATCTCGCCGCCGCTGTTGGTCACAAAGGAATTCAGGGACATATTCTGGGATTTGAAGGGGGCCGCCTGAATACCATCCTCCAGGAATATTCTCGCCAGGGCCGCGGTCATAATAGATTTTCCGGCATCAGAGGCAACCCCCTGCAGCATAAGGGCCGGAGTCGGCCTCCGGACGCGGCCCTTCTTCCTGCCCCCTAACAGCCGGGAAAACTCGGCGAGCAGCCGCTCATTCTCCGCTCTGGTGCGTACCGCTATGCGCAGATAATTTTTGAGACCGGAAAAATTATTACAGAGCCGCAGGGCTATCCCCCGCCGTAACATGCCTTTACTTAAAGCCGCCGCCCCCTGAGCGACACTAACCCGAAGCAGCAGATAATTAGCCGCCCCCGGCAAGACCTCTAAGCCCGGCATCAGGGCCAGCTCCCCGGTTAGATAACGGCGTTCCTCAGCCACCAGTTTCCGGCTCGCCGCCGCGTAGTCGCGGTCATTAATTACCCTGGCCCCCAAAGCCGCGGCCAGGGTATTAAGCCGCCAGGGCGGCAGTTGGCCCTCCAGGAGCCGGGCAATATCCCGGCAGGCAGCTCCATAGCCGAGACGCAGACCGGGAACGGCATAAAATTTGGTGAGGGAACGCAGGACAATAATATTATCCAGCCCCTGTCTGATAAGGGACACAGCAGAGACTCCGTTTTCGACAAAATCGATAAAGGCTTCATCCACCACAAAAAAGACCGCCGGCCACCGCCTCGCCGCCGCCTCTAATTTCCGCATATCAAGCAGACGGCCGCTGGGATTATTGGGATGACCAAGAAAAAGCAGATCACCGTCCCGCAGCAGGTCTTCCAGGACTGGCCAGTCAATGCTTAAATCATCCCTGGTCTCGGGTTCCTCAATAATCAGACCGGCCGCCCGCATCCCCTCGGCATAGCCAATATAAGAGGGAGCCGGAATAACCGCCCGCCTCACCGGCAGGGCTCTGGGCAGGGCATAGATAAGCTCACTGGAACCATTGGCCGCCACAATCCAAGCCACCTCACCCCCGCAGGCGGAAGCCGCCGCCTGCCGCAACTCCTCGTAATCCGGATCAGGATAATGGCCCAGGCTGCTGATAGAAGCGCTGATAAGCTGCCGGCTGTAAGCGGGCGGCCCCAGGGGGTTTATATTAGCGGAAAAATCAAGCAGTTCATCCTCCGCCAGCCCGGCCTGCCTGGCCAATTGGCGGATATTACCACCATGACCCGGCAGGAACCTGGGCGGAGCCTCAGTCATTCACCTTATCCCCTTTAAGATAGGTATTCAGGGTGGAGGCGGCATTTTTTAAAGCACAAAACTCACCGCACATTGAACAGCCCTTGGCGGATGACGATTTACGGGAGTCCAGAATATCTTTGGCCAGATCAGGAAAGAGGAGATTCTCAAACTGTTTGTCCCACCTGAAATCACGCCTGTCCTTGCTCAACTGTTTATCCCGCAGGTCGGCACGCCCCTTCAACTTTACCACATCACCGATATGAGCCGCGAGACGGGCCGTTCGTACTCCAAGGGCCACATCCTCCTCATTGGGCAGAGCGAGATGCTCCGCCGGGGTGATATAACAGATCAGGTCGGCACCATGCATTGAGGATTGAGCGGCACCGATGGCCGCGGTAATATGATCGAGCCCGGCCCCGGAATCACAGGGCAGAGGCCCCAGCATATAATAGGGGGCATCATGGGACATCTTTTTCTGCAGAATGATATTGGCCTCAATCTCATCTAAGGGCACATGCCCCGGCCCCTCAACCATGGCCTGGCAGCCGGATTCCCGGGCCAGTTCCGCCAGTTCACAGTTGATGATCAACTCCGCCACCTGAGCCCTGTCCATTGAGTCGTGAATGGCCCCGGCCCGGATACCGTTGCCAAGGCTCAGGACGGTATCGTATTTTTTTAAAATAGCGCAAACCCGGTCAAACTGTTCATAAAGCGGATTCTCGCGCTTGTTCTTCAACATCCACTGAATCATCATGGTGCCGCCCTTGGAGCACAGGCCGCCATAACGATAACCCTGTTTCTGCATCCGTTCCAGGGAGAACATATTAATACCGCAGTGCACGGCCATAAAGGCCATACCGTCGGCGCACTGCCGCTCAATCAAATCAAAAAGGGCCTCCGGATCCAAACGGGTGGCATCCTTATGTTTTTTGATGGTATCACAAAAGGCCTGATAAAGAGGAACATTGCCCACCGGAATGGAGACCGAGGATAACACCTGACGGCGGATATCATCCAGATTGCCGGCCGCCGAAAGTTCCATAAGGGTATCGGCGCCGTTTTCTTCAGCAATAACCGCCTTGCGCTTCTCATGCTCAACATCACAAAAATCGCTGGATGTACCGATAGAGGCGTTAATTTTGGTACGCAGCCCCTTGCCGATTCCCACCACCCGCTGTTCACCATGACGGCCGCTGAGAATGACAATCTGGCCGGCGGCGATACGTTCTCTAATCAGCTCCGCCTCCAGCCCTTCCCGCTCTGCCACCTGCCGCATCCCGGCACTGATCTGACCCTGCTGTGCTAACAGCAATTGATTATCCATCATAAATCTCCTTTAAATTACTCCATCCCGCAGGATATTTTTTATTTTTTGTAATTGTAATTAATCTGTGAGCCGGAAAATTAAATTCAGCCCCCTGTCTTCTGTCCTCTGATTCCTAAAGCCCCAGCGCCATCACCGTCTCTGCCAGTTCACAGCCGGCTCCGAGGATATCACCCGTAGCCCCGCCTATCCGCGCCCGGCAGAACCAGGCCCAGAGCATAACGGCCAGCAGACTGACAATCATGGACATCAACCCCCGCAGGCCGCCGCCATACCAGGAGGCGGCGTAAAGCAGAAGCAGCGCCCCGAGAGCGGGCAGCCGCAGTTTATGATGGTCAGAGTAAAATAATGAGGCAGCTCCCTGCTTGCGGATGTAGGGCAAAACAGCCATATTAACAATCATCAGACAGCGGCCGCACAACGGCATAAGAAAGGCGGCGAGCACAAAACGCCGGTCATCAAGGGCGGTGAGGGCCGCCACCTTTAACAAGATAACCATAACAACGGCAATTACTCCCATAACCCCGATATGGCTGTCCCGCATGATCTCCAGCATCCGCTCTCTCGGCCGGGCGCTGAACAGGCCGTCGGCGCTGTCGGCCAGACCATCCAGGTGGAAACCGCCGGAGACCGCCAGCAGGCATAAGGTCAACAATACCGCGGCCAGCATTGGCGGCAGAAAATGGCGGAAAATTCCAGCCAGGGCG
>JAJRZN010000076.1 GCA_024275235.1 Deltaproteobacteria bacterium
CGGTAAGGTTCATTCTCACACCCAGGAGCAGATTAATGAGATGATTGTTGAGCGGGCCTTGAGCGGCAAAATAGTGGTGCGGCTTAAGGGCGGCGACCCCTTTATTTTTGGCCGGGGCGGTGAGGAGTTAGAGAAAATTGCTCAGGCTGGAGTTCCATTTGAGGCCGTGCCGGGGGTAACAGCGGCCAGCGCCGCGGCCACCTATGCCGGAATTCCAATAACCCATCGCAAATATACCGCCACCGTGGCCTTTGTTACCGGTCATGAGGATCCAACCAAGAAGACCAGTAATATAGCCTGGGATAAACTGGCCACCGGGGTAGGCACCCTGGTGTTTTATATGGGGATCAAAAATCTTTCGGTGATTATGGAGCGTCTTATCCGTTATGGCCGTGATCCCAAAACGCCGGTTGCGGTAATTCGCTGGGCCTCAACCCCGAGTCATCACACCATAACCGGAACCCTGGAGACCATGGCGGAAATAGCGGCCCGGGAAAAGATCACCCCCCCGGCGGTAATCGTGGTGGGTGAGGTGGTGCGCTTGCGGCAGACCATGAACTGGTTTGAGCATAAACCGCTCCTTGGTCAAAGAATCATGGTCACCAGAACCAGGGAACAGGCCAGTGATTTAGTGGAGTTATTGGAGGAACAGGGGGCAGACTGCCTTGAATTTGCCACCATCGCTCTTCAGCCCCCTGATTCCTGGCAATTACTTGATGAGGCCATTGCGGGGTTAACCGGCTTTGACTGGCTGCTCTTTACCAGTATTAACGCCATTAAATTTTTCTGCGGCCGTCTCTTTGAGCTTGGTCTTGATGTCCGAGCCCTGGGAGGAGTAAAGATAGCGGCGGTGGGTAAGGCCACTGACGAGTATTTACGCTCCTATGGTTTGCGGGCCGATCTGGTGCCAACGGGTGATTTTACCGGTCAGGGGCTGGCGGCTGAATTGTTGGATCAGGGCCAGGGGAAAAAGAAATTCCTTTTGCCGCGGGCCGCAAAGGCCGGTGATGATCTGCCGAATATTCTGCGGCAGGCAGGGGCGGAGATTGAGATAGTTCCGGTATATAAAAATGTCAGGCCCAAGGGCCGGGAGGAAGAATTGCAACGTTTAATTGCCGGAAAAGAGGTTGATATGGTAACCTTTACGAGTTCGTCAACGGTGCAGAACTTTCTTTATATGCTGAATTGTCCCGCTGCTGATCTCTCCGAGCGCCTGGCCGGTATCAAAACTGCTGCCATAGGCCCGCTGACCACGGCGACAGCGCTCAAAAATGGGATTGATATTGATATTCAACCCTCAAATTATACTATCCCGGATATGGTACAGGCTATTGTTGATGCGGCAAAGAGGAGTAAAAAGCGGATCTAACGCATTCTCATGCTTATATCGCTGGCCGGGGCGGAGTGGGTGAGGGCGCCTATGGAAATGATATCCACCCCAGTTTCAGCCGTCTCCCGGAGATTCTGAAGATTAATACCACCCGAGGCCTCTGATATAGCAGAGCCTTTGACAATATTTACCGCTTTCTTCAGCATGGAGACTGGCATATTGTCCAGCAGGATAATATCAACTCCGCAGTCAACAGCCTCCTGTACCTGGGGCAGATTTTCGGCCTCTACCTCAATTTTGAGGGTATGAGGAGCAAAGGACTTTACTCTTTTTACGGCCTGCTGGATGGAACCTGCCGCCGCGATGTGGTTGTCTTTGATGAGAATACCGTCTCCAAGGCTGAAACGGTGATTGTGCCCGCCTCCAACTCGAACGGCGTATTTTTCGAGATGGCGCAGGCCGGGGGTGGTCTTTCTTGTATCAACAATTTTTACCGGTAAGTCAGCAACCTTTTTGACGTAAGATGATGTTAGGGTTGCTATGCCGCATAACCTTTGACAGAGATTTAAGGCCACCCTCTCAGCTTTTAGTAAGTCAAGTACCGGGCCGCTGACCTCTAACAGGTTATCACCAACGCCCATTTGCCGGCCATCGACAGCAAACGGGCGGCAATTTATGGCCGGGTTCAGGGTTTTAAATACCTGAACCGCTACCTCAACTCCAGCGCACACCAAGGGAGATTTAGCGACAAAGACAGCCTCGCCAATATCGGCGGGTTGAAAGATTGCGTCGCTGGTTATATCCCCCTGACTCAGATCCTCCTTCAGAAAAGAACTTATCGCCTCACGGAGAAAGAGGGCGTTCATCTATTGAATTACCCAGCGTCCGTTTTCACGGCAGGCCGTGGCTGTGGTTTTTTCCGCCTTGCCGTCAATGGTGGTAAGAATCTGAGCTTCCCGGCAGTATTGACCGCTGTTATTCTTATAGGCCGGCTCCGGAGTAACCTGATATCGATTACCTGAATCGGGATTGCGCCAGGTCGTGGTTTGATTTGAAGGACTGGTCTCATAAACTTCATTGAGTCTGACCTTATCGGCCTTGTCCATCTCGTTACCGACCATATAGCCCAGAAGACTGACAACCGCGGCTCCGATCAGGGTGCCGCCGGTATTATGACCGATAGCCTGGCCGATAATTGCGCCGCCTGCCGCACCGCCTATGGCTCCGGTTTGGGCCCGGTCGGTGACGCAGCCGGCGGAAAGAACTAAAACCAGAGCTGATAATAATAGGGTCTTTTTCATATTTTGCCTCGCTGTTTTAGAGTTAAGCGTTGGCCTTTTCCTGAAAAGTCGCATCTAAGGCCAGGATAAAGGCCCGCAGGTTTTTCTTCTTATGATTCAAGCCCATTTTTTTTCGTAAATTATCACGATGGAATTCCACTGTACTCTTGGTGACGTTCATCTGCAAGGCCGATTCTTTATTGGACAGGCCGATGCGAATAAGGTCGGCTACTTGAATTTCCTTAGGACTCAAGCCATAATTCATCTGTGATAATTTTTTAGAAAAGGTTGAGGTTACCCGGTTTAGATTGAGCATTATGTTTTCAATATAGGAACGTTCGGAGGGGCTGGAGAGAATGGCCTCCAACTGTTCCTTGTTGGGCAGCACCAGCTCCTTCAGATTGGGGAGGTTGGCGGTTCGCTCTTCATTTTGAGCGTCACTCAACTGTTTGATGAGAATTCTCAGGGACATATTGGCACTATTAAGGGTCTTGCTCTTCTCCTTAAGCTCCTTCATCTGCTCTTTTATTTTAGCGGTTTTCTCGGCGACCAGAGCCTCAAGATTGTCGCGGTGCCGGGCTAATTCGCGTTCAATATTCTTTTTGTCAACACAGCTTTTTGCCAGACTGCATATCTCCGTCATGCTCAAGGGCTTGCGTAAAAAATTGGCGGCCCCAAGCTTATAACATTTTTGAATATCCTTGTCTTCGCCATGAGCGGTTATAATGACAATGGAGTAAGGGTCGTCATGCCGGGGACTAACCTTTTTCAGAAAGGCTGTTCCATCCATAACCGGCATCTTTAAATCCAGGAAAACCAGAATTGGCTTTTCTGCTTCCAGTAGCTCTATCCCCTGTTGCCCGTTTTCCGCAAATATAATTTTGTAGCCCTCATTCTTCAAGGCCTTGCTAATGGCATTTCGTACAGTAGCCTCATCGTCAATTATTAATACCTTTGGCATACTCATGATAATAACCTCTTAAATTATTTAAAACTTAATTGTTCCCCCTGATAATATCACCTGAAGTTTTTAATATAAACCTTTTAACTAAAAAACTAAATCAAAAAATACCAGCTACTGATATTTTTTTTAAAGTAGTTGTATAAACAATAAGTTAAAGGTAATGCTCCGTTGGTGATTGTTGATTGATACCAGGTTATTCTCCTGATTGCTGTGGACAGCAGACTGCCCGGACAGACGAAGAATAACAGTTTATCGGCGATTACCAGTGAACTGTAACAGACTTATAAAGAGGTTGATGAAATCAAGGTACAAGGCCAGTGCTCCAATGATTGCCGTTTTACGGATAGCGGCCTCGCCCTGTTCCATAATACCTGAGGCCCCTATCCGGGTGACTTTCTGGACATCATAGGCGGTCAGACCGGTGAAAACGATTACTCCTATGGCTGAAATGACCCATGACATCATGGAACTGGCCAGGAAAATATTAATTACAGAGGCGATGATCATACCGATCAGCCCCATGAATAAAAAAGATCCCATACTGGTAAGATCCTTCTTGGTAACGAAGCCATAGACGGACATGGTTCCGAACATCCCGGCGGTGATAAAAAAGGTAGCTGCCACTGAAGTTGTGGTATAGATCAGCAGAATAGCAGACAACGTAATTCCGTTCAGAATTGAATAGGCAAGAAACAAACCGGTGGCGGCCTGAGCGGACATCTTCTGGATTCTGGCTGAGAGATAAAAAACCATCCCAAGCTCGGCAAACATCAGGCCATAAAATATCAGCCTGTTACCAAATATAACCCGCAGCAGGGTGGGCGAATTAACAGTGATAAAGGCAGTAAATCCCGTGAGAGCCAGGCCAATTGCCATCCAGTTGAAGACCTTGGCCAGAAAAATTGTTGAGGCCTGCGAGTTGGCCTGGGTGATGCTTGATATCGGGGGTGGGCTTACTCTCTCGTTATACATTTTCTCTCCTATGGTTTGTTTGTTGGTTAAGCTGCCCAGGCAGACAGATCCTCTAACTTCGAGAAAAGGGCCTGGTCTGGGATTATATCTTGTTTACATTGTGTGGATTCAGTTTATTGGCATAAACAGTAAGCATTTTTTATAAAAAAGCAATTTAGTCAGGCGAAGCACAGCCCGCAATCCGGGCAGGTTAGGCTTGAGGTGGCAAAGGCCGTGCCGCAGGCCGGGCAGATATGTTCATCATCCTCAGGATTAAAACCTGAATCAGCCGGGATTGTATGTTCATGCAGAGCCGTGGTTCGGGCCAGGTCTTCCTCTATGATGGCCAGAGCCTCGGCGGCTTCTTCCGGCCTTACCCGCAGCTCAATATCACCACCGCAGCACCCCTGGCCGCAGGTTTTATCACCAATGAGTATAGAACCGATGCGCACCTTGGTTAAGAGCTGCTGGATTCTTTTTACCTCGTGAATTCCAGCCTTCATTATCGTAACGATTTCTTCACCTGGTTCGATGTCACCTTTTCTGGTCAGGAGCTTACTCTGGCGCTTCGCTTGCCGGGCCTGCATTTCCGCGCCGCTGACCAGGGTTGTGCCGCAGGCGGCGCAGGTGGTTATCTCCGGCCGGTATTCATCATGACAAGTGAGACAATAACGCATATCGGAATCTATCTGGTATTTCATAGTTTCGTTAGTCCAGCAAAAAAATGATTAGAAAATAAATCTCTTACCATATTTTATAATAAAAAAACACTAGCCTATTGTTTTTAATAAACAAGTCATATAAAATTATTTGAGCGGCTGAATATCAGCCGGATTTGAGACAAAAAACTGTCGGTTAATCAGGAGACACATATGCCTATTTATATATACAAGGGCGTTAACTCGTATGGAGAAAAGCGTAAGGGTAAATTAGAGGCACCTTCTGAGGCCGCGGCCGGGTCTCAACTGAAGAAAATGCGGATTACCCCCTCTCTGCTCAAGGAGGCGCCCAAGGATATTTTTGCCGATATATCCTTTTTTCAGCCCAAAGTGACCGGTAAAGACGTGGTTATATTTACCCGTCAATTATCAACTATGATTGACGCTGGACTGCCCCTGGTGCAGAGCCTTGAAATTCTGGCCAATCAGCAGGAAAACCCGACTTTCAAAAAGATATTAAAACAATGTCAGAACGATGTCGAGACCGGCAGTACCATTGCCGAGGCCATGAAGAAATATCCTAATGTTTTTGATAATCTTTATTGTAACATGATTGATGCCGGTGAGGTTGGTGGTATTCTTGATACCATCCTCTCCCGTCTTGCCGCCTATATGGAAAAAAATATGGCTTTGATTAAAAAAGTCAAGGGCGCTATGACCTATCCGGTAATATGTCTGTGTATTTCTTTTATGGTTATGGCGGTTATGCTTATCTTTGTTGTTCCGGTATTCCAGAAGATGTTTGCCGATTTCAACTCCGCCCTGCCGGCCCCCACTCAGATGGTTATTGATATGAGTAATTTTGCCAAGCATAATTTTCTGCTCATCGGCGGCATTATCTGGGTCCTTTTTATTGCCTTTAAAAAATATTACAAAACTGAAAAAGGGCGGCTTAATGTTGATAAGATGATGCTGAAATTCCCCATTATCGGCCCTCTGCTCAGGCGGGTAGCTGTGGCGAAATTCACCCGCACCCTGGGAACCATGCTTTCCAGCGGGGTTCCTATTTTAGACTCTTTAAACGTGGTTGGTAAAACCGCCGGTAATAAGGTGATCGAGATTGCCGTATACCGGGTCACGGATGCCATCAGCGAAGGACGCGCCATTGCGGAACCCCTTGAGGAAACGGGAGTTTTTCCCAGCATGGTGGTACAGATGATTAATGTCGGTGAATCCACCGGAGCGCTGGATGTCATGCTGGAGAAGATTGCCGATTTTTATGATGAAGAGGTGGATCAGGCGGTGGAAAACTTGACCGCGGCCATTGAACCTTTAATGATGGTCTTCCTGGGCGGTATGATTGGTGGCCTGGTTATTGCCATGTATCTGCCTATATTCTCAATGGCGGGTGCCATTAAATGATTTTGTATTTTCGTATATATCAAGTTGCTCTTATTGTTTAAATTTATTATAAGTTGCTGATATGACTTTGAGTTAAAAGCTGGCACTGCTGTCCAGCCAATTTATGGAGGTTATTAACTGACATGACTTTGACAAAGGCTGATCTTGTTCAAAAGGTGTATGAGGAGCATGATTTTACCAAATATCAGGCCTCGGAGGCGGTGGAGACTTTCCTGCGTATATCCAAGCTCTGTCTGGAAAATGGCAATGATTTATTAATAAGTGGTTTTGGTAAATTCAATGTCAAGAAAAAGCGGGCCAGACGGGGTAGAAACCCGCAGACCGGCAAGGAATTAATGCTTGAGCCCAGGCGGGTAGTAACCTTTAAGCCCTCAGGTATTCTGCGTAACAAAATTAATGGCGGCTGATTTTTATTGATTCCATTATCCGCTGAACGCGGTTTTTAAGGCCGCTGTTTACGATTTGATATTTGAAGTTAAAAGCGGGTAAATCTCTCATGAGAGATTTACCCGCTTTTTTTTTATTCTAAGGGCGGCTAAAGTATGTTACAAAAGCAAAGTATTGATGGCGTAGTAGTTAACATGCCTGTCATGAAACGAAAAGTCTGATATCCGGTGTTGTGGTAGTGTCTGCGCTTACACTTTAAAAAATTGCTTCGGATCACTGAGAGCAAGGGTAATGGCCATGTCGATAAAATTAATAGAACTCGCTGAACTGGTTGACGGTACCTTAGTCGGCCCGGGAGATATCGCTGTCAGCAGGCTTATGGATCTGGAATCGGCCGTTGAGGGGGATATAACCTTTCTTACTAATGATGACCCAGTCCGCCTTGCCGCCACTAAGGCCTCAGCTGTCATCGTGCCGGAAGGCGTTACCGGAGCAGGACGGCCGGTTATCCAGACATCTGATCCGAATTTAACCGCGGCCCTTATCCATCAGCAACTTCTGAAAAGGCCCTTTACTGCCGCCGGCATTAATGCCAGAGCCCATATCGGCCGGGATTGCCGCCTGGCGGCGGAGATTTCAATTTCCCCCCTTGTCGTCATTGGCGACCGGGTTCGTGTCGGCCGCCGTACTGTTATCCATCCCGGGGTGGTTATTGGTGATGAGGCTCGGATTGGTGATGATGTAGTGCTGCACGCCAATGTCAATATCGGTGCCGGTTGTCTCCTTGGCAACCGGGTTATAATTCATGCTGGTTCGGTTATTGGCGCTGACGGCTTTGGTTATGCGACTGATGCCGAGGGGCATCATTTTAAACGGCCTCAAGTTGGTATTGTTCAGATTGACGATGAGGTGGAAATAGGAGCTAATGCCTGTCTTGATCGGGCGACCTTTGGCCGAACCTGGATAAAACGGGGTACTAAAATTGACAATCTGGTGCAGATCGCCCACAACGTGGTAATTGGCGAAGACTCATTAATCGTTTCGCAAGCCGGAGTGGCAGGCAGCTCCTCTCTGGGGCGTGGGGTTGTTCTTGGCGGTCAGGTTGGTGTTTCCGGTCATGTTAAACTCGGCAACCGGGTTATGGTGGGGGCCAAATCAGGAATTCATAATGATATCGAAGATAATGAGGTGGTCTCTGGTTATCCGGCCATCTCTCACCGGCTCTGGCTGAGGGTATGCGCCATTTTGCCCCGTCTGCCGGAGCTGGTACGCGAAGTAAGAGCCTTGAAACGGCTGCAGTCAGCAAAAAATGAGCCATCGGGCAAAACAGGAGAAAAACATGCAAGATAATTTTGAACCACTTAATATTGGCGGGATACTCGATATTCTCCCGCACCGTTACCCATTTATCCTGGTTGACCGGGTGACAGGGATGGAGAAGGGTGAATTTATCCGCGGCCTTAAGAATGTGACCATGAACGAAAATTTTTTTCAGGGGCATTTCCCGGCTCAACCGGTGATGCCTGGAGTCTTAATTGTTGAGGCTCTGGCTCAGTTGGGCGCTATTATGGCCTATCTCGCTATTGGTGATTCCGCCAGAGATAAGCTGGTTTATTTCGCCGGGATTGATAAGGTAAAATTTCGCCGCAAGGTGGAGCCGGGTGATCAACTTATCCTGGAGGTCAGAACAATTAAACGAAAGTTGGGGATGTGGAGTCTGGCGGCCAGGGCTGAGGTTGACGGTCAATTGGCCGTGGAAGCAAATTTAATGGCAACGATAAGATAAAGGCCCACAAGAAAAATATGAAAATTCATCATACCGCAGTTATTGATTCTAATGCTGAGCTCGACGACTCTGTGTCCATAGGGGCCTATGTTGTTATTGAAAAGGGAGTGACAATCGGGGCTGATACCGAAATCAGCCCCCATACCATTATTGCCGCCAGAACGAGTATCGGGCAGCGAAATATAATAAGTTCATTTACCACCATTGGGACGCCGCCCCAGGATTTAACCTACAAAGGTGAGCCGACCATGGTCAGTATCGGCGATGATAACCAGATTCGGGAATATGTCTCAATTCATCGTGGAACTGCTCACGGCTGCAAGGTTACCACTATCGGTAATAACAATATGATTATGGCCTATTGTCATATCGCCCATGACTGCCGGGTGGGTAATCATGTCATAATGGCCAACTGTGCTACCCTCGGGGGGCATGTGGTCATAGATGATTATGCCAATCTCGGCGGTATGATCGCCATTCATCAATTCTCCAGGGTGGGGTGCCACAGCTATATCGGCGGGATGTCCGGTATTGGCAAGGATGTTCCGCCCTATGTCATAGTTTCGGGGGTACGCAATAAGTTAAGAGTCTCCGGAATCAATCGGGTCGGCCTGAAGCGCTGCGGTTATGATAACGATACTATCCGCAAGGTGACTGTTGCCTTTGGTTATATATTCCGAACCCCTGAACTTTTGTTGAGCGAGGCCCTTGACAAGGCGGCGGCGGAATTTAATGATTGTGAACCGGTGATGACCATGATTGATTTTTTCAAGGCTTCCAGCCGGATGGGCGTTGTCCGCAAGTTAAATGGCGACGAGTAGGATAGGGGTAATAGCCGGAGGCGGGCAGTTTCCTCTTCTTTTTACTGAGGCGGCCAAGGCCCGCGGGGTACAGGTGGTGGCGGTGGGGCATCAGGGTGAGACCGACCCTGATCTTGAAAGAGAAGCCGACTGCTTTTGCTGGGTAAAACTCGGGCAGCTGGGGCGGATTATAAAATTTTTCAAGCGGCATGAAATCAGCCGTATTGTCTTTCTGGGAACCATTACCAAGACCCGAATTTTCCGGGATGTCAGGCCCGATATAAAAGGTTTGAGTCTGTGGAATAAAATTGACATTAAACATGACGATTCTATTCTGAGAGCCATTGCCGCCGCTCTGGAAAAAGAGGGGATTGAAGTGGTTGAATCAACCATATACCTGCAGGAATTACTGTTCCCCAAGGGAATTATAACCCGTAAGAAACCAAACCAGGAGCAGATTGCCGATATTAAATTCGGCTGGCGTATTGCCCGGGAGATGGGTCGCCTTGATATTGGCCAATGCGTCGTGGTTCGGCAGCGAACCGTGCTGGCCGTGGAGGCCATTGAAGGCACGGATGCCGCTATCCGCCGGGGCGGCAGTCTGGGCGGCGGACAGGCCGTGGTGGTGAAAATCAAAAAACCTGGGCAGGATTTTCGTTTTGATCTGCCGGCCATCGGTACGGAGACAATTAATACCATGCGTGAGGTCAAGGCCGTGGTGTTGGCCGTGGAGGCTGGTCAGGCCCTGCTCTTTGATCGTCAGGAAACCGTTCGGCAGGCAAAAAAAGCGGGGATCGTCATGGTTGGTATCAGCGGCAGCCCGGATAATTTTTCTTTTACGGTATGAAAACGGCCATGATTCTGGCCGCCGGCCAGGGCACAAGGCTCCGCCCCTATTCCATATACCGTCCCAAACCTCTTTTTCCTGTCCTTGGCCGTCCCCTTATTATCCATACTGTTGAGCTGCTGCGCCGGGCTGGATTTCAGCGGATTATTGTCAATGCCCGTTATCTGGCCCGGCAGATAATCGACCTTCTGAATTCAGAACCGGATATTATTATTCAGGAAGAGAAAATTGAGCTTGGTACCGGCGGTGCTCTGCGGTTGGCCATGGATAGTTTTGGCCCCGGCCCCGTTCTTATCACCAATGGTGATATATACCATCATATTGATTATGGTGCCGTCTATGACGCTCATGTCGTCAGCGGCCGTGACCTTACCATGCTCATGCACGATTATCCTCGATTCAACTCGGTTCTGGTGGATAATGGGGAACTCAAATTCTTGAGGGCTGAACATCATCCGCCTGGTGGTACCTTACTGGCTTATACCGGTATTCAGGTGTTAACGCCGGCCATTCTAACTGATATCAAGCCGGGAATTTTTGTAGATATTGTTGATTATTATCAACAATATATAGATAATGATGGTTTTATACGGGCCGCGCTTACTAATGATTTCTGGCATGATATGGGTACGGTGGCTGATTATCTTGCTCTGCACGCCAGGCTCCTGCCCGCCTGGAATCCGCCAGGCGGCTGGCGGCGGCTGAATAAGGCTGGATTTTATGTGGCAGCGGGCGTTAAGCTGGGTAAAAGGGTCAGTCTGCATGATTGGGGGATAATTGCTTCAGGGGCGGTTGTGGGCGATGATGTCTGTCTCCGGCGGGTTGTGGTCTGGGATGGAGCGGTGATCCCGGCCGGTAGCGTGCTTAGTGATCAGATTATCGGCGCGTCCTGAAGACGGGTGCTCGCAGATGATCGTAGTCGTAGCGCTACGTTCCGAGAAGCTATAAAGTCAACGAATAGTTACTTCAAAACTGATTGCGGCTGTGGAGAGCTTTTTATCAAAAAAATCAAAAAAAATAAGAAAATTAAGAAGATACTCCAGCGGGTGGGGCTGCTGGCTGAAGGGGATGAATTTGCCTGTCAATCTTTTGGCGGTGACGGCTCCGACCGCCGTTTTTTCCGCTGCCGGGCGGGGCAGAGGAGCCTAATCGTCATCCTGCCGTCCCTAACCCTTAATCAGGCTGGGGCAGAGGCCAGAGCCAGCTTCTTTATCGGCCGTCATCTCTACGACCGGGGGGTGGCGGTTCCCCGTCCTTACGCCTATGATGAGGAAAGTGCCGGGGTGGTTTTTGAGGATCTTGGTACAGTACTGCTTTATGACGAGGCAAACCGGCCCGCTGCTGAACCAGTCGTAATTAAAAAATATTACGCTCAGGCTCTAACTGCTCTGGCCGCCTTTCAGATTCGGGGTCGAGAAGAATTTAATCTTGATTTCTGCTGGGACACCCAGCATTATGACCGCAGTCTGATGCTGGAGCGGGAGTGCCATTATTTCAGTCGGGAGTTCTGCCGGGGGTATACGGCCGTTTCTCCTCCTGCCGGGTTGGAGGATGATTTCAACCATCTTGTCAAGCTGGTTGACCGGGTGCCGGCTGATTATCTCCTGCATCGTGACTTTCAGTCCCGTAATCTTATGATTTGCCAGGAGGAGATCAAAATTATAGATTTTCAGGGCTCTCGTCTGGGGCCGCTGGCTTATGATCTCGCTTCATTATTGAATGATCCTTATGTAAATATGCCGCATAGCTGGAGGCGGGAGCTGTTATCTAAGTATCTGGGGGAAGTAACAAAATATACGGCGGTGAGTGAATTGGAGTTTATGGACTCGTATTATCATATTGCCCTGCTCCGTAATCTGCAGGTTTTGGGGGCCTACTCTTTTTTAAGCCGAATAAAGGGCAAATTGTTTTTTAAACAATTCATTACCCCAGCCTTCAGTGATCTTCAGATTTTACTTAGAGGAGAGTTAAAGGGGGCCTATCCCCATCTGCAACGATTCGTGACAGGGTTTCCGCCTCAGAAATTACAGATCCTTAGCGGCAATTAATTCGGCCTTGGCAAAGATTGTTTTTAATCCGTTTTTGACCGCGGGTGGAATGATGATAAATGTAAATCCCGCCCTGATTCTCAGAGGAGTAAAATCGGGGTTACGTTCAATAATCTTGAGGCTGGATAATACCGCGTATATTCCTTTCAGGCTGGCAATTTTCTCAACGCCGGTAAAATTAATGGTAATCATCACCGGGTCGCAAACCTGAAAAATATTATTGGTGCTGAATTCACATAACAGGCCGCCGGAACTTATATTCAGGACATCGGTTTGCAGTTCTCTGTCACGTTGAGCGATTATCGCTTCGGTCTCCGGAATAGAGTAGCGGGGAGTCTGGCGCATGGCCATTGGATTACAAATTTTGTTAATTAAGCTGCCAAGCTCTGAACTGGGAGAGGTCAGGGGCAGTATGTGCTGAAGACCATGGTGCAGACCGGCATGGCCGGCTCCCTGCTCATCCACTAAAATAATACATGGTGTATGATTATCAGACCCCGGTCTGGAAATGTCACGGCAGAAATCAAGGCCGCCATCGTCTTCTTTCGTTAGAACATAGAGCAGCAGATGTACAATGTTATTGGTCAGGGCCTCTCTCGCCTGGCTAATCTTATGTACTTCTGAAATTAATATATCATCATACATGCTGAGCAGGTTTGCCTCGAGCTTACGGCGTTTTTCACTGGAGCAACCGGTTATCAATATATGTCTGGCCATAACTTTATACTTGAGAAGAGGTAGTTGGGAGGTTGTGGTTCAGAAAATTCATAGTCACTGAGAAAATTATAATTATTTTGGTATGTAATCGCAATCTATTGGATGTCAGCGCTTACCTTTACGGCCAGGGCCTTTAAGGCGAGAAGGGCATGCCATGATGAATCCAGGAACGGGGCGGCTTTGCCGGTTCTGGCAAAGCCGCCGGCGGCCGTCTGGCATGAAACAATATATTCTCTGGCGGTTTTTATATTCTCCGGACGAGCGCCGAGGAGCGCAAGAGAGGCCAGGCAATAATGACTGTTTTCTATGTATGAGGTGGTGGCGGGGAAGAATCCAAAACCGCCGTCACCGTTCTGGCAGGCCCGCAGCCAGGCGGCAATGATATCGAGCTTCCCAAAAGCGTCGGCCTTTAATAAAAGGCCGAAGTACAATTCCCGGCAAAACTTCCAGCTCTGCCGGTTTAATTGCCCGTTATCGGGTAATGGTGCTGATGATATCCGGCGCAAAAAATAGAGATTCTCATAGCTTTCGTCTGCAGATGGCTGGGGGAAACTGAAGCTGATTTCTTCTCCGGCAAAGGCGGCTATTCTGGTAAGATAATACAGCAGACGAGGGGGAAGCGAATCGCTTTCATCTCCCTGGTATCTTTTTATTAATTTCCGGAGGCCTGTTTTGTTTACAGCGGCAGACGCTTGAGTCGTTGAATACAGATCAAGCAGTGCCAATTGTTCCAAGGCCTGGAAGGTATCCTGGATAGTGGCCGGCAGGCTGGGAACGGCTGCGAAACCACCCTCGTCTTTCTGGCGGTTTAGAATAAAATCCCTCAGTTTTGTTATCTCAATTCCTGTAAATGGATTCATAATCATCTTTCCCCCCGTTTGTTAATGATTTAACCAAGGCGGCGTCGTAAAAAAAATCTGCTCTCTGGTGTTGTGGTGGTTCAGTATATCACATGTACGGCCGAGGTTCTGTCGAGCCCCCACGCCTCAAGGTCTGCGCTTAGCTGACTTAGCCATCGTAAGTATGTGATGGTCATCAAACTAAGGGTCTGTAAAAAAATATAATTATACCGTATTATAAATTATATTTGACTTATTTTTATTTAATTTATTTAATAAGATAGGTGGTTGGTGCTTGCCTGCCTTTGACATTTTACAAAGAATCCCCTGAAGGAGGGCGTATGGTAATTCATGATGGAGATGGTCTCGAATTTGAGGCTGATGACGAAGCTGAATTACAGGAAATCGTCCGGGATGGTTTCCGGGCTCCGGTTGTCGACAGCGACAGTATATCACTGCTGGTGGGCGATAAACAATATAAAGTCTTTAATATTGCGGCCCGCGGAGTGGGGATTTTTCTTGATGTCTATGATGAATTAATTCCCGAACAGCTTTTAGCCGACATGCTGATTAGTTTTAACGGCCGGGAGTTCAGGGTTTCGGGCAGGGTTGTGCATGTTTCCATGGATGAGGCTCATGTCTTGTGCGGGATTGCCTTAACCTGCCTTGATGAGGTTTGTGAGCAGGAACTGGACGGTTATTTACAGCAGTGTAAACGCGCCCTTTTTTCTTAAATCTCATGCCAAATTTAACGCCTATGAATGAAATACCACCTGTGAAGAAGAAGGATATTCTGGCTGATATTCTGAATGCCAGGCATGATGGTAAAATAAGAGGCTTGGATGAACTAACCGCCTTGATTCATGCGGTTCCTGAGGTCGACGCCCGAACTGAAAAGGCGGGAATATTCTCTAAACCAGCCGTTAAGAGAAAGGCCGGGCCCGCTAAGAAAAAGGTCAAGCATAAGACCACTCATTATTTAACTGAAGATGTGTTTAGTGAACTTGGGGAGGCCAAAGAGACAATCAAAAACTTTTTGCCCGCAGGCCGTAAATCAAAGGCGACTAAATCGGGAATTGTTGAGAGTGCCGTTAAGGTTTTGCTTGAAGAGTTTGAGCTGAAAGGTGAGAAAAGTTATTTGGTGCAGGAGCTGTTGAAGAAAAATAGTCCTTCTAATGCTGAACAGTAATTAGAAAAATCAGAGATATAGGTCTAAAGGCCATAATTATAATTATGGAGTAACTAATGGTAATTATCTGCCCTAATTGCAAAAAAAAACATAATATTGATGAACGGATGATTCCGGCCAATGTTACCAGGGCAAAATGTAAATTTTGCGGTAATCATTTTTCTTTGCCCAAAGCCGGCGAAACTCTGGTAATCGATAATATGGTTCGTGATGAGAAAAATTCACCACGTAAAATAAGCGTCTCTTTAAGTAAGGGCGGGGTGGGTAAGACAACTACTGCCGTTAATCTGGCCACAGGTCTTGCTCTTGCCGGTTTCAAGGTGCTGTTGGTAGATACCGATACCCAGGGGCAGGCCGGTTATATGCTCGGAGTAAATCCCAAGGCCGGTTTAACTGAATTGGTAATGGGTGAACTGGAGCCTGAAGTAACCATGGTTCAGGCAAGAGAGCGCTTATGGCTGCTGGCGGGTGGTAAATCTCTTGCCGGGGTAAAAAGGCTTATCGGCCGGAAGGATTTTGGCGGTGAGTTAACCCTGTCTGAGGCTCTGGGCGGCATAGATAAGCAGTTTGATTATGTGATAGTGGACACCTCGCCGGGCTGGGATCCATTAACGGTTAATATTCTCTTTTATGTTAGCGAGGTGTTGGTGCCTGTTTCTCTCGAAGTTATGTCTATTCAGGGACTCATTGAATTTCTGAAGAGTATTGCCTCTATTCAGAAATATCGACCGGAGGTATCATTGAAATATATTCTGCCTACTTTTTTAGATAAAAGGGTGGGAAAATCACTGAGTATTTTGGGGAAATTACAGGGCTTGTATGGGAATAATGTCTGTGAGCCAATAAGATATAATGTCAGACTGTCTGAGGCACCGGCCTATGGTCAGACTATATATGAGTTTTCCCCCGGTTCCAATGGGGCCAATGATTATCGGGAGTTGGTTCGTAAGGTGGCAAATGATAATAAACTGTTTCGCTAATTTCCCTTTATTCCCGGCGCAGGATCCCGAAATATCCCTTATCACGGTCTCTATCAAGTCAGCCCCAACCTTAACCGTAATGTAACTGTCCTGGTAAGCGCAGACTTCGAGACAAAGATGGGATGCAGCTGAATAGTTACTTTTTGTGTAAGCTCTTAACAAACCACACTCTTGACTTTATAACCTCTCGAAATGTAAACGTTTCAGGGTGTTCATGGAGCGCTTACCTTTTTGTCGTTATATTCTCTTCCAGGCCCTCAATGATTTTTCCCTTTTAAAGCGGCTTCCTTATGTAAGCGCTCAACAAGCCACACTCTTGACTTTTATAACCTCTCGAAACGTTTACTTCCTTAATTTATGCGATGTCTACGCTGTAGAACGGAAAATAAGGCCCTGGCCACTCACTGTGTAAAATGCGGTGCCCCCTTGCGTCTGCGCCGCAGTGGGGATCGTTATGGTAAGCGAAAGATATTCATAATCCTAACTATTCTCCTGGGCTGGGCGGCTGGTCTGTCTTACCTTTCACAAGGTGATATTTCCAGCCGGCATTGATAACAAACAGGTGCTTTCCAATTCAGCGGGAAAAAAGATTAACGCTGAAAAGAGGCTTAAAAGGCTGGAGTTAGAGCGTGACCGGCGGGCCGCCCTGAAGCATCAAAAAAAGGCAGCGGCTGTAAAAGAGGCCTCTCCCGTTATCGTAAAAAAGACTGCTGCCACTGATCAGGCGGTAATTACCGGTTGGTTGTCAGTAGTTGATCCATGGGGGCATCAGGTCTCTAAGATACGCGGCGCTATAACCGGCACGGGGTGGCTGGCCTTACCAGGCCGCGCCTGTATCGGGGGTAAAAAATGGCTGTTTACTACTGGTTCAGGGGGGCAATATATTGTCAATTCCGGGCTGTGGAGAGCCGGGGATGCTGTCGGGCTGTGGCATGTTGATTTAAAGACCCCTTATTCCGGCCCCGTCTTGCGGGCCTGGAACAGTAGTCTGCCGGTTGACTGGTTTCGGTTGACTGGTTCTGGGGTAAAGAGGAATATTAAATTAAGTCCCGGTAAGCCATCGGGGAATTTTGTGGTTTGTTCATTTGTTAATAAGCGGAAGTCTGAGGCGGGTATTTTCGTCCAAAACGGCTATATTGTCGGCTGGAGTTTTGGCCCCTGGCTCAACAACACCTATATGTGGGCGGGCGGGACGGGTAAGTCTCTAAGCAATAACAGTACCGTTGATGATTTTTATAATCAGACCTTTGCCGGCGGTCGGGAAGAACAATTCGCAAAGGCTTATGCTCAGCAGGAAAATTCAACTCTAACACAATTAGCGGCTCTCGCTGCCGCCTGGCAGACAGCACCAAAATTAAGACTGGCCGATACGCCTGATTATTTGCGGCCCGCGGAGATTACAAAACTTATGCGGCGCTTAAGCCGCCGGGCGATAAAGGCTGGGCATGGTGCTGAAGTTGTACGGATATTAAACGCCGACACCTTGCGCCGGGCGGCAGACATAAATCTCCTCATGGATATTGTCCCGGCAGTGACCGCAGCGAGCGGCTTTGAGGCCGCGACCTCTCTTATTGAGAATACCGGTCGTGATATTGTGCAGGCCGGAGGACATAATGTTCCGGCCCTTAATGTCATGCATGCCGGGTTATATAGAGAATGGCTGCAATCACTGGTAGCGGTGCGGGCCGTTAAGGAGGGGATAACTGTCTGGCGCAAAGCCAGTGAATTTTATCCAAAAGATCCGTCTCTGCATCTTCTCGGCGTAGAACTGTTGCTGGCGGCTGGTAACTGGCAGGAGGCGGAGACTCTGCTTTACAACCGTGAATATCCCGCCGCTTTACAGGATAAAGTTGATCTTTTGGGTCGTCGTATCTCTGACATGAAGGGGGAGGCTGGTAAGATTGTTATCCATTTTCAGCCCGGCTCCAGTACTATTCCGGTTACGGCTCTGCTAAACGCCGGAATGAGTCAGAAGTTTATGGTGGATACCGGTGCCTCCATGGTTACAATTCCCTCCGATACGGCCGATGCCCTGGGGCTTAAAATCATCTCTGATTATCATGGCAGCAGTCAGGACGTTTTCACTGCCGGCGGGATGATATCCGCCACTCGGGTGATGATTGATACCCTGGAGATAGACGGCTGGGTAGAGCATGATGTCCCGGCTCTGGTGATGGATATTCCCGGCCAGCCGGGAATGGGGTTGCTGGGGTTGAATTATCTTAAACGTTTTAAGATGAATTTGAATAACGACCAAGGCTCTCTGCTGTTAACTCCGAGATAATATTTGCGTCAGCTCTTCACGGGCAAAGTCGATGTCCGGATCCATGGACAGGGCCAGTTCAAAATATTTTACGGCCTGCTCCACATTATTTATTTTCCGGTAGTTAATCCCCAGATTGGCATAATCCATGGCCGAGGCCGGATTTAGCTCCACCGCCCGGTGGAAGTGTTTTATCGCCTGTTTGAAATCATCTTTTTTATAGCAGCAGACCCCCAAAAGATTGTGGATGTCTGGCCTTTCTTCATCGTGATGCAAACCTTTATGCAGAACATCGGCCGCCTCATCGAATCTCTCCTGATCTTTATAACAGCTTCCCATGTATGAATAGATATAGGGAATATCCTCAGCTTGAGGCTCCAGCTCCAGAGCCTTGTTCAGATGTTCCATGGCTTCATTATGACGGCCCATGTCGTGCAGATTGCGGCCGAGATAGAATTCCAGATAATAGGCCTGGGGCAGAAATTCCCGCATTTTAGAGAGTTGCTCATTGGCCGCTTCGGGAGATGAGGCTTGTTCAGCTACCAGTTTGGCGGCAAAAAGACCAGCATCATTTACCATTGATCTCTCCCGGAAATGCGCCCCTGGAATGATGGTATAAATAGCGGGAATCTGCAGGCGCTCATGCATGGTATTTATAATAAAAACTTCCATGTCAAGACTCTGAAGAGAGGCGGTCATGTTCTCCACCTCTGTTCTCATGTTATTGTCGGAAATGTCCGGCATGTCGTCGAGGTCAATGCTGCTGCCGGGATTGACGATGTAATCCATCTCTGTGAGGCTGCCGGGCTTGGGCAGACCGCTGGCCACATAATTGGCTCCGGTGTGAAAATCACCAGCGAGCTGCGCTACCTCGGTAAGGGCGCGAATAAGGGCCTTTGCCGGATTGGGGGTGGTTCCGGCGGTATAGACAATCTCGCTGGTTTTGGGGAATGTCCCCTGGTCGATGGCCATTGCTCCAATGGTGGGAATACCGGTATCAAGCGTAAAATCATTTAGATATACACTGATACCGTTGCGGGTGAATTTGGCCAGTAACTGGCTGGCCACCTTGTCTTTGATGGTGTCCATGTTAATGGTCGGAACTTTGAGGTGGTCACGGGTTACCAGAGCACAGACATGGCGCTCGACAATTTCACAAATTCCCTGGCTGATGGCCTCCTCGTATGAATTACCAGCTGAAGGGCCGTTAAATTCGTTAATGGCGAAGAACCAGCTGAAGGGCACCAGGACATCTTTGGTTCTGGTCAGATTGTGAGCCCAGACCCATTGAATTGGGATATTGGTCAGTAATTTACTCAAGGTGCCGACATCCATATGCTCGTCATGAACGGACTGTAAAAGCCGTTCGAGAGGCATTAAAGGATGGCCGGAGGCCTTGATTTCCTCGTAGGTGGCGGTAATAAAATTGGCCGGATTCTTGATGAAACTGAAAAAACTGAAACGTTCAGCCAGTTCCATACAGGCGCTGGCCTGTGATTGCTCCGGGGTGCTGCCCTTACCCATCTGCTTTTTGGTGCCGATTATATCCCGGGCATCATTGCCGCAGACACTGAAGTAGACTGGGATATCAAGGCGGCCGCTGTCGATTCGCTTTACCTCCTTGAGAATATCAAGGTTAACTTCCTGCAGGCGATCCTTAAAACGTTTAACGGTCTCCACGGGGTTGCAGACCTTGTCCTGGTCAAAGGTATAATGTTTAAGGGAGTCGTGAAGGCGGATGGTGTTTTTCTGCATAATAATTACCAAGTTGATTGTAGTAAATTAATAAATATCAGGCACTGGCATACTACTTTGTAGTAGTACATATAGCCGTTTAACTTGAAAATTGCAAATCTTTCTTCTCAGGGGTTTACCGGGGGATTAAAATAACCGAAACCAAGGCCTGGATATCGGATTTTCAGTTCCGCGAGCCATTGTCTGATGCCCATTGATCTGCTGTCTGTTGGATGTTTAATACCCTCGAGATACCAGTCCGGATCCATATTCAGATTGCGGAGTTGAATGAAATCAGGGCCGCAGTCATCAATGAAGTGACATAGGGCACTAAACTCCTCCGGGTAGTCGGTAACTCCGGGGAATATAAAATAATTAAGGGATACGAAACGGCCCCGTTTTTTCATTTCCTTAATGGACCGGCCGACGGAATCAAGATTAAAATCTTTAGGCCGGTAATAACGCTGGTGAACCTCAGGACGGGCGCTGTTCATACTGGCCCGCATACTGTCAAGTCCGGCCTCCGCGAGGCGGGCTACGGTCTCGGGGCGGCTGGCATTGGTGTTTAAATTGATGGTGCCGTTTGCTGTCTGCCGGCGGATTAATTTGATGGCTTGAGCAATGGTATCCGCCTGGAGCAGCGGCTCACCTTCACAACCCTGGCCAAAACTCACCACTCCTTGCGACTTGACCTTCTGGAGATGACTGACCGCTATATCGGCAATCTCTGCCGGGCTGGGAATAAATTTTATCCTTTCCTGAGTTGAGGGGCAGCAGCCGGAGGGCTGGAGAGATATGCAGCCCAGGCAGCGGGCGTTACAGACCGGTGAACAGGGAAGGGGGGCCTCATCCCGTTCCAGAAAAAAATTCCTGGCGGCCGGGCAGCTGTAAGTCAGGCTGCATTTGCCAAGATGCTGGATCAGGCGGTTGTCTGGATACCGGCGCAGAGATTTTACTGTCTGTCGTTCAATTTTGTCAGGATCAAAACGGCAGATATCCTGACGTCTGCTGATATCGCTGCGAAAGGCACTGACCCAGAATCTATCGTCATGCCAGCCCACGGCGCTGTACGCGAAGAGCGGCAGGGGGGGTGGGGAGGTGTTATCTTTTTCAAAGGCGGTTATATGGCTGAGGGTGTAAGCCGGCGAGATAAAGGCCGCAACGGCCTGTACCTCACCGGCGGCAAAGGGATTATCTTTTAATTTAAGGGATTCACCGTTATCCGGGTTAAATCCCACCGGATAACGGTGCGGCAGGACAAACAGTTCGCTGCCCTCCGGCAGGGGAATAAGCTGGTCTAAATGAGGAGCTTGAAAGCGGTAAGCACTGCGGCCGGCCATTTCGAGTTCCGGGAAATCATATATCTGTCCATTGCTGTCGGCAAAAAGCAGACAGGGCATCGCCCGGGGATGTTCTCCGCTCATCCGGGTCAGGCAGACGGCCGAATGCTGTGCATTACGGAATCGATTGTTTTGTATATATCCATATCATCACCAAAAATATCAAGAATAGCCGGGTTGTTAATTAAATCTTCAATGATATATTGGGTAAGATAAAGACTGATAATGTTAGGATCAGGCACCATGGTACGAATGGGGGCGGTTTTGAACTGAATGTCAAATTCGTCCATATCGGCCATCCGGCTCAGAATTTTGCTTAATAATTCTCTGATAGTTCGTTCAGAGTTGGTTTCAATAATATGATCGTCAAGGAGGTGTTGAACTAATTTCAGTGCCAGGTCATCAGCATGACGGAAACAGGCCTGCAGCATATATTTTCGTTCCCTCTCCCGATCCCGGTCAATCGCCTTGGCAGCCCTTTCCGCGGCTCCGTATGGATTATGTGCCCTCGCCATTTATATCTCCTTATCTTAGATGAATGCTTAAATGAATGTAACTGTTCAGCAGCACCCCATATCGGAGTCTACGCTTACCTTGCCCGGTTGGGACTTCTCGAATACCAAAGTATGCTTCGAAGTCCTAAATAAACAAACCTGGAGCACTGCTGAACAGTTACGCTCCGAGGGGGTCGTCACTTTTAGGCATCACGCTGAATAGTTACAAATGAATTTAATTAGTTGTGTTATGTCTCGTGCTTAGAAACAGTCTCTAAGACCATTTGAAAGATCTGAAAAACGCAATTTAGTAAAATAATTGATTGTGAGGAAAAATTAAAGTAATATGATCAAATTATCTTAAATAAATTGCTGACTGTTAAAGTCAAGGCTTTCCTGAACTATTACTGAACCTCGTTCAGGGCATTTATTCACTTTTGTCTCGCAGTCAGGTAAATTAAATTAGTGGAAAGGATTATGAACAAGAAAAAACTCAAAAAAAGTATTACCATTCTGTTGCCGGCCGGGTTACTGCCGGCTGAGTTGTTAACCGTGGTTTACGATCTGGCCAAGCGCTATAATCTCGGTATTTATTTGTCTACAGCGCAGAATATCCGTCTCTTAGATGTCAAAGATGAAAATGAGGCGGCAATTAAGAAGGCGCTTGTTGATGCTGGGGCGGAGTTAAAGGGGCCGGGGAAATTCCCCCTGCCCCGTATCTGTGTCGGCAGTCAGTATTGTCAGCTGGGAATGGTTAACACCCAGGCCTTCTCAAATCGTATTCTGGAACGTTTTAAGGATCGGGCCAATGTGAAGCCAAAATTTAAAATTGCCGTTTCGGCCTGTCCCGCTTCCTGTTCGAATCCTCTTACCACCGATATCGGGGTTCGGGCCGTCAGAAATGGTTTTGAGGTTTACGCCGGTGGTAAAGGAGGCCCGAAGCCAAAGGTCGGCCGCCGTATTGCCGCTGGGGTTGATGAAGAGGAGGTTCTGAATATAATTGAGTCTCTGGTTGATTTTCATGCCTGTAAAACAGGTAAGAAACAGCGTCTCGTGAAACTTATTGACGACCCTGAGTTTCCTTTTGTCGCAGTTTGATTGTCGATGGTGTTGTAAAAAGGCCATCGCACCATAGATCGGATTCTTTACGACACCATCATTATTACGATTGAATAACAGGTGAATTTTATGAGTGAAAATATAATTGATGTGCTTATTGTCGGTGCCGGCCCGGCTGGTTTGCAAGCCGCTGTCCATGCCGTTCGTAAAAAGGCCGGGGTAAAGGTTTTTGGCCGGATTGAGGCCAGCAGTTTATACGAGGCTCATGTTGAAAATTATCTTTGTGTCAGCGGGGTCAGCGCCGGGGCTGATCTGCTTGCCGTTGCCAGGGAGCAGGCCCGTAGTTTTGGGGCTGATATAATTAATGAGGATATCCTGAGCCTTGAGCAAAAAGATAATTTATTTTTTGTTCGTACAGAGAGCGATGAATTCCTAACCCGTTCCGTAATTCTCGCCACCGGCACCTCGCGTAAAAAGCTCCGAGTGGCGGGTGAGAAGGAATTTGCCGGCCGCGGGGTGAGTTATTGTGTCGATTGTGACGCCAATTTTTTTCGCCAGGCCAGGGTGGCAGTGGTGGGGAATGGCAGCGCGGCGGCTGATGGAGCTTTAACCCTGCTTAATTATGCCTCTGAAGTTTTTCTGCTTGCCGATAAACTTGATCTGGCTCCCGACTTGGCCACCAAGCTCGCCGCGAGCGCCGTGCAGGTGAAGGAGACCACGGTAAAAGAAATTGTCGGTAAGAATGCCGTCGAATCTCTGCTCCTGACTGATGGCAGTAAGCTGGAGTTGGAAGGGGTCTTCATTGAGCTGGGGGCCAAGGGCGCCCTGGAGCTGGCGGTAAATATCGGGGTTGGTCTCGATATGGAGACCATGAGCCATATTGAGACCAATAAACAGATGGAAACCAATATTCAGGGAATATATGCCGCTGGTGATATCGTCGGCCCCCCCTACCAGATGGCCAAGGCCGTGGGTGACGGCTGTGTGGCGGGCTGGTATGCCGCCAATTATGCCAATAAATTAAGGCGTCAAGAGGAGGCGGGTTCCTGACTGACTCCGCTCTAAATTATATGCGCCTGGCTTACGGTGAGGCGTTACGAGCCGCAAAACGCGGTGAGGTACCGGTGGGGGCGGTTCTTAGCGCTGCCGATGGCACGGTGCTGGCTCAGGCCGGAAATTCGGTTATCGGTTTTCATGATCCCAGTGCTCATGCCGAAATTTTAGTTCTGCGGCAGGCCGGGCAGCGCTTGAAGAACTATCGACTGCCTGACACAACGATTTATGTTACCCTTGAGCCCTGTATTATGTGTTTTGGAGCCCTGATTCAGGCCCGCGTCGCCCGCCTGGTTTTCGCGGCTCATGACCCCAGGACCGGAGCAGTAGAGAGCCGCTGTCAAATCGGCCGGGATAATTTTCTTAACCATAAAATAAGGGTTGAAACAGGAATAATGGCCGCTGAATGCGGGGCCTTGTTAAAGGATTTTTTTCGTTCACGAAGAAGTTAGGAGAGGTGCCAGAGTGGCCGAATGGGCCGCACTCGAAATGCGGTGAACCTTTGCGGGTTCCGTGGGTTCGACTCCCACCCTCTCCGCCAGTATCAATTCTATAGATACTTTGTTCGGCAGGAGGAAAGTTAAAAATGAGAATTTTAATAGCGGAAGATGATGATAGCCTCCAGGTAATGGCTGGAAGATTTATGAAATGTTGGGGGTTTGACTATGATTTGGCTTCAAATGGTCAGGAGGCTGTTGCACAAGCCCAAGCACATGAAGGTAAATATGATCTTTGCTTAATGGATATTGATATGCCAATAATGAATGGCTTCGAAGCCACAAAAATTATTCGGCGCAAACTGAAATACTTTCCTATTATGGCCTTGACGGGTAATTTAAGAGCCAAAGAAGAATATTGGGCAATAGGAATGGATGATTTTTTAGAAAAGCCTTATGGCATTGACGAACTTTACAGTAAGATTAATGATTTGACGGTAAAGACGTATAAATTTAAAGTTCATGGTAACGATATTTTTATAAAAAAGGAGATGCCAATGGATCAGCAGCATGCTCAGGAACTAAGAAAACTAAAAGAACAAAAATTGGTAAAAATGAGGCTTGATGGCCCAGAGCAACAAGAAGTCATTGCTCATGAAAATACACCTAACAAAATCTCTTATGACTTCAATCAGAAAAAATACATGATGACGGAATTCCTTAACCGGGATCCAGAACGTCCTACTTTATGTGACCTCTACAGAGGATCAAAAAATTGTATTGTAGAAACCTTTCTTGATGAAGATGATTACGCCAGGAAATTAGCTTTAGAGGATCAGGAGATGGCCAAGCACACACACAAAATTTATAAGGCCGAGGAAGATTGAATTTCCAGCCATGTACTTTGGTAATTTTACAACAGGATGAAGGAGACATTCTTCAGTAAGTAAATAATTTGCGAGAAAAGATGGCTTTTTTCATAGTCTGCAACAAATTAAACGGCATAAATCGCCGAGAATCGGGTAGCCGGGAGTTTTTCTCCCCCAGTCCCCACAACACCCCGCATGCGGATCCGCACGGGGCGTTTCATTAAGGTTATCGGGCCGAAGCCGGATAGTGTATTTTTACCTACTTATCCTGTCAAAACGCATGAAATCATAGACGTCCCCCTAATGGTTTGTGTGAAAAAAAAAAGGGCGGCTGATATCTTTTGATATCGGCCGCCCCTTTTTTTATTTTTGGGGGTGCTTATTTTTTACCCATGGCCCGTTTGGAGGCCTTCAGTGGATTGATCTTTATCTTGGAAGTAGTGATTTCCGGTTTAACATGGGAGGCAAAATTACAGATTCCCAGCTTCCATTTTGCTTCGGGGTTGATATAGGTCTTACATATTTTCTGGGACTCAACCTCGATAATCCGTTCGCAGCCTTCGCATTTTTCAATAATGGGATTAAAAATTCCGCTGGTGTATATCTGATTTTCCGCTGTAGCCATGCCAACTCTCCTAATAAACTTTTATAGTTGCTGTTTAAGCAATGATTGTTAATTGAAACAGCAATAAATAAAGAAAATCTGCCATAATGTCAATATAAAAAAACAATTTGGGCGTAAAACCAGACCATCTTACCAGAGCGCTTAGAGGATGAAACGGCTGAGGTCTTCATCCGAGGCGATGTTATCTAACTGCTCTCTCACGTATGAGGCAGTTACCTTGAATTCACTTTCTTTCATGTCCGGGGCGTTAAAGGACAGATCCTCTAAAAGGCGCTCCAGCATGGTATGCAGGCGCCTGGCTCCGATGTTATCGGTCTTCTGGTTGACTTTTGCCCCGATTTTGGCAATTTCATGGATGGATTCATCGTCAAAAATTAATTTTATACCCTCGGTGGCCATAAGGGCAATGTATTGTTTAATCAGGGCATTTTCCGGCTCCGTAAGAATACGGTAAAACTCCTTTTCGCCCAGTGAATCCAACTCCACCCGGATGGGGAAGCGGCCCTGCAGCTCAGGGATCAAATCAGAAGGCTTGCAGAGATGAAAGGCCCCGCTGGCAATAAAGAGGATATGGTCGGTTTTGACCATACCGAATTTGGTGTTGACATTTGAGCCTTCGACAATGGGCAGTAAATCACGCTGTACCCCCTCTCGTGAGACCTCGCCGCCCTGGTGAGCCCCGTCATGGCGGGAGGTGATTTTATCAATTTCATCTAAGAAAATTATGCCGGACTGTTCCGTCCGCCGGATGGCATCCTGGATAACCTTGTCTTCATCAATTAATTTTTCGGCCTCTTCCATGGTCAACAGACGCAGGGCTTCGGATACCTGAACCTTTTTTCTCTTGGATTTCTGGGGAAACATCTTGCCGAAAACATCTTTCAAGCCGCTGCCCATGTCCTCCATTCCGGCGTTGGAGAAAACCTCGACCATGGGCATACTCATGTTCTGGCTGACATCCATTTCCACCTCTTTATGGTCTAATTTGCCGTCTTTTAACATCTGGCGGAACTTCTCTCTCGTACTGAGGGCCGGCTTTGCCGGTTTCAGCGCTTCAACTGAAGATTCCAGGGCCTTGGTGTCGGCGGACTTCGGCGGGGCGGCAGGCTTGGGCCCTGGTGGTACCAGGAGATCAAGGATGCGGTCTTCGGCCAGAAAAGCGGCCCTTTTGTCAACCTTGCGCCGCTCCTCGGAGCGTACCATATTTACCGCGAGGTTGGTGAGATCACGAACCATGGACTCTACATCACGACCGACATAGCCCACCTCGGTAAATTTTGAGGCCTCAATCTTTAAAAAAGGCGACTGGGCCAGGCGGGCCAGGCGGCGGGCGATTTCGGTTTTACCGACCCCGGTGGGGCCGATCATGATAATATTTTTGGGAGAAATCTCCTCCTGGAGATGGCCCTCCACCTGCTGCCGCCGCCAGCGGTTGCGCAAGGCGATGGCGACAAATTTTTTGGCATTATCCTGGCCGATAATATATTTATTTAATTCGGTAACGATCTCTTTGGGAGTGAGGGATTTTAAGGTCATAATTTTTCCATGGTAATATGATGATTGGTGTATATACAGATGGAGGCCGCGATTTCCATGGCGGCCCGGCATATCTCTTCGGCATTCATTTCGGTATGCTGGATAAGGGCCTTGGCCGCCGCCTGAGCATAAGGGCCGCCGGAGCCAATGGCCAGTATCCCGTCATCGGCCTCAATGACATCGCCGGTGCCGCTTAAGAGAAGTGAATGCTCATGATCCGCCGTAACGAGAAAGGCCTCAAGTTTACGTAATAATTTATCGGTGCGCCAGTCCTTGGCCAGGGATACGGCGCCACGCAGAAGGTTACCGTCGTATTGTTCCAGTTTGGTTTCTAATCTCTCAAAGAGGGTAAAGGCATCAGCCGTGGCTCCGGCAAAGCCGCAAATCACCTGGCCGTTGTATAATCTTCTGACCTTATGGGCGTTATGCTTCATTATGGTATTACCGAGGGTGACCTGACCGTCACCGGCCAGAACCACCTTTCCCTTATGGCGGATGGCAAGAATGGTTGTTGAGTTTATCTTCATCTGAAATATCCTTTTATTCTTTATTGATACTGATGGCGTCGTAGTTAACATGCTTGTCATGAAACGAAAAGTCCGATCCCCGGTATTGTGGTGATTCGCAGTCTACGCTTAGCTGACTCAGTCATTGTAAGTGTGTGATGGTTTTTTTATGAGTCCATCAACGGTAAGATAATCTAAAATCTACTGTAGTGCTTGGTCTTAATTCGCAAAGAGAGCCGCGCTGCCGCTTATGTGAGGCTGAAATTTACTTCTTCCGAGCCCGGGGATGGGCCTTGTCGTAGACCTCCATCAAATGGTCAATGGTCAGATGGGTATACTTTTGCGTGGTTGAGAGGCTGGAATGGCCTAATAACTCCTGAACAAGACGCAAGTCAGCACCCATTTCCAAAAGGTGAGTGGCAAAGGAATGACGCAATGAATGGGGGGTAACGCGGCTTATTATGCCGGCCTTTGCAGCATAACGGCTCACTAAACGCTCTATGCTGCGCGGGGTCAGCCTGCCACCTCTGGCATTGACGAAGAGAGACGACGTATCGTTTTGCCGGCCATTTTTAAGCCTGTGGCGCAGTAATTCTCTTTGAGGTACATAAGCCCGGACTGCCTCTAAAGCCGGGGAACCGACGGGGCAGAGGCGCTCCTTATTCCCTTTGCCCCTTACCTTAACCATTTCCGTCTCGAAATCAAGAGCGTTAATGTCGAGATTTGTCAACTCTGAAACCCGCATGCCCGTGGAGTATAATAACTCCAGAATTGCCCGGTCCCGGGCCGCGAAAGCGTCTTCAGCGTCAGGCGCCTCCATAAGACGGAATGCTTCATCTACTGTGAGAAATATGGGGATATGATGGCCCTGTCTGGGGCGGACAATGCCGGTCAGGGGGTTGTCTGAGCGGACTCCGCGGCGGATAAGCAGCGTGAAAAAGGTCTGCAGGGCCGAAAGTTTGCGGGCCACTGACACTGCTTTATGGCTGGCGCTCAGGGAGTAGATATAGGCCTTTATACTGCCGGGTTCAACCTTGGAAAAGGAAGTGGCATAATTCAGGAAAGAGGCGAATTTTTTTAAATCACGACAATAATTATCTACCGTGTGCGGAGAATAGCCCTTTTCCACGGTCAGCCATTTGGCGAATAAGTCGATATAATTTAATATTTCTTTTTTAAATTGCCCATTCATCGACTTTCTTTTATCATAGAGCGAGTTTTGTCGGCAAGAATTTTTTCTATCTTTTCTACTTATGCCCGGGCAACCGGACATGGATGTTACTTATTGATCACTATATAAACTATGGCAAAAAAAAGCTTTGAGAGCAGTCTGAAAACCCTGGAAGAGATCACCCGCGCCCTGGAAAGCGGTGAACTTAGTCTTGATGATTCCTTGAAAAAGTTTGATGAAGGCATAAAACTTGCTGAACTCTGCAATAAAAAACTTGACGAAGCCCAGGCAAAGATAGATATTCTGCTTAATAAAAATGATTCTATAATCGCGGAGCCCTTCAACTCCCAGCATGGCTGATGGATATTAAGAGCTACCTTAGCGCCAAACGTACTCTGGTTGAGGAGGCCCTTAAATCGATTCTGCCGGAGTCGGACGAACGTCTTAAAACCCATTTCGAGGCCCTTGATTACAGTCTGATGGCCGGTGGCAAGCGGGTAAGGCCCATCCTTTGCATGGCGGCAGCCGAGGCCCTGGGCGGCGACATTGCACCTCTTATGGACATTCCCTGCGCCCTGGAATGTATCCATACCTATTCCCTCATTCATGATGACCTGCCGGCCATGGATGACGATGAGCTGCGGCGCGGCAAGCCCACTAATCATATGGTCTATGGGGAGGCCGAGGCTATACTGGCTGGTGATGGTCTGTTGACTATGGCCTTTGAACTCCTGAGCCGGGATAATGCCGCCCTGATAAGTACCGATATCCAGCTCAAGATAATAAATCTTATTGCCCGGGCCGCCGGTTCTACAGGAATGGTGGGCGGTCAGGCCCTGGATATCGAGTCTGAGGATAAGGAAATTCCATTTGCAGCTCTGCGCCTGATTCACAGTTGCAAGACCGGAGCCCTGATTACGGCCTCGGTGCAGAGCGGGGCGCTGCTGGGCGGGGCCGATGAAGATGAATTTCTGGCCATGACGAGCTATGGCCGCAATATCGGCCTGGCATTTCAGATTGTTGACGATCTCCTGAATGTTCTTGGTACCACCGAGCAATTAGGCAAGGCCGCCGGTTCCGATGCCAAGCATAATAAGGCTACTTATCCGGCCATTTTCGGTCTTGCGGTAACTAAGGAAAAGGCAGGAGAAGCTGTAGCGGCAGCCCTTGAAGCCCTGCGGTATTTTGACTATAAGGCAGATCCCCTTAGAGCTCTGGCAGAATATATCTATACCCGCAGTAATTAAATTTTTTTTTAATTAGATGAATACCAAGCCGGATCGAGGCTCAAACCTGAGACTTTTATGATTAATCAACCAAAATTATCACGAATAAACTCCCCGCTGGATTTACGGCGGCTGGCTCCCAATGAACTGCCGGGGCTGGCCAGGGAAATCAGGCAGGAGATTATTAATACTGTCTCCCAGACCGGCGGTCATCTGGCCCCCAGTCTTGGGGTGGTGGAATTGACCATTGCCATTCATTATGTCTTTAACACCCCGGAAGATAAATTAATCTGGGACGTGGGGCATCAATGTTATACCCATAAATTACTATGCGGCCGCCGGGAGCAGTTTTCTACTATCCGGCAGTATAAAGGAATCAGCGGCTTTCCCAAAAGGGCCGAGAGTCCTTACGATACCTTTGATACCGGTCACAGCAGTACCTCAATTTCCGCGGGACTCGGGGTGAATTGCGCCAAAAGTCTTAAAGCGGAGAACAGAAAGGTTATTTCCGTAATCGGCGATGGTTCCATGACCGGCGGCATGGCCTTTGAGGCCCTTAATCAGGCCGGCACTCTCGGCCGGAATTTCATTGTCATTTTAAATGATAACGAAATGTCAATTTCGCCCAATGTCGGGGCTTTATCGAGCTTTTTGAGCCGCAAAATGACCGGCAGGACAGTAGCTAAATTTAAGCGTGATACCGAGAATTTTCTAAAGAGCTTCTCCAATGTCGGGGAGAATATTCTCCAGATCCTCAAAAAGAGTGAGGGGAGTTTTAAGAGTTTCTTTACCCCTGGTATGCTCTTTGAGGCCCTTAAGTTTGACTATGTAGGCCCCATTCCCGGTCACGACCTGGAGACCCTGATCAGCACCCTGCAAAATGTCAGGGATTTTGGTTCCGGCCCCATCCTTGTCCATGTTTTGACTACCAAGGGCAAGGGCTATACGCCCGCCGAAGACCGCCCCGATGATTACCATGGCCTTGGCCCCTTTGAGGTCAAATCCGGCAAACCCCGGCCCGCTAAACCCGGCCCGCCGTCCTATACCTCAGTCTTTGGCAAGGTTATTGAGAAGGAGGCTGAGAAAAATGACAAGATTGTAGCCATCTCCGCCGCCATGCCGGCCGGTACCGGCCTGATGAGCTTTTCGCAGCGTTTTCCCAGTCGTTTTTTTGATGTCGGAATCGCTGAGCAGCATGCCGTAACCTTCGCCGCCGGCCTGGCCACCGAAGGTATACGGCCGGTGGTTGCCATTTACTCCACCTTTTTACAGCGGGCCTTTGATCAGATTATCCATGATGTCTGTCTGCCTGACCTGCCGGTTACCTTTATGCTGGACCGGGCCGGTCTGGTGGGAGATGACGGGCCTACTCACCATGGCGTGTTTGATCTCTCTTTTTTGCGGATGATTCCCAATATGGTGCTCATGGCACCTAAAGATGAAAATGAGTTATGCCATATGTTTCATACCGCCATTAATCATCCCGGCCCGGCGGCCATCCGCTATCCACGCGGGGCCGGTGAGGGCGTTGGCTTAGATGATGAACTGCGGGAACTGACCATCGGCAAGGGTGAATTACTCAAGGAGGGCGGTGATCTGCTGCTTCTGCCGGTGGGTAACCGGGTCTATACCGCCCTTGAAGCGGCTGAGGGGTTGTTTAAACTCGGTATAGAGGCCGCGGTTATCAACCCCAGATTTATCAAACCACTTGATGGAGAATTAATCCGCGCCTGGGCCCAAAAGACAGGCCGGGTTATCACCATCGAGGAGAATGTCGTCAGCGGCGGTTTCGGCAGCGCTATTCTTGAGCTTTTAGCTGCCGGTGAAATTTTGGTTAAGACCAGGAGAATTGCTCTGCCCGATCATTTTGTAGAGCAGGGCCCCCAGGAAACTTTAAGAAAAATCAGCGGAATTGATGCCCCGGCAATTATCAAGGCTGCTATAGATATAATGGATAGTGAAAATGAATGACTGTCTCCTGGTCGCCCTCATCGGTCGTCCCAATGTGGGGAAATCCTCGCTCTTCAACCGCCTGGCGCGGCAGAACAAGGCTATTATTGACCCAACCCCCGGAGTAACCAGGGACCGTCATTATGCCAGGGTAACCTGGGATGAGAAGACTTTTCTGCTGGTGGATACCGGCGGTATTGATCTGGACAGGGTTGCCAGGGCGGAAACCGACAATGAACGGAGAATGTCGGCCCTCATCAGGGAGCAGAGCTGGCAGGCGGTGCGGGATGCCGATATTCTGGTATTGGTTTTAGACGGCCGCCAGGGGCTTAACCGTGATGATTATGAACTCATCAAATTGTTACGCAAGACGGATAAACCCCTGTTTTATGTGATTAATAAAATTGATAATCCCGCCGCTGAGTCCGAGTTTCTGGCTCCTTTTTATGAGCTTGGCGCTGACGCTCTCTGGCCGATGTCGGCGGCCCACGGCCTGGGAATAAACGATTTTATGGCTGAACTGATTACCAGGCTGCCGGAGGCAGACCCAGATGTACCAGAGGATGAACACGAGATTGCCCTGGCGGTAATCGGTCGGCCCAATGTCGGTAAATCATCGTTAATTAATCGTCTCTCAGGCGAAGAGCGTATGGTGGTCTCCAATATTCCCGGCACTACGCGGGATTCCGTTGACACGGTACTGGAAAAGAGGGGGATGAAATACCGTTTTATTGACACCGCGGGTATCCGCCGCAAGGGCAAGGTCTATGGCAAGGTTGAAAAGTTCTCGGTCATGCGGGCCTTAAAGGCCATGGAAAGGGCGGCTATGGTGCTGGTGCTGGTGGATGCGGGAGAGGGAATCACCGAACAGGACACTAAGGTCATCGGTTATGCCATGGAGAGGGGACGGGCCTGCCTGGTTTTGGTCAATAAATGGGATCTGATTGAAAATGACCCCAAACGCCAGAAATGGCTTTTGGCTGAAATAGAGCGGGCTACCAATTTTATCGGCTATGCCCCGACCTTGAGGATATCGGCCTTAAACGGCCTCGGTACAGGTAAAATCTTTCCGGTAATTAATGAGGTCTATAAACAGTTCTGCATGACCTTTAATACCGGCCCCTTGAATCGTATTCTGCGGGCCGCAGTGGAAGGGCACAGCCCGGCACTGTATCGCGGCCGGCGGCTGAAATTATATTACACCACCCAGGTCAGCACTAAACCACCGACTTTTGTGGTTTATGCCAATTATCCCAAGGCGGTGCATTTTTCTTATTTCCGTTATCTTGTAAATCAATATCGAACCGGCCTGGGTCTTGATAAGACTTCTTTGAAAATAATCCTCCGGGAAAGAAAACGCCGGCAAATGGAAGGGGGCAGGAATATCCAGAGCGGTTGATGGATACCGTATCAGTGCCATAATGAACCATTGGAGGGCAGCGTGGTACAATTGAAATTGGCAGGGAGCGATGAGTATCTCAATATAGAGGCGGCAATCAGGCACACCGCCTTGTTGAGCAGGTTTCCTGTCCTTGATGTCAGCCCTTTGGCCAGCTTTTTCAGTCGTCATGGGGAAGATGAAAAGCAGGCCGCTCTCTCTGCCTTTGCCCGCCAACTTTGGAAAAATGGGGTGGATTTTCCCGAATTCTTTCATTTTCTAAAGGAAATCAGACGTAATCTCACTTCGCTTAGAACTCAAATACCGCCCTCCGATACCTTGATAGATGAATTTGAATTCTGTCTGTTGACGGAGTGGCAGCGTCTTATCGGCCAGGGCTTTCATAAAAAGCTTAGAGAGGCCAACAGCTTTATCCTCCATGAGAAGAGACGGTATTATACGGTTTTTAACCGGATGGGGGAGCCCGCTTTTATTATTAATCGACAGTTTCAATTTATTGAAACCAACCGCGCCTTTGACCGCTTCTTCCATATTCGGGGGAAGAACCATATTGGTAATTCATGCTTTTCCGTTATTAATGATCATCTGGCCTGTCGTGAGGCCATTCAAATGATGATTGTCAATAAGACCTCCTGCTCCGGGATGGAAACGGTGATTGAGGTTGAGGGAGAAAAACGTAATATAGTGGTTTCCGGGACATTCTTAGGTGAGATTAACCACGAGGTCTCCGGGGCCATGGTTATCATTCAGGATATCAGCGCTCGGAAAGAGGCGGCCCAGGCCCTGCGGGAGAATGAAGAAAAATACCGTACCCTCATCGAAAACATGCCCGACGTCTCCTGGCGGGCGGATAAATTCGGCACCCTTTATTTTATAAGCCGTAACGTGGAGCAGATCTGCGGTTATAAACCGGATGATCTGCTTGGTTCCTGGCCCAGGGGCCGGTTTGCCATGATTCATCCCGATGATCTGGAATATGTCCGTAATGAATTTGGGCTATTCTTTGCCTCTCATCTGCCGGCGGATAATTCCAGCCAGTCTCCTTCCGGCCGCGATTCCCAGTCCCGCAACTCTGATGTCGCTGCCGTCGGCAAGAACTATGACGTTACCTATCGTTTCCATAAAAAAGACGGCAGCTGGATATGGCTGCGCAGCCGGGCCAGTAATATTTATGAACAGCAGGGCAAGTGGTTTGCCGATGGGGTGTTTTCCGATGTTACGGAGTTGAAAAAGGCGGAGGAGGAGCTTGAACGGCACCATTTCCATCTCTCCGAGCTGGTGGATGAACGGACGGCTGAATTGAGACGGGTGAATCAGACCCTGAAGCAGGAGATTAATTTTCGTAAGCTGGCCGAGGAGAGCTTGCTGCGCCTGACCACCAAGCTGCGGCAGTCCAATGAAGAACTTGAGCAGTTCGCCCATGTTACTTCTCATGATCTCAAGGAGCCGCTTATGCTTATCGCCAGCTTCAGCAATCGGCTCGAAAAAAAATATACCAAGCTGTTGGATGAACCGGGCAAAAAGTACCTGCATCGCATTATCACCGCCGCCGGTCAAATGCAGGACTTAATCAAGGCGCTCCTGGAGTTGTCCAGAGTGGGGGCGAGTAAACGGCCCTTTGAACTTTTTGATCTTAAAGAGGTAATCAAAGAGGTGGTGGAAAGTCTGGAAGAATCTCTCACCGAATGCCGGGGCCGGGTTAAATGTGATTTTCAGGTAGAATTGCTGGGGGATAAAATCCAAATCCGACAACTCTTTCAAAATATAATCGTCAACGCCATAAAATACCGCCGGAAGGACAGGGCACCATTAATCATAATCCGGGGGCAGGGGTTAGAGAACGGTTTTTATCAGATTATTGTTGAGGATAACGGCATTGGCTTTGATCAGCGCTACGCCAGGAAAATTTTTAAACCCCTTACCCGTCTGCATGGTCGCCGGGAATATGATGGTACCGGTATAGGACTTGCCACCTGCCGCAAGATTGTCCTCCGGCATGGTGGTGAAATCAGCGCCCGTGGTGTGCCTGGTAAGGGATCGTCCTTTATTATCAGCCTGCCGTTGCCCCACGGAAAACGGAAATAGGGCCGGACGAAAATTGGGGCAGACCCCAATAAAATCAATTAGTGTTGAAGGACACGCAATTGCACACTCCCAATCGACATGAAAATATGAACGGTGTTCTTTTATGATATTATTCGGATTACCTGAATATTCTTCTACCCAATTTGGCGCCAACTCCAAGCGACGAGTTCTCCCTCTTAACTTTTTTATTTTTTATGATGCTTGGATTTACCCATGAATATATAACCAAATATTAAACGAAATTATTTTAGCCTGTCACTTGTAATGTTAAGTAATTTTGCTATTTTCTTCCCCATTGCAGGAGAAAGCCTTCTTTTCCCTCTTTCATAGTCACTTATCATATTTTGCCGTACCTCAAGTTTTTGTGCCAATTGCGCTTGTGTAAGTCCAGCTTTCAAACGGGCACCAGCAAGCAAATTTCCCACCCTGTTTGACTGCATTTCTTGCCAGAAATTTGTTTCCTCAATGGCAATACTGTCTTCATTTTCAGGAGTAAGAATATTTACTTCAAATTTTTCTCTAATCCAATCAATGAGTTCTTCG
This sequence comes from Deltaproteobacteria bacterium, assembly GCA_024275235.1. GTDB lineage: Bacteria > Desulfobacterota > Desulfobulbia > Desulfobulbales > VMSU01 > JAADIV01. Next base: position 36,490 of record JAJRZN010000076.1, read on the forward strand.
GTATGCTCACCATGAATGGACATTTCAATACGGGGCTTTTTCACGAGAGCCAACATAGTTCACCTCAATCTCAATTTTTCCTTGTTGCCACGACCAACAAGCGACATAACGATAGGATAAATGACAATGATACCTATCTCCACCCAATGGTGAGAAATTGTGCCAACTTTTTTTGAATAGGCCCATCAGCTTTTAGGTCCTCGACCAACAGGAACAAAAGGTGTCGAATATTTTTGGGTAATTTATTCAACCCCCTGTTCACTTTCTTTTTTATCCTAACTTGGTATTCCATAAAATATACAATATAACCATATAAAGTAATAATCAAGGGTTATTTGTTGCAAAAAAGGAACTTGTTTGGGGACTGCGAACGTTCGAATTCAGTGGAAAACAGGGGATACGATGGGCTTGTTTGAAGAAAGATTTTTCTAGGATGGCTAAGAAAATTCGATAAGCCCAACCCCTGATTTTCCACTGCAATGACTGGTTAGCCTTTTTTGTATAGGTGGCCAATTTAAAAGAGAATTACCCCCAGGGATTTAACAAAGAAGCACCACTAATTTCCATATCTGTTATGTTTCTTGTTACCACTGTAAGATCGTATGAAATTCCTGTAGCTACAATCTGGCCATCTATTGCGGGCATACCTTTGCCTGATAGTTCTGACTGGGCTTGAATTTTTCCCCAAACTGTTGCAGTTTGAAGATCAAAGTCAATTATTCTGTTCTTGAATCTCTCTTTCAGGTCGTAATTTACCCATTTATGTAGCTTTTCTTTCTTTTTACTCTCGGGTAATTTTTCGATTCCCTTGTGGATTTCACCGATAGTCAAAACACTAATAAAAAGATGGGCTTCCTCAGTTTTTGAAACCCACTTAACAACTTTTGCACTAGGATTTTTTTTAATCAATTCCGAGAGAACACAGGTGTCTAATAGATAATTCATAGTACGATGTCCCTTGGAATTTCTTTGCTTCTAGTTAGATCCAAGTCTTCTTTTGACAAGGGAGAGTTTTGAAAAAATTTCACCAAGTTCATTTTTGGCTTTATTAATTTTTTGTATTCATCAATTGATAGAATAACTACTGCATCTTTACCATGTTTCGTTACAACCTGTGGGCCATTATGCTGTGCTTTATCAACTAAATTGCTGAATTTGTTCTTTGCATCCTGAAGTTGCCAATGGTTTTCAATCATAGCGACACCCTTATTGTTATTATTATCTTGATAGCTAGCCTGTCTAGAAAATAACCTTTTAGGCGCTTGGTGTCAATTTTTTTCGGAGGTTAACGACCGAGATAACCTGACCGCCGCGCAGCTACAGATTAACTATATTAACGGATATTGTTGTCGTTCTTTTTATTTCCCCGGAAATTGGTCACATTAAAATACGGCAGGTAGCGTCATTCGTGATCTTCTGTAAATAGGTCAGCGTAGGAAGAAAAAGATGGATATGAAAAGAAAAGGAAAAAGAAGATCTATTTCATTTATAACATCAGAGAGTGGGAAGAAAATGGGGGGGGTTAACCGATGCTTGTGGGGGAGATTTACACTGATGTTTTTGGGGGAGAATTAGATTGGTGTTTCCAAAATGCTGTTTGAAGCCGGCACAACCAACTCCAAAGGCAAAACCTACGTATGTGTATACCGACCTGGATGAATTATCAAACCAGGTGCCGAAGTTAATCAGGCAGGGGAAATATGATGCGGCAGAGAAGATCTGCCAGACACTGCTCAACAAATTTCCTGAACAGATTGATGGATTACACAGGTTTGC
>JAJRZN010000077.1 GCA_024275235.1 Deltaproteobacteria bacterium
CCTTTTTATTGTAATAGGCCTGGGGCACGGCGCTGTTGGGTTTATGACTGCCTGCCGGTGATACCCCCTCATATTTATAGTAGATTCTGGCCTTGGTGCCGATGGCCTTTTCCAGGTTGTCGGCCCTGATCAACGGCGACGGCCGCCAGATTTTATAGATATCTTGTACCTCTGCGGGAATATCTATCCAGCGTTGATCCGTCATTTCCTGTTCCAGAATGGCCATGGGGAAGATGGCGGATAACTTTTCAGGCCCCATGGGCTGGCCGGTGGCGGGGTCTAAGGGCGGTTGTAAACCATTGGGAATATCTGCTCCAACATTATACCATTGGCTTGGCATTTCGCTTTCCGGTAGAAATATCTTTTTCGCGGTCATTCTTGATACCTCGTTGAAAATTAAATTTTTGAGATTTTGAGAACAGGTTTAAGTAAAGATACCTACTAATTTTTTATATAAAATGCCATAATTTTGTATGAAAATTTAGGCTGAAGGATTAAAACGACATAACGGCTTGTGGCGGATATGAAGCTCTCTGCTTCACGTTCGAGCCTGTAGGTTCCTGATGCGCAAATCTGGAGCACGGCTGAAGTTATGTTCCGAATTTAAAAACCGAGGGTTGATATGGATAAGCAGTTTGGCAAAATTATGCGTAAGATGGTGATTACCAGGATGACCTCATCATCATTTTCCCTCTGGGAGCCGCCCATTGATCTTTACGAGTCAGATACTGACCTCATCGTTTTCATGGAGGCCGCCGGAATTGACGCCCAACAGATAAAAGTTGTTGTTGAATCCAGGATGCTGACCATCAAGGGAGAGAGAAAATGCCCGGTTAACGACATAAACACGGTTCATCAACTGGAAATCGAATATGGCCGTTTTGAACGTCAGCTTGTCCTGCCGCGAAGAATCGATACCAGTCGCGTGATTTCAGAATGTCGGCATGGGTTTCTAAAGGTGTGTATGCCCCTGCTAAAGACGCAGAATACCGTTGAGATAGTGGTTAAATAATACAAAAGGATTGGACAAGATATGAAAAACGATAAAAATCCGGAACGAAACAGCGGCGACAGCCCCGAAGTTATAAAGGTGCCGGAAATATTACCGATTCTGCCCCTGCAGGGCTTTGTCTTTTTTCCCGGCATGGGCTTTCCGCTCCAGATAAGTCATAAAGAATCCAAAAAGCTCATAGACGAGGCTCTGATCAGTGATCGCCTGGTCGCTCTCATTGCCCATCGGCCCACCAGGAGCGGCAAGACCACCTCTCCCCGGCCTGAGGATCATCTGTTTAACATTGGCAGCGTGGGGTATATCCACAAGATGTCCAAGGGCAAGGATGATATCTATAACGTTTTGATCAGTTCCGTTAAGAAAATCAAGATATTGGAATACACCCAGAATGCCCCGTATCACAAGGGCCGGGTGGCTGAAATCGCCATGCGTACGGTTAAGAGCCAGGAGATAGATGCCCTGGTTTTAAACCTGCGCACCCAGTTTAAACGTATGGCTGAGCTCTCGCAGCTGCCCGAAGAGTTGACCATGACCATAATGGCCCTGGAGAATCCCTTTCATATCGCCTATCTCGCCGGCTCGCAACTGGGACTGCATCTCGAAGAGGAGCAGGAAGTCCTGGAAATTGAGCCCGTAGCCGAGCTTCTGAAAAAGGTAACCATGGAGATCAACAAGAAGTTGGAGACCCTGGATGCCAGCGCTGAAATTCAGAAGAGCATGAAGGCCGATATTGACAAAAAACAGCGGGAATATTTTTTACGCCAGCAACTGAAGGCTATTCGCAAGGAGCTGGGGGAAGAAGACGATAATGTTGATCTTGCTGATCTCAAAAAAAAGCTCAAGAGCATAAAGTTACCGGCGGAGGCCAGAGAAACCGTGGACAAGGAGATGGCCCGTTTGCGCCGTATCCCCTCTTCGTCACCTGAATATACCGTGGCCCGCACCTATATTGAGTGGATTCTCGATCTGCCCTGGCGGCTTTCCACTGAGGACCAGCTGGATCTTGATAAGGCCCAGCAGATATTAGATCATGATCATTACGGTCTGCATAAAATAAAGAAACGGATAATTGAATTCCTGGCCGTCTTGAAGCTCAAGCCGGATCTTCACGCCCCTATTCTCTGCTTTGTGGGGCCGCCAGGGGTGGGTAAAACCTCTCTGGGCCAGTCCATCGCCCGGACCATGGGTAAAAAATTCGTGCGTATTTCCCTGGGTGGAGTACGGGATGAGGCCGAGATCAGGGGGCATCGCCGAACCTATATCGGGGCACTGCCCGGCCGGATTATTCAGAGTCTTAAAAAGGCGGGCTCCAGTAATCCGCTCTTTATGTTAGACGAAATTGATAAGCTGGGGGCGGACTTCAGGGGTGATCCCTCCTCCGCTCTGCTTGAAGTTCTTGATCCGGAGCAGAATTTCTCCTTTGTCGATCATTATCTTGAGATTCCCTTTGACCTCTCCAGGGTGATGTTTGTCACCACGGCCAATTTTATGGATAATATCCCCGGCCCCCTGCGGGACAGGATGGAGATAATTGAGCTTACAAGTTACACGGAAGATGAAAAGGTGATGATTGCCAAACGGCATCTGATAAGTAAACAGCTCACCGCCCATGCCCTTACCCCCGACAATGTGGTTTTTCGGGAGAAGGCCATTCGTAAGCTTATCCGTTCTTACACGCGCGAGGCCGGGGTGCGTAATCTGGAGCGTCGTATCGGCTCAGTATGCCGGGGGATAGCCCGGGGCATTGTGGCTGGTAATAAGGGGCGGCGGGTTTTAACGGAAAAGGCGGTGGAGCGTTTTCTCGGGCCGGTAGAATTTCTGCCGGAGAGCGGCGCCCGCCATTGGGGGCCGGGGCTGGCGACTGGTCTGGCCTGGACACCGGTGGGCGGTGTTCTGTTGTTTATTGAGGCCGCCAAGATGAAGGGCAAGGGGATGCTGACCCTTACCGGTAAGCTGGGTGATGTGATGAAGGAATCCGCCACTGCCGCCCTCACCTATATCCGCTCTCATGCCGATGAATTAGAGATTGATGACGAGCTTTTCGCCGATCTTGACCTCCATGTCCATGTCCCCGAGGGTGGAATTCCTAAAGACGGCCCCTCGGCCGGAGTGGCGATGGTTACGGCCCTGACCTCATTGCTCAGTAATAAAGTTGTCCGCCGTGATGTGGCCATGACCGGTGAGATAACCCTGCGCGGCGATGTCCTGCCGGTGGGCGGCGTCAAGGAAAAGGTACTGGC
>JAJRZN010000078.1 GCA_024275235.1 Deltaproteobacteria bacterium
CCAGTTGCAGCGCTCCCCCGGCCTTTTCTTTGCTCATGACAGCGGCAAGAGCCACGCCATGGGGAAATTGCTCTATTCTGCCCGTATTATACCGGTGCGGGGTTCCTGGATTGATCTTGACTTTGATGCCAAGGATATCCTGTATGTTCGTATTGATCGGCGCCGTAAGTTCCCGGTTACTACCTTGCTCAAGGCCATGGGGACCGACTCTCCGCTCTTTGCTGATATTGTCGAAAAATACCAGGTAAATTCAGAAATTAATCTCTCTGAGCTTCTGCTGCGTTTCTTTTATACCACAGAAACTGTTTTCTTTGATGGTGATTCGGTAAGTAAACAGTTTATCCCGGAAATCATGGTGGGTCAGCGGGCTCCAAGTGAAATAGTCCACCCGGAAAGCGGTGAGGTACTGGCCAAAAAGAATCGTAAAATCGGCAAGGCCCTGGCTAAAAAACTGCAGGAAGCCGGGGTAAATCGGATTCAGATCGAGGCTGAAAGCCTGTACGGCAGTTATACCGCCAATGATGTAGTTAATCCCGCCACCGGCGAGGTTATCATGCTCTGTAATTCAGAGGTAACCGAATCGGCTGTGGCCGCGGTTATTGAGGCTGGCATACCCTCCTTTGATATATTGCATATCGATGGCATAAAGGTCTCTGATTCCTTCCGCAAGACCCTTCATCTTGATAAGGTAAATACCCAGGAGGAGGCCCTGCTCGATATATATCGTCGTCTGCGGCCCAGCAGTCCTCCCACCATCGCGGAGGGAACTAAATTTTTTGAAAATATGTTTTTCAACCCCGACACCTATGATCTGTCAGTGGTCGGCCGCTTTAAGGTTAATGCCAAGCTCGGCCTGGACACTGACACAGAGCAGCGTACTCTGAATAAGGAGGACATTATCCTCGCTGTTCGCCAGCTTGTGCGCTTAAAAGATTCGCAGGGGCCGGTTGACGATATTGATCATCTTGGTAACCGCCGGGTGCGGACAGTTGGAGAACTGGTTGAAAATCAATATCGGGTAGGGCTGGTACGGATGGAGAGGGCCATCAAGGAGCGCATGAGTCTCCAGGAGGTGGAAACCCTCATGCCCCACGATCTTATCAACCCCAAGCCCATTACTTCGGCTATCAAGGAGTTTTACTGCTCAAGTCAGCTCTCGCAGTTTATGGATCAGACCAACCCGCTTTCAGAGGTGACCCATAAAAGGCGTTTGAGTGCCTTGGGGCCTGGCGGTCTGTCCAGGGAGAGAGCCGGTTTTGAGGTTCGCGATGTTCATCCCACTCATTATGGCCGGATTTGTCCGGTGGAGACGCCTGAGGGGCCGAATATCGGTTTGATTGTTTCTCTTGCTACCTTTGCTAAAATTAATCGATACGGTTTTATTGAGACCCCCTTCCGGAAGGTAAACCATCGCCAGGTAACTGACGAGGTTGCCTATATGAACGCCCTGGACGAGAAGGGACTGCTTATTGCACCGGCTCAGCGTGATCTCGATGAAAATGGCCGTATTGTCAACGATATGCTTCTGGCCCGTCAGGATGGTGAAGTTTACAATGTTCAGGCTGAAGATGTTACTCATATGGATGTCTCGCCCAATCAGCTGGTGAGTGTTGGTGCTTCTCTTATTCCATTCCTGGAGCACGATGATGCTAACCGCGCTCTCATGGGCTCGAATATGCAGCGCCAGGGTGTACCACTGCTGCGGACAGCAACTCCACTCGTGGGGACTGGTCTGGAAAAGATTGTGGCCCAGGACTCAGGGGTCTGTCTGCTGGCCGCTGGAGACGGGGTTATTGAGGAGGTGGATGCCAACCGGATAGTGGTGCGTTATGATGAGCCGGGGACTGATGGCTTCAGTACTGGAGTTGCCATCTATCATCTTGATAAATATCGTAAATCTAATCAAAATACCTGCTTCACTCAGAGTCCTCTGGTGTTACCGGGGCAGCGGGTGAAGAAGAATGATGTCATGGCCGACGGGCCGGCG
>JAJRZN010000079.1 GCA_024275235.1 Deltaproteobacteria bacterium
CATGCCCGATTAGCCGGGCATAACGAAACATGAAAATCATACCAGGGCCAACACCTTGGCACGATTTTCATATAAACTTTATTCGTGACTTGCGGTGCCGGAGAAATGGTGCCGCAAGCAGGGCCTGCCTCCGTGGACATGGGGCGGAACGTTTGAAGATTATTCGAGGAAAATCAGGGAATCCCCGAATCTATTTAAATATAGGTTCGGGGATTTTTTTTTGCCCCTGCCGATTAGAGGGTGCCAAGCAGTGCGAAACTATCTACATCACTATTCTTCTGAACAAAGCCATGCGGGCTGATCAGTCAACGGATAAAACCGTTCTTTCCTGCCGCGGCTTAGTGGTCGGCTATAAGGACCACCCGATCATCACCGGTATCAACCTTGATTTTGAGGTCGGGCATTTTATCACCCTGTTAGGCCCCAACGGCACGGGCAAGACCACCCTGCTGCGCACCCTGTCAAGGCATCTTGAGCCCATGGGCGGTGACATCCACATCGACGGCCGCCCGCTCAAGCTCCTGCGGCAGGCGGAACTGGCCCGCCTCATGGCCGTGGTTCTCACCGACAGGGTTACGCCGCCCCTGTTTAATGTCTTTCAATTCGTTGCCCTGGGACGTTATCCACATACAAATTTCCTTGGCCGCCTGAGCGCCAGGGATCAGCAGGTCATCACCGAATCACTGACCGCCGTCCATGCCAACAGCCTGAGCCGGCGTGATTTTGCCAGTCTCAGCGACGGCGAATGTCAGAAGGTGCTGGTGGCCAGGGCCCTGGCCCAGGAGCCGCGAATTTTACTCTTGGATGAACCCACGGCCCATCTTGACCTCAAACACCGAATCGAGGTAATGGCCATATTGCGCGATCTGTGCCGGAGCAAGGGAATTACCGTCATCGCCTCCCTGCATGACGTGGATATCGCGGCCAAGGTCTCAGACCGGGTTGCCCTGATTAAGAACGGCGCCATTATCGACTGGGGCTGCCCCGAAGAGGTATTAAGCGGCCGGGCCGTGTCTAACCTGTACGATTTTGAAGCCGCCTCTTTCAGCCATCACCTTGGCAGTATTGAATTACGGGGCAGCGGACAGCGGGGCCGGGTCTTCGTATTAGGCGGCATGGGCAGCGGGGCCGCCGTTTACCGCCTGCTGGCCAAAGGAGGCTACGCCGTCAGTACCGGCGTGCTGCAGAGCAACGACCTGGACTGCTATGTGGCCCGCAGCCTGGGGGCGGACTGCGTCAGTCAACCGCCGGCCGCGGCCATGAACGGAGAATCCATGGCCGCGGCCTGGGCCGGAATCAAGCAATGCGAACTGATGATTGACGCTGGAGGCGATAATCACGGCCCCTACCAGAGTAATATCACCCTGCTTAAAAAGGCCGTGGCCCGCGGCACACCAGTCTTCAGCCTCCGCCCGGCCGGGGCAGAAAACCGGGGATCAGGCGCGGAAGAGGCCCAGATCATCAGAGTCCAAAGTGCCAGCCGGCTGCTTAACACCATAGAGGAATTTATATGAAAGTCATCTGCCACAATTTTCATGTTTCATTATATCCGGAAAATCGAGCCTGGTTATTACAATGAAAACCGCCTACAGCCTGTGCTACTATTCCGCCGGCGGCATGGAACTGCCATCACTGAGCGAGGGAATACGAACCTACCGTGAGCAGGGCGGCCGTATTCAGGTAACTGCCCGCACCCAGACCCAGCTTTTTGACCAGGCCCGGCAGCGAACCTTTGTCCGGGCCGCCATGCAGGCGGATATAGTCATCGTCAGTCTCCACGGCGGCAAGGCCTCCTGCCCCGCCTTTGATCTGCTCATCGAGACCATCACCAGGACCACCCCCCAAAAACGGCCGCACCTGCACATCCAGCCCAGCGGCGGAGATGAGGACTCGTTAAACGCGGCAAGTGAACACAGCGCCTCCTTCGGCACCCCGGTCTGGGACACCATCAAACAATACATAGAGCGGGGCGGCCATATCAATTTTCAGCGCCTCCTCGTTTATCTCCACAACCTGCTCTTTAACCACGAATCAGATTGCGCTCCGCCCCTGGAGCTACCAAATGAAGGGATTTATCATCCTGACCTTGAAGGAGTGCCGGAATTAAAAGATTATCTGCGCCAGCGGATCAAACCTGGGCGGCTCACGGTGGGGCTCTGGTTTTATCAGACCTACTGGATCAACAACAACCTGACTTTCATCGACAGACTGATCCACAGTATTGAGGCCCAGGGGGCCAATGTCATCCCGGTCTTTCACCTGCGCTACAAAGACGCCGAACGTGGCAACCGCGGGGCGGATTATATTGTTGAACATTATTTTATGGATCAGGGCCGCCCCCGCATCGAGGTACTCATTAACCCCTTGCTGTTCAGCCTCAGTATGGCCGGGCCGGAATATAAGGGCCTGTTAGCCAGGCTTGGGGTGCCCTGCATTCAGGCCATGATGTCCATGAACCCTTACGCGGTCTGGCGTCAATCGGCCCAGGGCATGAGTACGGCGGATGTCAGCTTTGCCGCGGCCCAGCCGGAATTCGACGGCAACCTCATCACCGTACCGGTGGCCACGAGGGAACAGGATACCGTTGATCCCATAACCGGCGGCCTGCTGGCCAAGTCCCAGCCCATCCCGGAACGTATCGACAAACTGGTGCGTTTAAGCCTCAACTGGGCCAGGCTCCGCCATATCAAAAACAGTGAACGGCGGGTGGCCATCATCTTCCACCATTATCCGCCGCGTAATGACCGCATTGGCTGCGCCGCCGGACTGGACAGCTTTTCATCCATCAAACTGCTTCTGGACCGGATGCGGGAAGAGGGTTATAAACTGACGCGAACCTTTGATTCCGGAGAGCAATTAGCCGAAGAACTCATCAGCGGCATGACCGCCGATGAGCGCTGGCTCACTCCTGAACAAATGGCAGAGCGGGCTGAGGCCCAGGCGGGGGAAGAATATTTCCGGGCCTGGAACGAAGAGCTCCCGGCCGCCGTCCGCGCCAAAATGGCCGCTGACTGGGGGGAGGCACCGGGTGAGTTGTTTGTCCACAACCACAAGCTCCACTTTGCCGGGCTTATAAACGGCCATGTGTTCATCACCATCCAGCCGCCGCGCGGCTATCTGAAAAATATCGACAAGATATACCATGATCCGCACCTCTCCCCGCCTCATCATTACCTGGCTCAATACCGCTGGATTCGGGATGTATTCAAGGCCCAGGCGGTTATCCACGTGGGTAAGCACGGCAGTCTTGAATGGCTGCCCGGCAAGGCCCTGGGCCTCTCCGAAAGCTGCTACCCTGATCTGACGATTATGGAACTGCCCAATATCTATCCCTATATCATTAATGATCCCAGCGAGGGCACCCAGGCCAAACGGCGAAGCTATGCCTGCATAATCGACCATCTGACTCCGGCCGTGACCAATGCCGATCTATACGAGGATCTGGCCAGGCTGGAAAATCTGCTGGCCGACTACGATATTGCCCGCAGCGAGGATCCCGGCAAGGTGGAGATTCTCCGCCCCATGATCTGGGAGGCGGTGGAGGCGGCCCATCTTGACAAGGATCTGGAAATCGATCAGCCAAAGGCCCTGGCTGATTTTGACGATTTTTTAAACAGACTGCACGCCTATCTCCATGATTTAAGCGACACCATGATTAACGACGGCCTCCACACCCTGGGGGTGCCGCCCACGGATGAGCGGCTGGTGGAATTTTTAGCCCAGCTCACGAGACTTGCCAACGGCGATGTCCCCTCCCTGC
>JAJRZN010000080.1 GCA_024275235.1 Deltaproteobacteria bacterium
CCCCACCTGGAATTCGGCCTCGGTACACAGTATCCAGCTTCGAACTCCGCAAAATGAGACATGTAATTCCTGCCATGGTCATAAAGAATTATTTTTGACCCAGTCAGATCTTACTTCCAAGGATCCAGCGGCTAATGAAAAGATCATTGTCCGTAAAATTCCTCCCCCAATCAAACGGTAAAGTTTTTTGGGAAAAGGTATTAACAATTGGTTTTTTATTAAATAAGGAGGGATTCCATGAAGATAAAATTAATTAAAGCTATTTATATTATTGCTCTGTTGATTCCGCTGGGCTTTGTGCAACCAGCGGCCTGCCGTTCCCTGCCGGCTCTGATTGAAACGGGATGGCTGGCCAATAATCTCAACGCCAGAAACCTGGTACTCATTGATACCAGAACACCATCCAACTATAAGGTTGGCCATCTGCCGGGGGCGGTAAGCATGCCCTACGCTGACTGGAACGCCTACAATGACGATGCGGAATGCCAGTTACTGCCCCAGGCAACTGATCTTACCAAAAAGCTGCAGGCGCTCGGCCTGAACTCAGACAGCCGGGTAATTATTTATGATCAGGGCAACACCACCGGTGATACCACCAAGGGGGCCTACGCGGTATGGGCTCTGGAGGCCATGGGGCATAATAATGTCTCATATCTCAATGGCGGTTTCACAAAATGGACCTTTGAGGGGCGAATAATAGACAATAAAAAGCCAACCCCTCAGCCTGGTAATTTCAAGGTTCAGACGAACAACAGCAGAATAGCGACATTGGCTTACGTTAAATCCAATCTCAATTCCAGGCGGGTATTATTTGTTGACGCCCGCAACAGTAATGAGTTTTTTGGTACTCATAAAAGGGCTGATGTGGCACGCTACGGCCATATACCGGGAGCGGTTAATTTACCGGCGCCCTTTCTGAATAATGCTGGGATTAACCGGGCTCCAGCCTCAATTCTGCCCCTCAAGAAGCTTGAGGTCATGGCAGCGGGCATGGGTATTCCCCGGGACAAGAACACAGAGTTAATCATTTATTGTAATACCGGACAATACGCCGCCTTAGACTATTTTGTCCTCCATGATCTCCTGGGTTACCAAAACGCGCGGCTTTATGATGGTTCCATGCTGCAATACGCGGTTCAGTATAAGCTGCCATTAGTAAAATACTCATGGGGCAGGTAAAGAGAAGTCACCGCTCCAAAATCAAAAGTTGAGAGGAATAATTATGGATATAAGCAAAAAAATCAGTACCATTCTACTGGGCTTGATTCTCAGTACCTCTTTGTTAGTCGGCACGGCCATGGCAGGCAGCAACTCTTTGCTGAGCGTAAAATGGCTGGCCAAAAATATTAACCGAAGCAATATGGTAATTCTTGATGTGAGTGACTTCACCCACTATGAAAAGAATCATATACCAGGAGCAGTGAAGGCCTTTGGCCCCTGGATGACCATGAATCATAATTTTGTCGGTTTTATGATGCCGAAAGTTTCCGATCTTATCACCATGATCAGAAGTTACGGGGTCAACAATAATTCATTTGTGGTAATCTATGACGAGGGGGTTACTGCCGATGATACAGCCAAAAGCGCCAGAGCCCTATGGACATTCCAGGCATTGGGGCACAACAAGGTTGCCATTATTGATGGCGGGTTCTCCGCCTGGGATCATACTGATCAAAAGATTTCAACCCGTCCTGCCACCCCTGATCCCGGGAATTTCACCGGTAAGCTCATAAAGAGTATGATAACGTCTTACGGTGAGGTGGAAAGCAAACTCCACAGCCGGGGGGTAACATTCGTTGACAGCCGTCTCCCGGATCAGTATTTCGGTAAAGAAAAGAACAGCGAAATTAATCGCTTTGGCCATATTCCCGGCTCTTTGCTGTGGCCGGCCATATACATGACCAATGCCGGTATCAATCTGGCACCTTCTTATTTTAAAGATATCAAAACTCTGCGCCAGATGGCAGCCGGAGTTGGTATTCCAGCCGATAAAAACGCCAGAATCATTACCTACAGCAACCATGGTAAAAGCGCGGCCCTGGACTATTTTGTCCTCCATGATCTTCTGGGATACCGGAATGTCAGCATCTATGACGGCTCAATGCTGCAGTATGCCGTCACCAAGGCTCCCTTAAATACATTTCAGTGGGGAGGTAAATACGTAAACAGGTATAATCCGGGGCAGAATGATTGAGCGAATCAAGCAGAAAATCATTCTGCCCCGCCCTTTTAGCAGAAAGCACTGCAGCTTAAAGAGGCCTGAATCCTCTTCAAGCTGCACATAATGTTGAGGATGTCCCTGCCCGAGCGATCCAATCTGTATCCCCACTTGATATTGGCAGTAAGTCGTTGTAAATTCTACCAGTCAGCTGTTTTGCCGTCAAAACCTGCTTACCGCCCTCTATGGATTACCATTGATGCCAACAAACTACGACATCGCCGTTCCGCCAGCCCCCGAAGATAAACATACCCTGAATACGGCCTTTCTCTGGCTGCTCAGACTGCGCTGGGGTGCGGTTATCTGCCAGACATTATTAATCATCGCGGTCTCGTTGTTTCTCAAGATCAGTCTGCCATTTTTAATAATCTTTATTATCATTGCCTTCGAGGCGGTGAGCAATCTTCTCCTGGCTCATTACAAAAAATCGGGCCCGCACAAAATTAATCAGGCCGTGGTCGTTATCATGTTTCTGGATGTCAGCCTCCTGGCTCTGCTCATCCATTATACCGGCGGCCCCATGAATCCCTTCACCTTTCTTTTCCTGGTTCATATCGTCATCGGCTCATTGATTATGCCGCCTAAATGGTCATGGACGCTGGCGATTTTCACCATGAGCTGTTACGCCGTTCTTTTTCTGCTGCCGGCCCATTCAGGAAGCACTATGTCGCCGCTTCAACCGCTTTGTCATCAGCAGTCAGATGCCATGCCGATATCTGCCGCCATGCGCCTTCACCTCAAGGGTATGTGGCTGGCCTTCGCCATTACCAGTTTTTTTATTGTCTTTTTTGTCTCCAAAATTCAGGAATCCCTGGAAGAATATCAGCAGACAATAGGCCATCTGCAAAGGGCCAGGGACAATAATGAGCGACTGGCCGCCCTGGCCACTCTGGCCGCCGGAGCGGCCCATGAGCTATCAACTCCCCTGGCCGCCATTGCCGTTGCCGCCGGAGAGATGCAGCACACCCTGAATCAGGACTGTCAGCATGATGAGCCCCGGCAGGAACTCCTTGACGACACCATCTTCATCAAGGATCGAATCAAGGCCTGTAAGGATATATTAAGCCAGATGAGTTCCGATGCCGGTCACCCCATGGGTGAGCAGACTGTTTCATTTAATCTCGCCGCCTGCCTGCGGGAGATCGTTAAATCATATAAGCACGAGTCATTATCCCTGAAGATAGAGGATGAATCATTAACCGCCCACCTGCCGCCCCAGACTTTCAGACGGGTAATAAGGAGTCTTATCAATAACAGCATAGATGCCTGTAAGGCTGATGAGATGATTACCATCTCCTGTCTGAGCGAAAAAGGCGACCGGGAAATGATTCATATAAAGGTCAGCGATGAAGGGGGCGGCATGGATGAAGAGACCCTGGCCCGGGCCTCGGAGCCCTTTTTCACCACCAAGGAACCGGGCAAGGGTATGGGACTGGGACTGTTCCTCGCCAAAACCGTAGCCCGGCGTTATGGCGGTGATCTGCGAATACAAAAAATTAACCGGGGGACCAGGGTCATATGGAGCCTCGTCCGTGACCATAGATCATGACAAGTATATTATTAGTTGATGATGAGGATTTCTTCCGCCAGCGCCTGGCCCGAGCCTTCAAAAAACGCGGCTATAAAGTACAGGAAGCGGCTGATTATAACCAGGCCATGGCCTGTATCAGCAGCTGTCAGCCGCAACTTGCGGTGGTTGACCTCAAGATGCCGGGCAAATCAGGACTTGAACTCATCAGAGACGGCTTAAAGTCAGCCCCCAGGCTCCAGATTGTAGTGCTCACCGGCTACGGTTCCATTGCCACTGCCACCGAAGCCATCAAGATGGGGGCCGTTTATTACCTGCCGAAACCAGCTGATGTTGACGATATCCTGGCGGCCTTTGCCAAAAGTGACGGCAATGAAATTTCCACCCCGGTTGAATTCAAGGCCCCCTCACTCGCCAGAGCGGAGTGGGAACATATCAACCGGGTATTAGACGATTGCGGCGGCAATATCTCCGCCGCCTCCCGCCGCCTTGGCCTGCACCGCCGCACCCTGCAGCGTAAACTGCAGAAATACCCGCCTGCCACCTGATCCTCTTCTCTCAATGCGACAATTTGCCACATTGTGACATTTTGTCATCAATGTTAATCTCCCCCGCTCTATCACTGCGTCGTACTTATTATGGTCGGCATTTTTACAGTGATTTTTCAGCGGGCCAGGGGACTGGGCTCAAATCCACACCTAATTGCAAAAGGAGAGAAGAGAAATGAAACAAATGTTTTTAATCATGATCCTGGCGGCACTTACCTTTAGCCCCCACCCCGCCATGGCTCAAAATGAACGGGCAAGCTGTTCAGTTTGCGGGATGTATATTGCCAGCCACCAGAAAACAGCCGCCACCCTGATTTCCAGACAGGGGGTAAAATCACAGACCTGCGGCGTTACCGATATGATCCGCCTGATTAACGATGCCGGCGGCCCCGAGGCCTTCAGCAGTCTCAAGGTTCGGGGCTGGAACAGCGGCAGCAAGATAGCGGCCCAGGATGCCGTTTATGTAATCGGCAGCAAAATAATTCCTGATATGCTGCCGACAATCATTGCCTTCAGTTCGCGGAAAGAGGCCCAAAAATTCCAAAAAACAAACGGCGGCGCCCTGCTCTCCTTTACCCAGGCCCTGCTCTCCATCTCCCCCACCGGCATGACCATGCCGGTTAAAATAAAATCGGCCGTTGTCCCGGCCAGGGGAGCCACCGGCTTTGGCGTTGGTTCCATGTACATGAAGAAGGACGAGGTTATGGATGGTTCCGATCATGTTGACCCCGCTGATTTTATCCAGCGTCCCGGCCAGATTATGGGGGCCAAGGAGATGAAAACCAGGGCCGAGATGTATATGCTCTCCTACGGCATCAACAACAATCTGGCCCTTGGAGTCAGCATCAAAGATTTCCATAAAAAGATGGATATGTATCTGGCAGGCGGCAGTAAAGTCAGCACCATCCGTAATAATGGTTTGAGCGATCTTAATATCAACCTGCGCTATAATGTCTGGAAGGACGTCTATTACAGTAAATTTTTCAGCATTTTATTAGGCTCCACCCTGCCCACCGGTAATTTCAAAATTGAGTATGAGAACTCCCCCGGCCTGCAGACCGGCAGCGGCAGTTTCAGCGGCACAACCGGTCTGCTTTACTCCCAGCGGCTCAACGACTTTTGGTTTCACACCATGCTCACCTATACCCATAAGCTGGAGAACTCGGATAATTATAAGTTTGGGGACGAGACCAACTTTGGGGCCGCCCTCCATTACACCCCTGATTATAATCTGATGATAGGGCTGGAAATAAACGGCACCGACTATGCCAGAAATGAGTATAACGGCCAGAAATTAGATAATACCGGCGGCTTCCGCAGTTACGCCACCGGCGTGGGCAGCTGGCGCTTCCTGACCGCTCTCGGCGGTAATTTTAATCTCCGTTTGTCAATCAGCCTGCCCCTCTATGAAGACATGAATCACTATACCGCCATGGGGCTGGAAAAAGCCCAGTTAGGCGGCGGTTACACGGGCAGCGCTCTTTTATCGTTTAAACGTCGTTTTGCCTTTTAAGCAACTATGATGGACTCGTAAAAAGTCCATCACTAACTAAAGATGGCTAAGTCAGCTAAGCGTAGACTGCGAGGCGTGGTGGTTCGACAGGGCTTCGGCCATACATATGGTATGCCGAAGGTCTGCCGAAACGCCACAACGCCGTAGATCGGACTTTTTACGACGCCATCAACTATAAAAAAACTGCTTGAAATTAAGCGGCGAATTGAGCATACAATTAAGATATATCGTTTAAGCGTGAATCATTATTTTCACAGTTTCGACGAGACAGAGTCTTCACCGCCCACATCCTACGGGTGCGGGCGGTGATTTTTAAACCCTGCAAGGAGGAATAAAAAAATGCTGCTTACTATCACCTACTGCACCCAATGAAACTATCTGCCCAAGGCCTCCAGTTTGCGAGACCAGCTGTCAGCAGCCCTTGAGGCTGATATTGAATTAGTCCCCGGTTCCGGGGGTATTTTTACCGTCCAGGCCGATGGAGTGGAGATATTCTCCAAGAAAAAAGCCGGGCATAATCCAGAGGCCGCCGAGATTATCGCCCTTCTGCAGCAAAAACTATGACATCCGGCCGCGCTACTCTTTTACAGCTTAACAAACAGGGCAGCATTATCAAGACCTGGCCCCTGACCACCAAGTCATCATTCCGCATCGGCCGGGGGACTGAAAACGATATCATTCTGACCAACAACTGGACATCCCGCCAGCACGCCATGCTGCAGCGCGAAGAAAACGGCTTTTTCAATGCCATTGATCTCGGCAGTTCAAACGGTACCTCCATCAACGGCCGGCGCATCCATACCCCCACCCGCCTATACTCCGGTGATCTGCTCCAGATCGGCAGCCGTACCACTCTCACCTTTATGCAGGAGGGAATACCGGAACAGAAAAATTTTATTGCCGAAGACGATGAGCGGACTGTTGCCTTCCTGGAAAAAGATCAGGTAATCATCCTCATCTGCGATATTCGTGATTTTACCAGCCTATCGGAGGAAATTGGTGATAAAAACATTTCGCAGATCCTCAAACTGTGGACAGCGATCATCAAGACGGTTATTGACCGTCATCAGGGCAGTATCGATAAATTCATCGGTGACGCGGTGATGGCGACCTGGATCGGCCGCGGCAATCTCTCCCGCAATACACACCAGGCCCTGTCCTGCGCTCTTGAGCTGTCACATGAGACCCTGAAACTCGGCCAAAAGGTAAATCTCCAGAAACCATTGCGGATTGGGGCCGCTCTCAACAGCGGCGAGGCAGTGGTGGGTAATATCGGCGTGGAAGGCGGCCGGGATTACACCGTAATCGGTGATCTGGTAAATGTGACCTTTCGGCTTGAGGAACTCACCGGCCGGACAGGCAAAGACGTTATAATCGGCGCCGAAGCCGCCAAAGAATTAAAGCCCTTGAGCAGAGCGCTGACCAGGGGCAGCTATCAGGTCAAGGGCCGCAGGGAACCGGTGACGGCATATGTGACTGATTTCAAGCAGTTAGAGACTCTTCTTTAACGGCCGCCCGCCAAAAATTGCCGTTCCCACCCGCACCAGGGTAGCCCCCTCCTCAATTGCCGTCTCAAAATCGCCGCTCATCCCCATGGACAGCCCCAGGTTGTCTCCAAGCCTCAGAGTATTACTGATTTCAGCACCTAATTCACGCAAAGCGCGAAAATAGCGGCGGCTTTTTTCCGCTTCCTGGTTATGAGGGGGAATGGCCATTAAACCGCTTAAGCGTAAATGGGCGCAGGCCACCACCTCACGGGCCAGAGCCGCCGCCTCTTCCGGCATCACCCCCGCCTTTTGCGGCTCCCGTCCTATATTAACCTGAATATAAACCGGCATATTTTTGTTCATGGCCGCGAGATGACGTTCCAGGGCCAGGGCAATCTTTAGACGGTCAACGGTCTCCACCACATCAAATATCTCCGCCGCCAGCCGAGCCTTATTGGACTGGATATGGCCGATGCAATGCCAGCGGCATTCTTCAGGCAGCAGGGCAATTTTCGCCGCCGCCTCCTGAAGATAATTTTCACCGAACTCTAACTGCCCGGCCGCCAGAGCCTGACGCACCATATCAGCGCTCTTGGTCTTGCTGACCGCCACCAGGGTAATCTGCTCAGGATTTCGTCCGGCCCTCCCGGCCGCGGCAGCTATCCTCTCTTGTATCCGGTTCAAGTTTTCCTCAAGACTCATTTTCCCTCCAGGGCAAATAATTTTTCACAGTTCAAGGTGGTTTGCGCCGCCGTCTCGGCCAATGTAATACCCCTTATTTCAGATAGACACTGGGCGGTATAAAGGACACAGGCCGGTTCGTTTCTCTTACCGCGATACGGGGCCGGGGTGAGAAAAGGGGCGTCGGTTTCAACAATAAGCGATTCCAGGGGAATTTCCCTGGCCACCTGCCGCAGAGATTCTGTCTTGTTAAAGGTCAAAACGCCGGGCAGGGAAATGTAAAAGCCCAAATCCACCACCTCCCGGGCCAGGGCCAGATCACCGGAAAAGCAATGCATCACCCCGCCATGTTT
This sequence comes from Deltaproteobacteria bacterium, assembly GCA_024275235.1. Lineage (GTDB taxonomy): Bacteria > Desulfobacterota > Desulfobulbia > Desulfobulbales > VMSU01 > JAADIV01. The sequence continues at coordinate 8,329 of JAJRZN010000080.1, forward strand.
AAGGGGGGCCGCCTGGCGAAGTATGGCCATCGTCTCATAGTGAGCCTCCCGATCATGAATAATAACCGGCAATTTAAGTTCTGCGGCCAGCTCAAGCTGCCGCTGAAAGGCGGTAATCTGCTCCTCCCTGGAACAATGCATTTTGGCATAATCCAGGCCGATTTCACCAACAGCCCTGACCTCAGCGGCCCGGGCAAGTTGACGAATCTCCGTTAGAGCGGCATCATCGGCCTCAGCGGCGGAATGAGGGTGAATCCCCACGGCGCAGAATATGCCGGAATTGGTTTCAGCGAGGCGCAGAGCGGCCCTGGAACTCGGCAGATCAATCCCAATAGTCATCATTCTGCTGACCCCGGCCCGCGCCGCCCGCTGTATAACCTCTGAGCGGTCGGCATTATAATCATCCATATCAAGATGACAGTGGCTGTCAAAAAACCGCGCCCCTGGCGGCAGCTCCGGCAGCGGCGCCCTTTTCTTCTTTCTGGCCAATTCTATTCCCCCGTTTTTCCTGATCTGAATCTGAAATCTTTTAGTGGATTTTCAATATGATACATAGTATAAATTATTAAATTTTGGATAAAATGGCTTTATATTAATCCTAAAAAATAAAATACAGGAGGTTAAAATGCTTAATTGTAAAAATCTATCAAAAATCGCCACGACCATACTCCTTGCTTTAAGTCTCACCGCCTACGCCAATATGCATACCGGCACCGGCACAACCGGTTCAAGTGCCGCGGCCAAGGACACCACGGCCCAGAACGCCCCCTATTTCCCCACCAGTTTTAACGATTTTGAGGTGCCGGGTGAATTAAAACTGGATTCCAAACACACCATGTTTATCAACACCTCCTCCTTCACCGGCGGGGTTATTGCCCTTACAGGCCGGGTCGAGATGGCCTCGCTGGCCGATTTTTTTGTCAACTCCATGCAGAAAAACAACTGGCATTTAATCGGCGAAGTACGCTATCAAAACACCCTGCTGGCCTTCACCAAACCGAACAAGAACTGTATGATTTCCATCTACAGCGATTCCTTTGGTTATGAGACCAAGGTTACTGTTTATATAAGCGATAATAATCTCTCAAATAACGGCCGCTAATGACCGGCCTGACCGGCAAAAGGATTATCCTGGGGATCACGGGCGGTATTGCCGCCTATAAAACGGCCGAATGGATCAGGGCCTTAAGGCATGAGGAGGCCGAAGTACAGGTGGTGCAGACCGAAGCCGCCGCCCGCTTCATCACCCCCCTGACCCTGGCCGCCCTCTCCGGCCGCCGGGTTTATGGAGATATATTCAGCCCCGAAGATGCCGAGCTGATTCCCCACATAAATCTGGCCCGCCACTGTGATCTGCTGCTCATCGCCCCGGCCACAGCCAATACCATTGCCAAACTGGCTCACGGCGAGGCCGATAATCTGTTAACCGCCACCGCCCTGGCCACCAGGGCGCCGGTTCTGATCTGCCCGGCCATGAACAGCAATATGTATCTCCACCCCGCCACCCAGGCCAATCTTGCCTCTTTACGTGAATATGGCTGTCTTATTGCTCCGCCCGCCGCCGGTGCCATGGCCTGCGGTGCTGAGGGGCCGGGACGACTGCCGGAGTGGCGCAAGGTTCGGGAGTATATTATTGCCGCCCTTACCCCCCAGGATTTACAGGGTATCAATATCCTCATCAGCGCCGGCCCCACCTATGAGGATATTGATCCGGTACGTTTTATCGGCAACCGTTCATCGGGCAAGATGGGTTACGCCCTGGCCGGGGCAGCCCGCCAGCGCGGTGCTGAAGTCACCCTTATAAGCGGCCCTTCCGCTCTCCCTGACCCGCCGGCAGTCACCACTGTCCGGGTGCGCAGTGCCAGAGAGATGGCAAAGTTCGTCCAGCAAAAAGCCCCCCAGGCCCGGATTATAATCAAGGCGGCCGCCGTGGCTGATTACACCCCCTCAGCCCCAAGCCCCCACAAGATCAAAAAAGGGGCCGCCAGCCTTGAACTTAAGCTTACGGCCAATGAGGATATTCTGAAATCGCTGGGGGAATTAAAGGGCGAGAAGCCCTTTCCACTGCTGGTGGGTTTTGCCGCCGAAAGTCGTGACCACCTGGTTCAGGGGCTGAAGAAATTAAAGGCCAAAAATCTTGATCTAATTGTTATTAACGATATAGGCGGCAGTCAAAGCGCCTTTGCCAACGACAGCAATCAGGTTGTCATCGTCAACCGCCAGGGTAAAAAAACAGAATTACCCCGGCTTGGTAAAGAAGAAACAGCGCACCGAATCTTAGATCAATTGCTTCCGCTCCTGCCCGGTCCCTGAGCGCTTATCATCAAAGGTAAGTACCCCAAAGCGAGCCGGCGAGACTCCGATATACAGGGTATTATCGGACATGGCATTTTACCGGCAGCAGAAAACATTAATGACGAAACTGAGCCGGCGAGATTTGGTAGCGATTCATAATCTTTTGAAATGCCGCCCGGCTTAATCCGGAAACACCGGCGGCCTTGCTGACATTGCCATCCGTGCGGCGCAGAAGATTACCCATATACTTGCAGCTGAAAGTCTTAATAATCTTGGCCTTGGCCTCCTTGTAACTGACAGTGTCCGGTAAATCAGCCATAATTTCATCAGCTGATTCCGGTATGCCGGGATAATCACTATGACTCTTGATACTATCCAGACCAATCTCGTCTCCTTCGCTGAAGACCACCGCCCGCCGAATTATATTCTGTAACTGCCGCACATTACCCGGCCAGGATCTACTCATCATCTCCTGAATAAAATCAGGCCGAAAAGTCTTCATGCTTACTCCCTGCTCTGCACAGGTCATTTTGGCAAAATGCTCCATTAAGCGTGGAATATCATCACGAATATCACTTAATCTCGGGGGATGAATAGTTACCACATTAAGGCGGTAAAAAAGGTCTTCCCTGAACAGCCCCTGCTCTATTTTCTTCTCCAGATCCTGGTTGGTACTGGCAAGTACCCTAACGTCTAACTTAATGGTCTTATTGGTACCGAGAGGGCGGATCTCCCCCTCCTGCAGGACACGCAATAATTTAACCTGTACGGAAAGGGGAATATCGCCAATCTCATCAAGACAGATGGTACCACCCTCGGCCTCGGTGAAAAGCCCCTGATAATCACAATCAGCACCGGTGAAGGCCCCTTTCTTATGACCAAACAACTCACTCTCTAATAACTGCTCCGGAATAGCCGGGCAATTAACCATGACCAGATTCTTGTCACAGCGGGAGCTCTCCTGGTGAATGGCCCGGGCGGTAAGTTCCTTGCCGGTTCCTGACTCCCCCCTTATCAATACCGTGTAATTCGCCCTGGCAACCGCCCTTATATTATCATAAAATCGCTGCATGGGGGCTGTTTCACCGACAAAATCAGCAAAGGCAGTGCGATCCGACCGCCGCCGCCGCAGTTTGATATTCTTTCTGATTAAACGGGTATTTTCAAGGCCGTTGTTAAGTGACTGCAGGAGATTATGAAATTCAAAGGGCTTGCATATAAAATCATAGGCCCCTCTTTTAACGGCCTGTACCGCAGTGTCAATACCGCCGTATGCCGTCATTACCACTACCCCGAGAGCGGAATCAAGTTTTTTAAGCTCATCGAGAAACTGAAAGCCGTCCATCGCCGGCATCCGCATGTCGGTGAGTACCAGATCCACCTGCCCCTTACGGGCTCGTTCCAGAGCGGCCAATGAGCTGGTAAAGGTCTCAATCTCTACTTCGGGAAGTTCATCCTGCAGCATAACCCGCAGTCCATCCACCAATTCATGCTGATCATCAACTATTATAAGTTTTTCTGCCATGACAACTTTTAAACCGCCTACTTTTGTAAATAGTGTAATTAATAATAACCAGTAAACTGATTATCTATCAAAAATAACAAAGATATATTTTTTTAAATCTTAACGCTTCACTTAAATATCGCACAATATCACCGGCCACAGCCCCTGCCAATGTCAAAAACAATTAAGCAACCCCTTGTTGGCATTAATATTGCTTTTTTTTAACCACGCAGTGTAATACCCAGTTAAGGGGCTGTTTGGTCCAGATAATTACCAAATAAAAAACATAAAAGAAGGAGAAAAAACATGCCGAAAAATATAAGCGACCATAGCCAGTGTATTGACGAATTAATCATCAGCAAGGAAAAATATCCATATTATTACTGGTTCATCTGGATATTTTTCCTCATGTCCCTGGCAGCTTTCTTAACCTTTAATCTCCTCCATGATATGCCGTTCGAAGAAACAGGCCTGAGCGGTACAATAACTCACCGGACACGATATACCGCAAATTACAACAATCTCACAGAGAGTGAGGCCTTTGGGCAAAAAATCTTCCTGTCAACCGGGCATTCAGAACCACCCATAGCCAATAATCATCGGCCGGAGAGGCATCGGGCAGGAATCATAAATTAAAACACCAAGTTATTCAATTAAATTTTTTCTCTCCCGCCTTAATGGCTACTGGCAGGTGATTGACTGAAGGCGGAACAGGGCAGGAGAAATTGTGATTATAGGCACAATAAGGATTAAAGGCCAGATTGAAATCAAGAACCACCTGACGGGAACCACGACCCTTGGATTTAACATCGAGATAACGTCCGCCGCCATAGGTTGTTTTGGCGCTGGTTAAATCGGTAAAAGGTACAAAAAGGTCATCTGGGTGTTTCGCGAGAAGATCCTTTTCCTGATAGGCAATGAGAGTTAATTTATGGCCCTTGAGACTGAAATCAAGCCTGCCCAGCACCACATATACCCGCGGCCGTCCGGAAGAGGTCTGAATTTGAAAGGTACCGGCGGACTTGGCAGGTGTGAAGACAGCCGTTACCTTATAAGCTATATCAGGACGATAATAACGCAGCCCCTTAAAATCCATGCGTTGCACCGGCAGCAGGGGAGAATCAGGATATGAGGCAAAAAATCTGTCCTTATCGGCCCGCGTCTGCAATATCGCCTTTTGATAGGCCAGAACCTGAACCCGGTTGGGCTTTGAGCATGACACAATTCCAGTCCAGGCCATGATACCAATCACTATGACAAACAGAAAATGTAATCTCTTCATCAGCGGTCGTGCTCCTCAAGATAGGCCCTGATTACGGCGGCGTCCGCCGCCACTACCTCACAACGGCTCTCTTTGTTCTCTAACTCCCTGAGAGGTTCCGGCAGGGGCTGGCGGCCAACAGCCTGACCAACGGCAGCGCCAAACTTACCGGAGTGGGCCGTGGACAGACAGATCATGGGCAGAGTATCCTTATGCCTCAGGCCGGCCGCGACCCCCACCGCGGTATGCGGATCAAGGACATAATCGTTAAGTTCATAAAACTCCCGGATGGTACGAATGACCTCCGCCTCCCCGATCCGCCGGGCCTGGAAATCGCCCTGAACCCGTTGTCTGATCTCTGGCGAAAAATGCAGGGCACCTTGAGCCGTAAAGTCTTCCATCTGCTGACGGGTCTGCCCGGCATCCTGCCCATTCAGAAAATAGAGATAACGCTCAAAATTAGAGGCCAGCTGGATATCCATGGACGGACTGCAGGTCTGCGACACCTCACCGAGTGAGTAATCGCCGTCCTCCACAAAACGGGTAAGTATGTCATTCTGATTGGTGGCAAGAACCAACCGTCTTATCCGACTGGGGGTCAGAAGCCGGCGGGCCAGAAAACCGGCGAAGATATCACCAAAATTACCCGTGGGCACGGTGAAATCCAATTGCCGGCAGTTCTCCTGTTCACAGACCCGGAAATAGCTGTATATATAATAGACGATCTGGGCCAGAATCCGCGCCCAGTTAATAGAATTTATCGCCCCGAGACAATGCCGTTCCTTAAAGGGCAGGTCATTAAAAATTTCCTTGACGATGGCCTGACCGTCATCAAAGGTGCCCAGGATAGCAAGATTAAAGACATTATCATCCAGTACCGTGGTCATCTGCAGTTCCTGTACCCGGCTTACCCGCTTATGGGGATGAAGGATAAAAATTTTGATTCTCTCCTTGCCCCGCACCCCGTAAATAGCGGCACTGCCGGTATCGCCGGAGGTGGCCCCGAGAATGTTCAGATGCCGGTTACCCTCTTTTAAAAAATATTCAAAGAGATTACCGAGAAGTTGCAGAGCGATATCCTTAAAGGCCAGGGTGGGGCCGTGGAAGAGCTCAAGAATATAAAGTTCCCCGTGTTTTACCACCGGGGTTATCTCCTTGTGCCGGAAACCGGCATAGGATCTATTGATTAATCCCCGCAGATCTGCTGCCGGTATCTCCCCGGCAAACAGGGAGATGATCTCAAAGGCCAGATCCTGATATTTAAGAGTACGCCAGGCCTGGATGGTTGCCGCTGATATTTCAGGAATAGATTCCGGCAGCAGAAGACCGCCGTCCGTAGCCAGGCCCATCATCACCGCCTCTTGAAAACTTATGGGGCTTATGCCGCCTCTGGTACTTATGTATTTCATATTATTTAATTCCATGTAACTGTACGTCTTAACTATGTTTTGAATATCGAGGTAAGCGGCAGACTCCGAGGCCGAATGTCGAAGTTTATTTTTTCTTTTCCTTTATGCCTTTATGAAATAATAAGTTAACTGCCGGTCATCTCCACGGGAACAGGCAGCCTTAAAACCTCAAGCACAGTGGGGGCGATATCACACAAGGCCCCACCCTCCCGCAGGGTGGTGCCGCGATATCTGTCCGCCATCAGGAGAAAAGGTACAGGATTTAAGGTATGCGCCGTATGGGGCTCCTTAATGGTATCATCATACATAATATCGGCATTACCATGATCGGCAGTAATCATCATTACCCCATCCTGCTTCATAATCTCAGCCGCCAGCCGTCCCAGACACTCATCAACCACCTCACAGGCCTTTACCGCCGCCGTTAGTATCCCGGAATGGCCCACCATGTCACCATTGGCGAAATTAAGCACAATAAGACTGTATGGATTCTCCCGCAGACGCCTGAGCAGCTCATCGGTAATTTTACAGGCGCTCATCTCGGGTTTCAGGTCGTAAGTGGCTACCTCACGCGGCGACTCAATAAGAGCCCGGTCTTCTCCGCTGAAGGGCTGCTCACGGCCGCCGTTAAAAAAATAGGTGACATGGGCGTATTTTTCCGTCTCCGCGATCCTGAGCTGCCGCAGACCATGGCGGCTCACCTCTTCACCGAGAATATGATCTAAGGATGAAGGCGGAAAGAGTACCGGCAGCTTGAGATTTTTTTCATAAGAGGTACAGGTAACAAAACCGCCGAGACGCGGGCGGCTCTCGATGCGGAAGTCGTTAAACTCCTCATCATTAAAGGCATGCGTTAACTGCCGGGCTCGATCTGCCCGAAAATTAAAAAACAAAACCGTATCACCATCCTCTATAAGAGCTAAGGGGCGACCCTCCCGGCCAATCACTGTTGGTTCAATAAACTCATCCGTCGTCCCGGCCGCGTAAGCCGCGCTCACCGCCTCGGCCGGACTCTGGTGATATATACCTTTACCCTCCACCATGGCCAGCCAGGCCCTTTCCACCCGATCCCAGCGTTTATCACGATCCATGGCGTAATAACGACCGACTATGGTGGCAATCCTCCCCACTCCTGCCGCTTTAATTCCAGCCTCCAGTTCCTCAATATAGCTCTTGCCGCTTTTGGGCGGAGTATCCCGGCCGTCCATAAAGCAATGAATAAATACTTTCTTCAACCCCTGCGCAGCGGCAATATCAAGCAGAGCCAACAGGTGGTTGATATGGCTGTGTACCCCGCCGTCGGAAAGCAGCCCCATGAGATGAAGGGCCTTACCGGCCTCCCTGGTCTGGCCGATTAATTTAAGGAGAACAGCATTGGTGGCCAGCTCATTCTTTTCAATAGCCATATTTATCCGGGTGAAGTCCTGGTATACCACCCTGCCCGCCCCGATATTCATATGCCCCACCTCGGAGTTGCCCATCTGGCCCTCAGGCAGACCCACGGCACCGTTATGAGCGGCCAGCTCAGTCAGTGCAAATTCCCGCGCCCACTTGTCCATATTCGGAGTGCGGGCGGTATAGACAGCATTAGTGGCGTTGGGCTCACCAACGCCCCAGCCATCCAGGATTGCCAGCAATAACGGTTTACGATTTGTCATTATTAACTCCAGGTTAGTTTTTCAATCAAGATCAAGCCGGGGGGCATCCCGCCAGAGACCTTCCAGGTCATAAAACCGGCGGGCCTCATCATAAAAGATATGAGCCACAACATCATTAAAATCCAGGAGAACCCAGCGGCCCTCATCCAGGCCCTCCACCTTGGTGCTCTTCAGCCTTTTGTTATTTACCTGTTTATCAAGAGCCGCGGCAATACCCTGCACATGCCGGGTTGAACGGCCGCTGGCAATGATAAAAAAATCAGCAAATCCGGAAAGACCGCGCACATCAAGAACCACAATATTGTCGGCCTTGGCATCCCTGGCCGCGGCATATAACCTGAGCACAGTCTTTAACTCTTCTCCATCAGTTGTCAATCCTGCTTTACCTTTCATTTATATTCAGTTCCTTTTCTTCATAGCCCCGGTCAACGGGTAAATTATTTTGTCTGGCATTCTGCACCGCCAGTCTATCACAACGTTCATTCAATGGATTACCGGCATGCCCTTTTACCCAGTTAAAGGTAATAGTTAATCCGGCGGTTAAATCAAGCAGCTCTTCCCAGAGATCGGCATTTAAAGCTGGTTTTTTATCCGATTTGAGCCAGCCATTAAGCCGCCACCTGCGGGCCCAGCCCTTATTAACGGCATTTACCACATAACTGGAATCAGAGTAAAGGGCAATGGGCCGTTCCGAGGCACCTAAGGAGCGCAGAGCCGCTATGCAGGCCATAAGTTCCATACGATTATTGGTCGTCAGACGGTAACCGCCGCTTATCTCCCGGCAACTGGCCGGCTCGAGATCATAATCAATAATTACCGCCCCGTACCCTCCGGGGCCGGGATTATTGATTGCACCGCCATCCGTATAGATAACCAGCCCTTCGTGGTTGTCAGGCGCTTTATTTTTCGCCTTTGGCGGCCTCTTTACGCCCCGCCTGACCGTTCTGGTGCTGTATTGTGGATTTTTAAGCCATGCTTCGGCCTCACGACGGCTGGGAAAGCCCTTAAAACGAGCTCCAGGGCAGCCCTTAACCTGAGTTTCGGCCAGGGGCCAGCTGTCAAAGATACCGGTCTGCCGCCCAACCGCAACGGCGTAATATTTTTTTTGGCCATTTCAGACGAATTGCCAAAGGCAAGAGAGGAGGGGAATACAACCTGGATTATTAAGGACTGAAATGATCATAAAGTGCAGGGTCTACTCAATATCCTGAGGTAGAACCCCAATGAGAAATTTTTCTCCTTCACGAAACATAACATGTATCTTGTTGGGAGAAAGGCATTTAATGACCTTACCAAGGCCAAAAACAGGATGATTAAGAAGATCATTAACTTTGAAGCAGGTCGTCATGGTATATGGAATGGCAGTAGAGGTATCCATGCCGGCCATCAGATCATCAAATTTTTCCTTTTGCTTCTGTCGTTTAGCCATAATTAATCACATTTTTTTTTATTCGCCATCTTTTTTCAAAAAAAGTTCGCCCGATAAGCAACATTATCATATAATTCAAATCAGGCAAGTGATTCAAGCCCATGACATTTATTTTAACGAGTCATAATTTTTTTTGCAAGTCTTGCCTGTCAGCAGACCCAGACCTTTTCACTTAGGAGATACACATGCAGGATATAATAGTATGGCTCATTGTCGGAGCAGCGGCGGGCTACACGGGGCTGAAAATTTTCAATCGACTGCGCGGTAAAGGCGGCGGCTGCAGCAGTTGCGGCGGCTGCGGATCAACACAAAAAAGTTCGGATATACCAGATCTACGGTCAGACGAAAACAAACGGAACAAGGAATCAAAACGGTAAACTATGCAGGTAAGATCCAAAAAACTACATAGAACTATGAATCGTAACTTTCAGACATCAGGCTGAATATCTACATCAAAACATCAAGAGGCGATTATGGACGGTCAAATCGAGGCGGGATGGTACATACATCCACAATTGGGACTGATAAAAATATACACGGACGAGACAAACTCCTGGAATTACAGATGTTATTCCGACAGCGGGGCCAGGGCGCTCTCCAAAGAGCGCCCCCTGGATCAATGGACCTGGGCCCTGTGTGAAGAAAAGGAAATTATTACCTGAGGCGAATACCCCGAGTCAATTAAGAGATGCCAGGGCCTTACCTAAACGCCGCATGCCTTCTTCAATAACCGCCATGGAGGCCGCAAAGGAGAAACGGACAAAATCATCGGTACCAAAGGCAGCACCCGGTACCGAGGCAATAAGCGCCTCATCAAGCAGAAAATCGGCCATCTCCACCGAATTATTAATTTTTTTACCTTTAAATTCGCGGCCGTAATAGGCGGAAAAATTGGGGAAGACATAAAATGCCCCCTTGGGCGCGACACAGGTTAAATCCGGAATTTCCTTTAAAGCGCCCATAATATATGTCAGCCTCTCGGCAAAAGCCTCTCTCATCATTGCCGGAAAGTCCTGAGGGCCGCTGAAGGCGGTCAGGGCTGCCTTCTGGGATATTGATGAAGCGTTGGAGGTACTCTGGCTTTGAATTTTGTTCATGGCCGCGATAATATGTTGCGGCCCGGCACTGTATCCTATCCGCCAGCCGGTCATGGCAAAAGACTTACTGACCCCGTTCAGAATTATAACCTGCTCTTTCAACTCCGGCGCCACCTTTAGAATATGCGGTACCGGTTGCCCTGTAAAAACAATAGTCTCATAGATATCGTCAGAGATAACCACCCAGCCGGCTTTTAAAGCCATATCGGCCACGAGCCGCAGGCCGGCCTGGGAAAATACCGCCCCGGTGGGGTTGGAGGGACTGTTTAAGATTATGCCCTTGGTTCTCTCACTGACACATTTTTTCAGGGCCGCCTCACTGATATCAAAATCATTATCCTCCGCCAGCGGCAGAAAAACAGGCCTGGCCCCGGCCAGTTCAATAATGGGCGGATAGGAAACCCAGTAGGGAGCAGGAATTATCACCTCATCACCCGGTCCGAAGAGGGCCTGACCCATATTATAAAGGCCATGCTTGCCGCCACAGCTTATTTGAATCTGCTCAGGAGCGTAATTAAAGCCATGGTCATCGGCCAGCCGGCGGCAGACCGCCTCCCGCAGTTCAATAATCCCCGGCACTGCCGTATAACGGGTAAAGCCGTCATCAATGGCCGCCTTGCCGGCGGCGCAGACATGGGCCGGAGTATCAAAATCAGGTTCTCCGACACTGAAATTCAAGACATCAGCCCCCGAGGCCTTCAGGGCCTTGGCCTTGGCATTCACAGCCAGAGTCGGAGAGGGTTTAATTTTATTCATCCGGTCAGCCAGAGTAATATTCACAGTCATTATCTCACCTTGTTAAAGCCTTTCATTTCTAAAGGCCGGTTAAAAGACCCGGCCTGACAGTTACCATCTTTCAATAAAATACTTCTTTTAAGAACAACCCCTGAGCCGGTGCGGTATCTCCGGCTACTGAACGATCTTTGGCATACAATATTTTTGTAAAATTAGCCACGGTTTTTTCCCCTCGCCCCACCGGAATGAGGGTACCGATAATATTTCTGACCATATGCCGCAAAAATCCATCCCCCCCTATCTCCACCGTAAAGCCGCCTGGAATGGCATAGATACGCTTGTGATTAATTGTCCTCACCGCCCCCCGACCGCCAGTGACTGTCAGATCTCTGGAACCGGCAGCCTCGAAACTGGTAAAATCATGTTCGCCAAGCAGAGTTGAAAGGGCCAGCTCCATGGCCTCCAAATCAAAAGCCCTGGGGAAATGAGCGTAATAAAGACGTTGAGTGGGAAGAATCAGGGGGGTGGTTATGACCTGATAGAAATAGGTCTTACCCTGGGCGTCAAAACGGGCATGAAAGCGCTCCGCCGCCTCATCAAGAGCCAGCACCCTTATATCCGGTGGCAGCAGACTGTTCATGCCCTTCTGAAAGCCCAGGCAGGGAATTCCGCACCGGGTCTTAAAATTGGCGCACATCCCCAGGGCGTGCACTCCGGCATCAGTACGACCGGCGCCATAGAGAGTAACGGACTCCCTCGTCATCAGGGATATTTTGTCCTCCAGCACCCCCTGAACAGTGGGCTGCTCCTTCTGGCGCTGCCAACCGGCATAGGCCGTACCATCATAGGCAATGAGCAGCCTGATATTACGTTCCGCCATGGGTATCATTTTTCCTTGTCCATCATCAAACGGCCCACAGTGGAGATCAGTTCCTGCATATTATAAGGCTTAACCACTGCCGCTTTAAAACCATAATCCCGGAAACTGGCCATCACATGATCGTTGGAATAACCACTGGAGACAATAATAACGGCCGCGGGATCAAAGTCAAGCAGTTCAGCCGCAGCCTGCTCGCCGCCCATGCCGCCGGGAATAGTTAAATCCATGAGTACCACATCAATGGGTTTATCAGCAGCCGCGGCCTGCTTATAGATCTTTAAGGCCTCAGCGCCATCCACGGCGTTAAAGGTTTCAAATCCGGCCGCCGACAGCATATTCACCGCAATATCACGTACCAGCTCGTCATCGTCCATAATCAAAGCCCGGCCCTGCCCGGTACCGCCTATGTCAAGCACCGAAAGCTGGTTTTCCTCCACCGCGGCGACGGATTTCATCAGGGCCGGCAGATAGATAGTAAAAGTGGTTCCCTTCCCGGGTTTAGAGTCCACCAGGATATGTCCGCCATGTTTACGAATTACCGAATGGGTTACCGCCATGCCGAGGCCGTTCCCCTTCTCCTTGGTGGTAAAATAGGGATCAAATATCCGACTGCTGACTTCAGGCGGCATACCGCAGCCATCATCCCTGATTATGATCCGTAGATAGCACTCGCTATTGGCATATTCAGCAAAGGGTATCTCATCGCTGTCTTTCAGGCTGAAGTTATCACAGCTCAGCCGGATATTACCGCCATCGGGCATGGCCTGCACGGCATTTATAACCAGATTCTGCACCACCTGCCCAATCTGGCCTTTGTCCACCTCCACGGCCCAGAGATCAGGGGCAAAATAAAATTCACTCTTCACATTACTGCCCCGTAGAACGAACTCAGCCGACTCCCTGATAATATCACTGATGGTACTAAGAGTCTTAAATGGCTCGCCGCCCCTGGAAAAAGTGAGTAACTGCTGCACCAGATTCCTGGCCCGTTCTGAGGCCTTTTCCACCTGGCTCAACAGATGGTGACGCTTATCCGCGCCGTCGGTCAGCATCAGGGCCAGGCTGACATTGCCCATAATCGCCGCCAGAATATTATTAAAATCATGAGCGATACCACCGGCCAGAAC
>JAJRZN010000081.1 GCA_024275235.1 Deltaproteobacteria bacterium
GATATAATCCTTTTAAAGGGCTTTTTAATGATAATCCGGTTACCGGACTGATCTACAAACATCTCTGTCCCCGCCCGTACCGTTGGGGCAGAGACCATGATTCCCGTCCAGACCAGAGTTAGGGTTAAAAGCAGCACCTGCATTATTCTTTTATTCATATTCACCTCTTAAAACAACGGCTGACCGTACAGGCAGACATTGACAATGTCGGTCTGTATGGTCAGCCGGCAGAATTAAAGATTAACGGCAAGCCCTGATCAAGCGGCTGCCGGCATAATACAAAGAACACAAAGGAGTCCGGGCATTCCGGCGATTCTATAATGTTATATTGTTATCCCGGGCCACATCTTTAATATGGTTGACATAGATATTATCCCAGGCCTGATTTTCTCCCAGACCGTGCATAATACATTTTACGCGCACTCCCGCTCTCTTAAAGGTGTTTTTCCAGGAATCCTCGTCATTGCCGGCCATATCGTTATGGGCATGATCGCCAGCCACTATCATCATGGCCTTCAGGACGATCTTTTTAATCCGGCTCCTGGTCACCGCGGAGACCACATCGCCCTTGGAGGGGTAACCTTCCACCGTGCCGACAAAGATTTCAGCCTGAGGATACATCCGGCGCATGACCTGTTGGAATTCCGCGTAGATACCGGTGCTGTAGTATTCATTGCCGTGTCCCATATAGACCAGGGCCGCCCCGTTTTGCCTGGCAAGTGCCACATCGGGCGCCAGGGTCTTGGCGGCAGCCTTCATATCAAGGTGATAGTTATGAGTAATACCATGTTTTCCCAGGACTGGACGGCCGATTACCAATTTGACAAAAGGCATGTATTTTTTCTTGATAGTGGTGATGGCATTTAATCCCCTTACATATGAACAGAGGTCGGTGTATTCCTCACCATCGTAGACATGCGTGGGCTGGACGATAATAGTCCGGTAACCGGCATCCTGAAGCTCGGCAATGGTGGCGAGAGGCCCTTTTACATAAAGGATTTCTTTGGGTATTTCCTTGTGCTCGGCAATAAATCGGCTGTCGCCCTGCCGCTTGTGCCAGATATTTCTGATGATATTGGAAGTAAAGGCTATCCGTACCTTGATCTTGGGGAAGGCCTTCTGGACATCCTTCTGGATGTTGGTAATGGCTACCAGGGCCGTGGGATAACTGGTACCAAACCCTGCCAGGACAATTGCCTTTTTATCCGGCATACGTCCCATGGCAAAGGTGATATTGGAAAACCCAATGGTCAGAACCGCCACGATTACCCAAATCCCAAACTTTTTGATATTTACGCGTCTCATTTTTGCCCCCCTGAACTTTCCTTGTGGGCCAAAACAACGGCACATCCTGTTGACATACTGATTTTACTCTTCATTCCTGCCTCCTTTCTTCTGTGGATGATACCGGCCGGGGCAAAAAAAAATCCCCAAACCGATAAAAAATCGATCTGAGGATTTCCCTGTTTATCCACATGACCCTGCTGCAAACCCCTGTCCACGGAGGTTGCGTTGACGATATCCAGGCAGGTCTTCTGACTCTCGGTTCATCCTACCGGCCGCGTCTTCCCATCTGATTCCTCAGACAGTGACTTTTTGCGGCTTTCGTCTCCGATTACAGCGGCGGGCCCGTTCCCGATTTACACGGGATTCCCTATTAAGCTTTCCAATGGCTTGAATATAAATAATTTATTTATATCCAGCCCTTGGCAAGGCACCTGAATAAATTTTAAGTAAAATATTGGAATTGACCGATAAAGTCAAGTGCAATTTGCATGCGGCTTGAGTAAGCTTCCGGCACATAAACGCAAAAAGGCCCCGTTCCTTATAAAAGAACGGGGCCGACAAACACACATTTAGCAGAGCCTTATACTACCACCAGCAGATAGTCTGATCGGCATCAAATACCATATCCAACATCTTATCGTAATCTGGATTTTCTACATTCAGATCAAAACTGACTACGTCTCTGTCCTTAGATACGATTTCTACCAGCTTTTTAACATCATCATTTGGCTCGGAGCGATACACATTCAAAAGTTTCATTTGCTTACTCCCCCTCAGCTCTTATCAGAGCGCATAATACCATAAGGCACAATAATATCCATATCACGCAGTTTCTCGCCAATTTCTTCGAGGGTGATCTTAGTCAAACCCAGTTTCTCGACATTGGCATCAACTGTGGTAAAGATATCACCCTCCATATCACGAACCCACTCGATATTTTCCTTATGGTAATCGCTTATGGTCTCAAACTCATTATACATTATCACACCGTATGAATACATATTCTCCACGGCCAGTCCCAGGGCGGAACGAATACCATCCAAGGTGTACTCCTTATTCACAAACAAAAAACATGCTTTTTTAGACATTTATTTTCCTCCGTCTATAAGGTCAGGTAGCAGTCATAATCATCGATGATTACGCCATGCTGTGCCTGAGTAGCCATCTTCTTGGCATCAAGGCCCTGGGGAACATCATTCACATCATAGCCGGAGTTTTTGTAACTGTCGGCGCAGATAGAAACATCAACATTTTCCATTTCACAAAGGGCCGGAAACTCAGCACATTGAGTCAGATGGGTTGAATACCAGCTGAAAAAGACCTTGACCTTGGAACCCTTGGCGACCGCAGCTTTGGTTATACCGACCACGTGACGCATATAGCGGGGTGAAGTCACGAAAATACCAACACTTTTTGCCATTTCTTTCTCCCATGAAAAGCGACGTATTCCTTGTTTAAAACAAAAAATACCTCTGATAGATTAAATTATTAACCTTTTTTGATATAGAAACGAATAAAGCCGTCGTCCTCTTTCTCGCCCAGGAACTCATGACCGCTTTTCTCACACCAGCCGGGCAGATCATTCCTGGAGCCGGGATCCGTGCCTAAAATTTCCAGAATCTGGCCGGAGCTGATTTTACCGATTTCCTTCTTGGTGCGCAGGAGGGGCATAGGACAGCTAAGTCCTTTGGCATCTAAGGTGTGATCTGCCGAGACATCAGCAGGGGCAACTTTGTAATCACTCATAATAAAGTCTCCTTAAAGTTTATTAATGAACCGTTATTCATATTTTACAGATTATCTGTCTAACAATGATTAATTTTGATGTCAAGACAATTTTAAGCGGGAAAGTTTTATAATTACCTTTATGCCACAATGACGTAGTTTATTGGCAGGATTGGCAGTAATCAAGACCATTCTCTCTTCCTTAATTTTTCCATACCAGCTTTGGGCCGCCAACCATTCAGCCCTTTTATTGCCTGACCCCACGTCTGATATTTTGGCTGCCAAAACGTTTTATGAACCATTTTTTCATTCATGTCCACTTATGCATACAAGATGCTTGACAAAAAAAAAACTCATGAGTAAGAAGGAAATATTTTATATTGTCTGTTTTCCTTTTTAATATCTCCAAAAAGATAATAAAAAGGTGAAATAAGTTTCAGAATTCATAACTAAGAACGGGAGGGGGAATTATGAGTGGGGAATCGTCGTTTGCCGGCAAGGCCAAAGGCCTTTACAAAACGTTGTGCCTTGACGAATGGCATGTTAACACCGTGGGAATAATCGTCGGCCTGTTTACTGTCCTGATCATGGCCTGGTGGCGGCCCTGGGGGGCAGTAGGCGCGGTACGTAACTGGGGCGAGTGGTTTTTATACGGCATTGGAGCCTTAGGGCATACCCCCAAGGCCTTTCTCATCAGTTCCGGATCGGTTATTGGTATAGGCTTTGTGGCCGGAGCCTTTGCTTCCGCTAATCTGGGCCAGAATTTCGCTATTCGCGTTCCACCTTATCTTGAAATGTGCAAGGCGGTTATGGCCGGCATCTGTATGGGGGTTGGAGCGGC
>JAJRZN010000082.1 GCA_024275235.1 Deltaproteobacteria bacterium
ATTTTATGAAAATCACCGGCGCTCAGGCATTGATGAAATGTCTGAAGGAACAGAATGTGAACTGCATCTTCGGGTTTCCCGGCGGGGCGGTTATTGACATCTATGATGAATTACTGAAAGATCAGGATATAACCCATGTTCTGGTCAGGCATGAGCAGGCGGCGGTACATGCCGCTGATGCCTATGCCAGGGTCCATGGCGATGTGGGCGTGGCTCTGGTTACCTCCGGCCCTGGTGCTACCAATACCGTTACCGGTATTGCCTCGGCCTATCTCGATTCCATCCCCATTGTTGTTTTTACCGGCCAGGTACCAACCGGGCTTATTGGTAATGATGCCTTTCAGGAGGTGGATATTGTCGGTATTACCAGGCCCTGTACCAAACATAATTATCTCGTCAAGGATGTTAAGGATCTGGTACCTACTATCCGTGAGGCCTTCCATATCGCCAGAACCGGCCGTCCCGGCCCCGTTTTGATTGATCTGCCGAAGGATGTTATGGTGGGTAAAATCGATTTTCCGGAAATGAAACCGGTGAAGATGCGAACCTATCGGCCCACCTATGAGCCGCATCCCGGCCAGATCGAGAAGGCCTGCAAGTCTATTATAAAGGCCAAAAAACCGGTACTGTATGTGGGCGGCGGGGTCATCGCCTCTAAATCCAGCGAAGAACTGACGGAACTGGCCCGTACCCTTAATATTCCGGTTACTATGACCCTCATGGGTCTGGGCGGCTTTCCCGGGACGGATCCACTGTCCATGGGCATGCTGGGTATGCATGGTACCTATTTCGCAAATATGGCGGTGGCTGATTGTGATCTGCTGATTGCGGTAGGGGCTCGTTTTGATGACCGGGTAACCGGTAAGCTCTCTGACTTTGCCCCCCGTGCCAAGATTATTCATATTGATATTGATCCATCTTCCATCAGTAAAAATGTTCAGGTTGATATCCCCATTGTGGCCGATTGTAAATACGCTCTTGTCGCCATGAATAACTGGTTTAAAACCACCTCCACCGTCGATATGGCCGAGGAGTCGGCAAAGCATGAGCCATGGTTGAATCAGATTAAGGACTGGAAGGCTAAACATCCTCTGGGCTATGTGGAGGAGACGGATATTATCAAGCCTCAGTTCGTGGTTCAGAAGCTGCATGAGCTGACTAATGGTGATGCGATTATCAGTACCGAGGTTGGTCAGAACCAGATGTGGGCCGCCCAGTTTTATCATTTTAACAAGCCCAATAATTTTCTGACCTCAGGTGGTCTCGGGGTCATGGGCTATGGATTGCCGGCTGCCATCGGAGCTCAGATGGCGGCGCCTGACCGCACCGTTATTGATGTGGCGGGTGACGGCAGTATTCAAATGAATATTCAGGAACTGGCCACGGCCCAGCAGTATCATTGTCCGGTGAAGGTGGCTATTTTGAATAATAATTATCTTGGCATGGTTCGCCAGTGGCAGGAGCTTTTCTACAAGAAGCAATATTCCGCCACGGTTCTTGATGTGGAACCGGATTTTGTCAAACTGGCCGAGGCTTACGGCGCTGTGGGCTTGCGGGCCACCAAACCGGATGAGGTTGAGCCGGTAATCAAGGAGGCTCTGGCTACCGATAACACCGTTATTATGGATTTTGTTATTAAACGGGAAGAGGGGGTCTACCCCATGGTGCCGGCCGGCAAGGCGACTACCGAAATGCTGTTGGTTTAACAGCTGCTTGATTAACGGGCAATTTATTATAGAAAATGTTTACCAGGTCAACAGGTGAACATTAAAAACGAATAGGATATGACAATGCGGCGACATACGTTATCGGTATTATTGCAAAATAAGCCTGGTGTCCTGTCACGGGTAACTGGCTTGTTCAGCGGTCGTGGCTTCAATATTGAAAGCCTCTCAGTAGCTCC
>JAJRZN010000083.1 GCA_024275235.1 Deltaproteobacteria bacterium
ATTCGCCCACAGGGCACTGCCGGTATGGGAATATTTCGTACTCAACTGCCCCAGAATCTTAGATTCCTGGGCCACATCGGCACTCTGGAGAGCGGAATAAAGCATGGCGGAAGATTTTTCAGCCTGGTTAGCGGTGTATTTCTGGTATCCCTCGCCGCCCAGCACCAAAACCACCAGAACGATAAGGCTCACCTTTATCATCCGTTCATTCTTACGGAAAAACTCAATGACCACCGGCGGCAGATTCAGTTCCTCGAGAATCGCCTTTTTATCCTTGGCAACCACGTCCTCATGCTTCTTATGAAATACATCCTCAGCGGCCATAATTCTCCCCAAATAAGCACTTGATTATTAAAAATAATTAAAGTTTAATCCCAAAAAGTTTAATTTTACAAGATACCCTTTAACCGCCTATTAGCTCAACAAAAAAATAAATTATGGCAATAAATTTTACCAATACCGTCCAGAGTGTGACCGAAATCACTCGCTCCATCAAGGGTATTCTGGAACACGGTTTTGCCTTTGTGGCGGTGAACGGTGAGATTTCAAACCTGCGGCGGCCCTATTCCGGCCACCTATATTTTACCCTGAAGGACGATAACGCCCAGCTCAAGGCCGTACTCTTTAAATCACAGAGCCGCTATTTAGAGAAGGAACTCCGTGATGGAGCTCAGGTCATCTGCCGGGGCCGGGTCTCGGTCTACGAGGCCAGGGGTGATTACCAGATTATCGTCGATTCCGTTGATTTTGCCGGAGCCGGAGCCAGGCATCTGGCCTTTGAAAAATTAAAGAGACGCTTGGAGGCTGAGGGACTCTTTGCCGCCGACCACAAACTGCCGCTCCCCTTCCTGCCCCATAAAATCGCCCTTATTACCTCGCCCCAGGGAGCGGCAGTACATGATTTCTTAAAAATCGCCGGCCGCCGTTTTCCAGCCGTACCCATTGAGATATATCCAGCCCCCATGCAGGGTGAACAGGCGGCGGCCGCCATTATTCAGGCCCTGGAGCTGATTCAAAAGCGGGACTGCGAGGTAATTGTCATTTGCCGGGGCGGCGGTTCCCTGGAAGATCTCTGGCCCTTTAACGATGAAGAACTGGCGCGGAAGATATATAGCTGTTCCCTGCCGGTGGTGAGTGCTATAGGCCATGAGGTAGATTTCACCATCCTCGATCTGGTGGCCGATGAACGATCACCCACCCCCACCGCGGCCGCCGAGGCGGTACTGCCTGACTGCCGGGTTCTGAGCCAAACAGTGCGTCAAAACCGCAACCGCCTCACGGAGGCCATGAGCCGCCGACTCACCAGCCTCCGCCAGCGAGCAGAGGCCCAATGCCGTCTCCTCGCGGTTCCGGCCCACGCCCTGCAGGGCATTCGTCTGCGTTTAGAACAAACCGAAAACAATCTCCAGCGGGCGATGGACAACACAATCATTGCCGCCAGCCGGGCGGTGGACAATCAGGTCAACGCCCTGCTCTTCCACAGCCCCAAGACCTTAATCCAAAAACACCGCGAGCGGATAAAGGCCCTAAAAGATACTCTGCATCGTCAGATACGGGCTACCCTGGAACATGAAAGCGCCAGATTCCACCAGGCCGCCGCCCTGCTCAACGCCGTAAGTCCGCTGAATATCTTGGGCCGGGGTTATGCCGTGGTCACTCTTCTGCCGGATAACAAAATCCTCCGCAGCCGCCGCGAAGCGGCCCCCGGCGACCGTCTGCGCCTGACTTTCCATGATGGAAAAATAGATTGCGAGGTTGTGGAATAGAACTTATCATCAATAACATTATGATTTTCAAAAATATACTTATTTACCTGATCATACTGCTTCTGCCCCAGACGGCCTTTGCGGCCCACGGCGTCAGTTTGGATGGAACATTAAAATACCCGGCCAACTTCACTCATTTTGATTATACATCCTTAAAGGCCAGAGAGGGCGGCCGCCTTGTCCTCCACAGCCTGGGCAGCTTTGACAAGATGAACCCCTTTACCCTCAAAGGCACGGCCCCGGACGGCCTGAACACCCTGGTCTTTGAGCCCCTCGCCGTCAGCAGTCTTGACGAGCCCTTTGCCAAATACGGGCTTATCGCCCGGGACATCAAGACGGCGGCCGACGGGCTCTCCGTCACCTTTACCCTTAATCCCCAGGCCCGCTTCTCCGACGGCAGTCCACTGACCGCCGCGGATGTAAAATTCTCCCTTGACACCCTGAAAGGCCCGGCGGCCCACCCCTTTTATCAGTCGTATTTCCGGGATATAAGCAAGGCGCAGATTCTCGGCCCCCATAAGATTAAATTTATCTTCAGGAAGGCCAACCGGGAACTTCACCTCATTGCCTGTGAACTGCCAATACTCTCCCGCGCCTTTTACCAGCGCCACCCCTTTAATGAGGTTGGACTTGTGCCGCCCGTGGGCAGCGGCCCCTATATAATAAAGGGCTTTGAGGCCGGTAAATACATCACCTACGAGAAAAACCCCAATTACTGGGCCAGAAATCTTCCGGTGCGGCGCGGAATGTTTAATTTTCAGACCATTACCTATAAATATTTCAAAGATCAACAGGTGAGCATGGAGGCCTTCAAGGCCGGTGACTTTGATTTTATGACCATCAATATCGCCAAACAATGGCAGCGCGACCTGAAAGGCCCCAAGTTTAAAAGCGGCCAGATCATAAAAAAATATCTGCCCCATAAAAATGATGCCGGAATGCAGGGCTTTGTGATGAATATCCGCCGTCCCCTCTTTGCCGACCGCCGGGTAAGAGAGGCTCTGGGCCTGGCCTTTGACTTTGAATGGACGAACAAAAGCCTCTTTTTCGGACAGTACACCCGCTGCAACAGCTATTTCAGTAATTCTGACCTGGCTGCCACCGGTCTGCCGAAAGGCCGGGAACTCACCCTGCTCAAGCCCTTCAAAAAGCAGCTGCCGCCGGAGGTATTTACCACCCCCCTGACCCCGTTTACCACCAAACCGCCTCACTCCCTGCGGGGTAATCTGCGACAGGCGCAACACCTTTTAAGGGCGGCGGGCTGGCAGGTAGTTAACAATCAGCTGGTGAACCGCCGCACCGGCCGTAAATTCATCTTCGAGATTCTCCTGGCCTCCCCCGCCTTTGAACGGGTAATCGCCCCCTATGTCTTAAACCTGAAACGCCTGGGAATCACAGCCGGTTACCGCACCATCGACCCGGCGCTCTATACCCGGCGGCTGGAAAAATTCAACTTTGACATGGTGGTGGGTGTCTTTGGCCAATCCCAGTCACCGGGCAACGAGCAGCGTGATTACTGGTCATCGGCCGCCGCCGACCGTGAGGGCTCCCGCAACCTCATCGGCATCAAAAGCAAGGTGGTGGACGCCCTGGTGAACGACATAATATACTCCCATAACCGCCAACAGTTAAAGGCGGCCTGCCATGCCCTTGACCGAGTGCTGTGGTATGGTTATTATGTGGTGCCCAACTGGTATCTGGCCCGCCACCGGGTGGCCTACTGGAATAAATTCGACCAGCCCAAAACCCTGCCCCTCTATTACCAGCCCATCCAGGCCCTGATGACCTGGTGGGAGAAATAAAGCCGCCAAATCACCATGGCCCGTTATATCCTGCGTCGTATATTATTCATGTTTCCCACCCTCTTCGGGGTCATGCTGGTAACCTTCACCGTTACCCAGTTCGTACCCGGCGGCCCGGTGGAACAGATGCTCTCCCAGTTGAAGGCCCACAATACCGGCAGCGGCGAGGTCAGCTCCGGGAGTATGGGGCTTTATCAAGGTGATAAAGGGCTGGATCAGCAGCGCATCGCCGAGTTAAAAAAGCTCTACGGCTTTGACAAACCGCCGCTGACGCGTTTTTTAACCATGATGAAAAATTACCTCTGCTTTGATTTCGGCACCAGCTATTATCACCATCAGAGCGTCACCAGCCTGGTAATATCAAAGCTGCCGGTCTCCATGTCCCTGGGACTGTGGAGTTTTTTCATCGTCTATCTCACCTGTATCCCCCTGGGGATCAAAAAGGCGGTAAGCCACGGCACCCCCTTTGACGTCTTTACCTCCACGGTTATCCTCACCGGCTACGCCATTCCCGGCTTTGCCCTGGCCATTATTCTCATTGTCCTTTTTGGCGGCGGCAGCTTCTGGAGTATCTTCCCCCTGCGGGGCCTGGTTTCGGACAATTGGTCCAGTCTCAGCCTGATGGCCAAAATCACCGACTATCTCTGGCATATGGTCTTACCGGTAATCTCCAGCACCGTGGGCAGCCTGGCGATAATGACCATGCTCACCAAGAACAGTTTCTTAGAGGAAATCAGGAAACAATACGTCATCACCGCCAGGGCCAAGGGACTGTCTGAAAATCATATCCTCTACCGCCATATTTTTCGGAACGCCATTATCCCCATTATTACCGGTTTCCCCGGCTCATTTATTGCCGCCTTTTTCACCGGCAGCCTGTTGATCGAGACCATATTCTCCCTCGACGGCATGGGGCTGCTGGCCTACAACTCCATTATGAATCGGGATTACCCCGTGGTATTGGGCACCCTTTTCTTCTTCACTATTATCGGGCTCATCGCCAGACTGCTCTCGGATCTAAGCTATGTCATGGTTGATCCCAGAATCTCTTTTGACAGTGTGGATAATCACTGATGGCCGCCGTAGAAGACAAACCAGGCAGCCGGCGCTGGCAGCAGTTCAAGGCCAATAAACTGGGCTATTACAGCCTGATTATCTTCTCTGTTATCTTTATAACCAGCCTGTTCGCCGAACTTATCAGCAATAATAAACCTCTGATTATGGAGTATCAGGGGCATATCTATTTCCCCGTTTTCAAGACCTATCCCGAGACGACATTCGGCGGTGATTTCCAGACTGAAGCCGATTACCGTGACCCCTATATCCTGAAAAAGATCACCAGCGGCGGCAACTGGGCCGTTTTCCCCCCCAACCCTCACAGCTACGATTCCATTGATCTGAACCTTAATGTCCCGCTGCCCTCGCCGCCCAGCCGGGAGAATCTGCTGGGTACTGATGACCAGGGACGTGATGTCCTGGCCCGGGTCATTTATGGCTTCCGGCTCTCCGTCCTCTTCGGCTTTGCCCTGACCATCATCGGTACCGCCGTCGGCATCCTGGCCGGGGCGGTGATGGGTTATTTCGGCGGCCTCACCGACCTTCTGGGCCAGCGTTTTATTGAAATCTGGGGCTCCATGCCGGAACTCTACCTGCTAATTATATTCTCCGCCATTTTCAAGCCCTCCATCACCCTGCTTCTCATCCTGCTTTCCATGTTCGGCTGGATGGGCCTCTCTGATTACGTGCGGGCCGAATTTTTAAGGGGCCGCAATATGGACTACATCACGGCCGCCAGGGCTCTCGGGGTGGGGAATGGTGCCATTATGTTCCGCCACCTGCTGCCCAATGGCATGACCCCGGTAATTACCTTCCTGCCCTTCCGGATGTCGGGCGCCATTCTGGCCCTCACCAGCCTTGATTTTCTCGGCCTGGGAGTACCGCCGCCCACCCCCAGCCTGGGCGAGCTCCTGGCCCAGGGTAAAAATAATATTGAGGCCTGGTGGCTGTCGGCAGGCAGCGTGGTTGTTCTGGTGGGAACCCTGGTTCTGTTAATCTTCATCGGCGAGGCCCTGCGCCAGGCCTTTGATCCCAGAAACTAAAATTTCAGATAATGCTGCTTAATATCAAAGACCTGCGGGTAAAATTCAAACTTGACTCTGCTGAGGTGGAGGTGGTGCGGGGAATCGACCTGCAAATACCCCGAGGGGGCACCACGGCCCTGGTGGGGGAATCAGGCTCCGGAAAATCGGTTACCGCCATGAGTATTTTGCGTCTGTTAGACAAGGTGGCTCCGGTGGAGACCAGCGGCCGCATTGAGCTGAACGGCCGAAATCTGCTGAAACTCTCCGACAATGAAATCCGGGCGGTCAGGGGCAACCGCATTGCCATGATATTTCAGGAGCCCATGACCTCATTAAATCCGGTCTATAATATTGGCAGCCAGTTACTTGAACCGCTCATCATCCACCGCCATCTCACCGTTCCTCAGGCCCGCCGGGAGGCCGTAAATCTGCTGGAACGCTGCGGACTTCAAGAGGCGGAGAAGAGGATGGGGCATTATCCCCATCAATTATCCGGCGGCCAGCGGCAGCGGGTAATGATTGCCATGTCCCTGGCCTGCCGCCCGGATCTGCTCATTGCCGATGAGCCCACCACGGCCCTGGATGTTACCATCCAGTCCCAGATAATCCATCTAATTTTAGACCTGCAGGCCGAATTTAAAATGGCGGTACTGCTCATCACCCATGACCTGGCCATGGTACATGAGATCGCCCAGACGGTTTATATCATGCACCGCGGCCATTTAGTGGAATCAGGCCCCGCCCAGGAGGTTTTCCATCATCCCCGCACCGCCTACGCCCGCAGTCTGCTGGATTCCGCCCCCCATGGCGAACCCCCGAAGACAACTGCCGCCAATGAGACACTCATCGAAATTAAAAATCTGCGGGTTGAGTTTTCCCAGCCGGGAAGCTGGTTCAAAGCCCGTGAACGGCTCACCGCCGTTGACGGGGTATCCCTTAAAATAAAAGAGGGTACCACTCTGGGGCTGGTGGGGGAATCAGGCTCGGGTAAAAGTACCCTGGGATTTGCTATTCTTCGCCTGTTAGCCAGCCAGGGAGAGATTGATTACAGGGGTATAAAATTGAACAAATGCGGGGCCCGCCGCCTGCGGGCTCTGCGGCGGGAATTACAGATTGTCTTTCAGGATCCGTTCTCCTCACTCTCCCCCCGCCTTACTGTGGGCAGGATAATCAGCGAAGGTCTGCGGGTGCATTTTCCTGAACTTCACAAAAACAAACTCAAAGAACGGGTAGAGAAGGCCTTGGATGAAGTTGGTCTCGATGCCGCCATGGCCAGACGTTATCCCCATGAATTTTCCGGCGGCCAGCGCCAGAGGATTGCCATTGCCAGGGCGATTATCCTCCAGCCCCGCTTTCTGATCTTAGATGAGCCCACCAGCGCCCTTGACATGACCATTCAGGCCCAGATCATTGATCTCCTGTGCTATATTCAACGGCGCTACAAGATGACCTACCTCTTTATCAGCCATGATCTGCGGGTAGTACGAGCCCTGGCCAATGAACTGGCGGTAATGAAGGACGGTAAAATAATAGAAAA
>JAJRZN010000084.1 GCA_024275235.1 Deltaproteobacteria bacterium
CTGAATTTCGGTTTCCACCTTACCGTCATTACGATTACGTACCCAGCCGCAAAGTCCGAGCTGCCGGGCTTCATCCACGGTTGAGGCCCGGAAATAAACACCCTGCACCCGGCCGCTGATAACAGCATGTATCCTGATTAAGCCCATAATCGCAAGTGTCCAAAGTTATAAAAAGTTATGCCCGAAGATTTTTTTAATTATCATCGAGTAATTGCAGATTGCCCTTCAGCAAAGCGGTAAATTCGTCTTCGCTGAGAATTTTCAGGCCCAGGTCGCGGGCCTTTTTTTCCTTACTGCCTGCCTTGGCACCGCAGACCACAATGGATTTTTTGCTTACCGTTGAAACCACCTTTCCCCCTAATTCCTTGATCCTGGCCTTGGCCTCGCTGCGGGACATCGTAAGACTGCCGGTGAAGACAAAAGATTTATCAGCCAGGGGCAGGTCGGAAGCCGATTCTTCGTTCGTTAATTTAAGGCCGAGAGCCGATAACTGACCCAGCATTGCATTCACGGCCTGGTTGGCAAAGTAGGCTCGCAGACTGTCGGCCGCTTGAGCGCCTATGCCGTCCACGGCGAGGAGGTCTTCACGAGAGGCCTGGCGCAGGGCATTCAAGTCGCTGAAATTCCGGGCCAGCAGCTGGGCGTTAACCTCCCCTACATAGCGAATACCGAGGGCGGCCAGGAAACGGGAGAGAGGTACCTTCTTACTGGCAAGAATGGCCTGCACCACATTAGCTGCCGATTTTTCGCCCCAGCCCTCGAGGGGGGCCAGTTCTTCGGCGGTTAATTTATATATATCCGGAATACTGTTAACCAGCCCTGCATTGTAGAGCTGCTCCATGGCCCGCCGGCCAAGACCGGGAATATCCAGCCCGGCCTTGCTGGTATAATGGATTAAAGCTCTGATTAACTGGGCGGGACAGAGGGGGTTTGGACAGCGGCTTACAACTTCACCCTGAGGGCGTTGCAGGGGTTCCGCGCAGCGCGGGCAATTATCGGGCATCTCTATCAGACGTTCCGTACCCTGGCGCCGTTCAACAATGGGTTTGACAATTTCGGGGATAACATCGCCAGCCCGTTGGACCAGCACTATGTCACCAAGGCGCAGATCTTTGCGTTTGATCTCATCCTCATTATGAAGGGTAGCCCGGCGCACGACAGCCCCGCCCACATCCACCGGTTCCAGAACCGCTACCGGGGTAACGGCTCCGGTGCGGCCTACCCCAAAGTCAATATCCACCAATCTCGTAGTAGCCTGAATAGCCGCGAATTTCCAGGCCACAGCCCAGCGCGGGCTGCGGGCCTTGCTACCCAGCCGGTTTTGCAGGTCAAAATCATTTACCTTGACCACCATGCCGTCAATCTCATAGGGTAAGCGCGGCCGCTGCTCCTGAAGATAGTTGAAATGGGCGCTTACTTCGTCAATACCCCGGCATAATCCGACATGGGGATTACGCTTAAAGCCCAGTTCCTGCAGCCATTCAAGGGATTCAAGATGAGTCCGGCATGGACTTGCCGCGGGATCGCCCAGGGCATAACAGAAAAAATCCAGCGGCCGGGAGGCGCAAATTTTAGAATCCAACTGGCGCAGAGAGCCGGCCGCGGCATTGCGTGGATTGGCAAAAGGCGGCTCGCCGCCGCGCAGACGTTCATCGTTTAGAGTCTTAAAACCTTTAGTGGTCATAAAGACCTCTCCCCGTACCTCAAGGATGTCCGGCACTCTGCCCGTAAGCCGCAGGGGGATGGCGGTAATGGTCTTTATATTGGCCGTTATATCCTCACCTGTCCGGCCGTCACCACGGGTTGCCCCCACCTTTAAGAGGCCATTCTCGTAAATCAATTCCACTGCCAGACCGTCCAGCTTAGGTTCGGCGGCATAGATCAGTGGGGTGTCGAGGTGCAGAAAACGCTGCAGACGTATCTCAAAATCAACCATTTCCCCCTGGCTGAAGGCGTTCTCGAGGCTCAACATCGGAGAACGGTGGTTAATGGGGGTAAACCTGGCCAGCGGTGCCCCGCCCACCCGCTGACTGGGCGAATCTTCGCTTATCAGATCGGGGAAACGGGCCTCAATATCCAGTAATTCCCGAAACAGCGCGTCATATTCGCCGTCGGAGATGGTGGGATCATCAAGGATATAATAACGCCGGGCGTGATAAGCAAGCTCTGCACGCAGTGCGGCAAGACGCTGCTCGGCCTCGGTTTTGGTCATCATCAAGCAGGATCTGGTAATAATTTACCACCCTTGGCGATATTTTCGTGTTTAACCTCATCAATAAAGACCAAAATAGAATCTTGGGGTTTATTGGCCGCCCGGGCGATAACCTCGGTTACCCCGGCGCATATCTCTTCCTTCTGGTGCCGCTGTAATTTACCTGCTACCCTGATATTGACGTATGGCATTTTTTCTCCTCCTTTATTTAAAAAGGGCGTATGGCAATATGCCCCTACACAAGGACGGCCGAAGATGATCTGTCTATGCCCGATGGATTTATGATCCGACGCCCCATGCTGTTTGTCTCATTTATCTTTAGCCGCCGGCCTGGCAAGGGTGCTGCCCGCGAGATAGGCCCCGTCTAACGCCGCGTTTTTAAGATCGGCGCCCTTTAGATTGGCTCCGGCCAGATTGGCGTTATAGAGATCCGCCCCCTTTAAATAGGCATCGGTAAGGTTGGCGTTTCTGAAATTGGCACCTTTTAGATCGGCATATTTGAAATTAGCGTCTTGAAGATTAGCACCCTCAAAATCGCATCTTTCGAGAAAGCTCTCCTTGAAATTGACATCGGACAGATCCATGCCGGAAAAGTCACATTCCACGCATATCCGCCGGTCAAGGGCCTGCTCCAGCATCTTCTTTCTGTCTACTGGCGCGGGGGCGGCCTTGACTACCTTCGCTATGGCTGCCGCCGCCGATTTCTTGACTACGGCCTTATGGGCTTTTGGCTTTTCAGCGGTTTTTTTAACGGTCTGTGCTGCTGCGGGTTTAGCGGGTTTTGTCCCTTGCGCTAATCTGGCTTTGCTCAGATAGGCCCCGTCAAAAACAGCACCCTGGACGTTGGCACCCCGCATATCCGCCTTGTAGAGATCTGCCGCCTCAAAAATAGTCCTGGAAAGATTGGCGCCCCGCAAGTCGACTCCAGACAAATCAGCCAGGCGCAGGGAGCTGTTATGGAGATCCGCCCCCCGCAGATTGGCCCCGGCCAGTTTGGCCCGGTTAAAATCCTTGTCGGATAGGGGTGCCTGGCTTAAATCGCAGCCGGGGCAGGCGTTGAGCCGCAAAAATTTATTCAGATCCGCCTTGTTAAAGGCCAGGGCCTTGGTGCTGGTAATCAGGATAATGATACTGAGCAGATAGATAATTTTTTTCATTTTTATATTTTTTGTATTTTTCTATATTACAAAACCTGTTGCTCATTTTAAAATTAAAAAAGCCCCCGCGAGGAGGCTTGACAAGAGCTGTAAACCAGACCTCCTGAGTGCATCAATAGCGGTAATAGTCCGGCTTATAAGGGCCATCCACCTTCACTCTGATATAATCGGCCTGCTCTTTACTCAGAGTTGAAAGATGAACGCCGATTCTCTCAAGATGGAGACGGGCCACCTTTTCATCTAATTTTTTGGGCAGAAAATAGACCTTGTTCTCATAATTTTCAGAATTCTCCCACAACTCAATCTGGGCCATTACCTGGTTGGTGAAAGAGTTACTCATCACAAAGCTGGGATGACCGGTTGCGCAACCGAGGTTAACCAGCCGCCCTTCAGCAAGAATAATGATCTTCTTGCCATCCGGGAAGATAACATGATACACCTGGGGCTTGATGTTTTCCCATTTGAGATCCCGAATAGAGGCAATATCTATCTCGCTGTCAAAATGGCCGATATTGCAGACAATGCTTTCATCCTTCATCGCCTCCATATGGGGCCTGGTGATAATCTGAATATTACCGGTGCAGGTGACGAAGATATCGCCCTGAGGGGCGGCTTCCTCCATGGTTACCACCCGAAAACCCTCCATGGCGGCCTGTAAGGCGCAGATGGGGTCAATCTCAGTTACCAGTACCGAGGCTCCCATGCCGCGAAAGGCCTGAGCGCAGCCCTTACCCACATCACCATAGCCGCAGACCACGGCGATCTTGCCGGCCACCATGACATCGGTGGCTCGTTTTATGCCGTCTAACAGAGACTCCCGGCAGCCATAAAGATTATCAAATTTGGATTTGGTAACCGAGTCATTGACATTAAAGGCCGAAGCCTTCAGGAGACCATCCTGCTCCATCTCGTTCAGGCGATGAACGCCGGTGGTGGTTTCTTCACTGATTCCCCGCACATCCTTCATCAATTCGGGATATTCTTCATGCATGACCCTGGTGAGATCACCACCATCATCCAGGATCATATTTGGACGCCAGCCGTCCGGGCCCTCAATGGTCTGCCGGATGCACCAGAGAGATTCCTCTTCGGTCTCGCCCTTCCAGGCAAAGGTTGGAATCCCGGCCGCCACCATGGCCGCGGCGGCATGATCCTGGGTGGAAAAAATATTACACGACGACCAGCGCAGCTCCGCCCCCAGGGCAACCAGAGTTTCCATGAGCATGGCGGTCTGAATGGTCATGTGCAGGCAGCCGGCAATCCGCGCCCCTTTTAAGGGTTGCGAGCTGCCATATTCTTTCTGCAGACTCATCAGCCCCGGCATCTCACTCCTGGCAATGGCAAGCTCCTGTTGACCCCATTCCGCCAAGCCCAAATCAGCTATTTTATAATCACCCTCTTTTAATTGCGTTGTCATTTCCGCCCCTTAATTTTTTTATTTTTTTTATTACGTTGATAAATTCGCCTTAACTGTTTTAGAAAAACGCGGATTACGGATTGGGTGCAGCTAAATTTACAAACCGGCATCCTCTTTTAAGGCAGCCGCCTTATCGGTTGCCTCCCAGGTGAATTCGGCCCGCTCACGGCCAAAATGGCCATAGGCGGCGGTTTTTTTATAGATGGGACGCAGAAGATCAAGATGCTGGATAATCGCCTTGGGCCGCAGATCAAAATGGCGCAGGATTAATTTTTTAATTTCACCATCGGCAATCCTGCCGGTGCCAAAGCTGTTAACATTAATGGAAACCGGCTGCGATATACCAATGGCGTAGGCAATCTGCACCTCAATCTCATCGGCTATCTCAGCGGCCACCAGATTTTTGGCCACGTAGCGCCCCATGTAGGCGGAGGAACGGTCAACCTTGGAGGGATCCTTGCCGGAGAAGGCCCCGCCGCCATGAGAACCCATGCCGCCGTAAGTATCAACTATGATCTTACGGCCGGTGAGGCCGCAGTCACCAACCGGGCCGCCAATCACAAAACGGCCGGTGGGATTAATCATATACTTGGTGCTTTTGTCTACAAAATCGGCTGGTAGAATGGGTTTGATAATCTCCTCCATAACCCCGGCCTTTAAATCTTCATAATCGACATCAGGAGAATGCTGGGTGGAGATAACCACCGTGTCAATCCGTTTGGGACGTTTATTCTCGTATTCAATTGTTACCTGACTCTTGGCATCGGGCCGCAGCCAGGGCAGTCTGCCGGCCTTCCTGACCTCGGACTGCCGCTTCATGAGCCGATGAGCCAGGGTAATGGGCATGGGCATCAAAACCTCGGTTTCATTGGTGGCATAACCAAACATCAGGCCCTGGTCACCAGCACCCTGATCAAGGTCAATGCCGCTGCCCTCATTAACCCCCTGGGCGATATCCGCTGACTGTTTGTCAATACTGGTAAGAATGGCGCAGGATTGTGAATCAAACCCCATGTCTGATGAGTTATAGCCGATCTCCCGGATGGTATCCCTGACAATCTGCGGCATATCAACCCAGGCTGAGGTGGTAATTTCCCCGGCAATCACCACCATGCCGGTGGTTACCATGGTTTCACAGGCCACCCGGCTGGCGGGATCCTGGGACAGCAGGCCGTCTAAAACAGCATCTGAAATCTGATCCGCGACTTTATCGGGATGGCCCTCGGAAACAGACTCCGAGGTAAAAAAATAATTATTTTCACTCATTATATATCCTTTGTAATTTACCCGCCGGGGCGGGAGGTTGGTATGTGCAAAACCTGGCTGGTTAATCGTTTATTAACCGGAGCTGGAATGTTAAAAGTTGCCGCCAGACGGACAATCTCACCGTTTATGGCCTCAATTTCCGTGCCTCGCCCCTGGCGGACATCCTGCAGCATGGAGGAGATATTGCCCTCAGTGGCCCGGCAGATCGCCATTGTCCGCCCCACTGGATCAGGGCTGATCTTTACGCCGCAGGCCTCTGCCACTGCCGCGGCCTCCAGAACTGCCAGCCGCATTGTTTCCCGAGCCTCCGGCAGGGTCAGTAATTTACCGTTGGGGCAGTCATAAATTGCCGTCAAGGCATTTACGCCCACATTAATCAATAATTTATCCCAGACTGCCGCTTCGATATCAGGGCTGATTTCAGCCGCCAGCCCGGCGGCATTAAACAATTCAACCAATACAGCCAGACGCTCATCCGCTGTCTGCTGCAAAAAGCCAAAATGGGTAAAACCGGCCCCCCCGAAATTAACGACACCCGGTGCCGTAAGGGTCGCGCCCATGGCCGTTACGGCCAGGGCCCAGGAACTGCCGGATAGTTTTCGCAGAACCGGTAAATGGCGCAGGCCGTTCTGCATGGAAACTAACAACGGCCCTTCTTTAATAAGAGGGGCCGTTCGCGCCAGGGCGCTGACTACATCAGCTGATTTTACACATAATAATAAAACCTCGGAGCCAGTTGCTGCCGCGGGTTCCGTTGTTGCCCGTACCGCGTACACCTGCCGCTGACCGCCTTCTGACAGGCAGATCCCGTTCCGGTCAAGAAGCGCTGCCCGGGAGACCTTGTAGTCAAGGAGAGAGACCTGGTGTCCGGCCCTGGAGAGCAAGGCCGCCAGCAGGCAGCCAAGGGCTCCGGGCCCGACAATGGTAAATTTCACCTTCTACCTGTATTGAGCTGAACGCCAGGGATTATTTTGCCCCCTTGGCGGCGGTATCTTTGACAACCTTGGCCTGTTCAATAATCACATCGTATTTATAGCCGGAGCCAAAATCTTTATCAGCCTCCACCACCCCGGTAACGGTAACGATATCGCCCTTGGCGGCTACATCCTGAGTGGTTACCACCAGATCGTGGGTGTTCTGCATGGGGTTGCCGGTACCATCCTGAATGTGAATCCAGTTTTTACCCATAATGTTTTTAGAGATCTTAACCACCTGGCCTCGTACCACAATATGTTTTGAGTTCAAGGCCTTGCGCTTGGTATAAAGCTCTCCCACGGTATAGGCGTCGGGACCGGTTGCCTTGGTGACCTTTAAATTTTTAAAGGGCACTATGCTGCCGGCTGAACCGCCGGAACTCATGGCGGCCGCGCCGCTGCCTGCCGCGACAGCTGAGGCAAAATTACCGGCCGCTTTATCCCCGGCCCGCAGAACGCCGGAGGCAAAAATAATTTTATCAAAGGTCTTACCCAGAGTCTTGCTGGTAAAATTCTCCATTACCGAACCGCCCTGCAGAGTAACTTCCTCGCCAACCTTTAAATCAGATTTGGGAATCGCGGCCCAGATACCGTCCTTGGAACCATTATCTAAGCGAATATAGGTATAGCCGCTGGCATCCTTTACCTCCAGCACCTTGCCCTTGACCGGGCTGGCCGCAGCCGCCGGGGCTTGAGTTGCGGGCTGAGCCGGAACGGCGGAAGTGACTGCCGCCGGGGCTTTTTTCTGCTCTGCCTTCTTCTGGTTATTGCCGCAGGCCACCAATGAAATTGCCATGGTTAAACCGGTAAAATAACAAACAAATTTTTTCATTTTCATGATAGACTTTCTCCTGATTTTATTAATTACTGTTTGAAACTGTAGAGTTCAGGCAGTTTATAAGACCCGTCCCAATAATTACTTACCATATATTTCCCTGTAATCCCTCAAAAAGGTAGACAAAACAATAGTACAGAATTTTTTTTATACCATTATTTTTTCTGAAAGGCAAAGCTCAACTTATCATTTTTCAAACCGACCTTCACAATGCCGCCCTGCCGCAGACGGCCGAAAAGAATTTCATCGGCCAGGACATCGCCGACCTCCTTCATAATCAGCCTGGCCATCGGCCTGGCCCCGTATTCAGGGCTGTAGCCCTTAGCCGCCAGCCAGCCCCGAGCCCGGCCGCTTAATTTGATTTTTACCTCCTGCTCGGCTAAACGCCCCTGTAACTGGCGGATTAATTTATTAACTATAAGCTCGATTACCGGTAGGTCAAGCTGTTGAAAACGAACTACCGCGTCGAGACGATTCCTGAATTCCGGCGGGAAAATACCCTTGATCTCCTTTGCTCCCCGCTCCGGATTGGAGGCGGTAAAGCCGATTCCCTGCCCGGCCATTTCCCTGCCGCCGGCGTTGGTGGTCATGATGACGATTACATTCCTGAAATCCGCCTTGCGGCCGCTGTTATCAGTGAGCACGGCGTTGTCCATGACCTGAAGAAGAATATTAAAGACATCGGGGTGGGCCTTTTCCATCTCATCGAGGAGCAATATGCTGTACGGATGCTTGCGAATGGCATCGGTCAACAGGCCGCCCTGGTCAAAGCCCACATAGCCGGGCGGGGCTCCAATAAGCCGGGCCACGGCATGTTTTTCCATGTATTCACTCATGTCAAAGCGTTCAAAATTAATTCCCAGGGCCTGAGCCAGCTGGCGGGCGGCCTCGGTCTTGCCCACTCCGGTGGGCCCGGAAAAGAGGAAGCAGCCTGTGGGCCGGTCTGGAGCGTTTAACCCGGCGCCGGCCCGTTTAACGGCGGTGGTCAGGGCGGTAATGGCCTCATCCTGGCCAAATATATTAGCGCGCATGGTTTTATTTAAATTACGGAGCCGGGCCGTGCGGGAGGCCGTGGCGCTGCGGGCGGGAATCCTGGCCATCCGCGACACTACCTTTTCCACATCCCGTACCGATATGCGTCGGCGGCGGGTAGCGCTCAGGCGCAGGGCGGCACCGGCCTCATCAATTACATCAATAGCCTTATCAGGCAGAAAACGGTCATTTAAATAACGATTGGCCAGATCGGCCGCCGCCTCCATCACTGTTGCGGGGTAGACGGCATCATGATGTTCCTCGTAGCGTGATTTAAGACCCTGCAGAATCGCCACAGTCTCCGCCACCGAGGGCTCTTCCACATCCACCTTCTGGAAACGGCGGGACAGGGCCCGATCCTTTTCCACATAATTTTTATACTCTTCATAGGTGGTGGAGCCGATACACTTCAAGGCCCCGTTCTGGAGGGCGGGTTTCAACAGATTAGAGGCATCCATACTGCCGCCGCTGGTGGCCCCGGCCCCGACTATGGTATGAATTTCATCAATAAAAAGAATTATATTGCCCGCCTCCTTCACCTCGTTCAAGACCCCCTTCAAACGCTGTTCAAAATCACCCCGGTATTTGGTGCCGGACAATAAAGATCCCATGTCTAAGAGATGGATATGGCTGTCTTTCAGGAGATCAGGTGTCAGGCCCTGGTGAATACGCAGAGCCAGCCCCTCGGCGAGGGCGGTTTTGCCCACCCCCGGCTCGCCCACCAGCAGGGGATTGTTCTTACGCCGCCGGCAGAGAATCTGCATCATGCGCTGCAGTTCCGGGCCGCGGCCGATGAGGGGGTCAATACCGCCTTCAGCGGCAAGCAGGGCGAAATCCACCGTGAATCGTTCCAGGGCCGATGGCTTGGAGGCCGGTTTTTCCTTTTCCGCCGGCGGCTCCTTTTCCGTTTCCGGCCCCTCATCACCGGGCAGGATATGGGAGATATACTCCACCACCTCGAGGCGGCTGATGCCCTCTGCCTTTAAAAAATAGACGGCGTAGGAATCCTGTTCGGCAAATATAGCGGCGAGAACATCTCCAGAATCAACCGTCTTTTTGCCGGCACTCTGGACATGGGCCACGGCCCGCTGCAGAACCCGGTTAAAGCCGATGGTCTGGGTTGGTTCATGATTCGCCTCGTTATTTATCCCTAACAGATCACGTTTAAAAAACTGCTCAAGTTTATCCCTCAAGGACTCAATATTACCGCCGCAGCCTTTGATGATCCGTACTGCCATATCGTCATGCAGCAGACCAAAGAGAATATGTTCAACCGTAACATTATCGTGGTGATGAGCCTTGGCCTCCCTGATGGCAAACACCAGTGCTATTTCCAGTTTTGTACTGATCATAATTCACACCTTCCTTATTGAGCAGCGCAGCGGATGACCCTCCTGCCGCGCCCAGTCATGGACAATGGCCACCTTGGTCTCAGCCACATCTCTGATATATATCCCGGCAATCCCGACTCCTTTTTTATGCACATTAAGCATGATATTTGTGGCCTGCTCCTCATTTTTGGCAAATACCGTCTGCAAAATCGCAATCACAAAGTCCATGGTAGTATAATCGTCATTATGGAGCAAGACCTCAAACAGGGGGGGCTCATCTATCTGCTGCAGATCCTCAACGCTGCTCTCCGGTCGGTTAATATTTTTGGTAGTCATTTTATAATTTCCTTCCCGTGTTGTGCCGGGCGGTTAGACAATTAAATAAAAATCCCTCAAATACCAGAAGAGGCGGGAGAGCGGAACTTTTAAGGGTGTATTCTGTGTTTAAAAGCTCCCGCCTCCAGCGGATAAGATCGGCGACGGCCATTTGGGAGGCCTTTTCAAACATCATGAACAGGGCATAGGGATGTTTGGGCAGTTCTGTCAGCCAATCCGCCCGTTGTTCTTTAAATTCCGGCAGATATCCTTTTTGAAAGACACCGTAGGTCATACCCGGTACAAAGGCGGGCCGCGGCGCGTCTATAAAGGAGCGGACAACAAGCAGTTTTCTTAAATAATTACGCAGAGCGGCAATTAAGGCCAAAGGGTGAGTGCCGCTCTCCATCATTCTGGCACAGAGAAGCAGAGTCCGGCGCAAATCGGCCCGGCCAAAGGCCTCGGTGAATTCATAAACGGCATCCTCTCTGGTTCGAGAGCAGAGGATATCCAGTTCATTGATGGTTATGGTTTCGGCATCATCGACATAGAGGGCCAGTTTTTCCGTCTCCCGCACCACCGCCACCGGATGAAATCCAACCCTTTCCATGAGGATATTCACCAGCCGTGGAGCCATCTTCTTGCCCAGAGCAGTCAGGGTCTGTTGAATTAATTCGCGCAGTACCGCCTCCTGGGAGTCCCTGGCGGCTCTGGCTGGGCCGCTGCCAACGGCGAGATCAATAACTACGCCCTGTTCCTTTATAAATTTAAATAATTTTTTGCGTTTATCGACCTCACTCGCCATGAGAATCAGGACGTTACCTGCCGGAATCCCACTCGTCACGGCTTCCATATATTGTGCCACGGTCTTTTCCGCCGTGTCTGATTTTCCGCCATCCTCGGCCGTTTCCTTAGACTGGAACAGCCGGGAGCCGGTTACCATAAATATCTGGCGGTCTGAAAACAGGGAGAATGATTTTAAGAGAGCCAGAGTTTTTAAAGGATTTTCCTCGCCGCCATCTATTCTGGTGATAATATTCTGCCGTTCTCCGGCCTCAGGAATCAGGGCGGCGCCAAGCCTGTCCGCTGTCTGCCGGCACAAAAAACGTTCGCCGACAATTAAATAGAGCTGGGCGTGTTTACCTTGGCTGATGGCCTTAACCACCTTATTTATATCATTTTTTTTATAGATGGGCATGTGTCATATCAACAAAATAACAGGGATTTAGACATTTTCCTTGACCTTTGGCCGTTTAAACCTTAGTGATTGTCCATTGGGGCAATAAAATGAAATACCAGATTGGTAACTATTCAGGAGTACTACAATTTTAAGGGTAGTTCCAGCCCTTGCTGAATAGTTACACAAATTGTACCTTTAAAATGACCAATAATAAAAAAAGAACAGGTGTCATTCTGGGCGGTTCAGGGCTCATCGGCGGAGCTATCAACCATTATTTCAAGAAAAATAATGATCCGAACCTGGAGCTGGTATCGCCCAACAGTAAAAAATTAAGCCTGCGGGTACGTAGTGACATTAAGCAATATTTACAAAAAATCAAACCTGATTTTATTATTAATGTTGCCATCGCCTCTCTTGATGCCGATCCCCAGTTATCCCTCGAAACGAATTATTTCGGCAGTATAAATCTGGCCAGGGCGGCAATCAGCTTAAATATTCCCTATATTCATTTCAGCTCCTCCGCCACCATGCCCAATGGTATGGATCTCACCGAAGAGGACTGCCTGACCTTGGAACCCTCTTTAAATAATTATGCCAAATCAAAGCTCATGGCCGAGTTTACCCTCCGCCATTTATGGGAAAATGAGGGCTTAGATTGTACAATTATCCGTCTCGGGGTAGTATATGGCAAGCATGACCATAAAATACAGGGCTTCCACCGCCTGCTGTTTTCCATTATTGATCAGGCTATGCCGGTTTTAATGACTAAACCGGGAATCATGCATTCCTATACCAATGCCAAAAAAATAGCGCCTTTTGTCCATTACATATTAGACCATCGGCCGGAGTTTTCAAAACAGATTTATAATTTTGCCGATCATAATCCGGTAAACCTGAGTACCCTGATTATGACTATCAGATCATATCTGCAGCTCAATCTGCCCAAAGAAATCTATATTCCCTCGTCCCTGGCGCGGATTGGCCGTACCATGCTGAACTGGCTGGTAAAAAAATTGAGCATCATCAGCATTGAGACCCGTCTGCCGGCGGAATTGATGTTTATGGAAAATTTCTATCAATCACAAACCCTTTCAGTGGACAAATTAAAAAATTCCAGTTATGGACTTCCATTACCGGAAAAAACTGTCTTCACTGAATTACCAGCCATGATCGAATATTATCTGACCCGCTGGGAGCACTTAAATCTCATTTCATCTTATAATGAGTCATTTTGTAATCCTCGCAGGTTAGGGGAGACCTTCATGACCGACCCGGAGAAGATCCTGCGGGAGGCTCACTGCCACTCATTGGAAGAGATTGACTCCTTTAATGAATTAAAGAAAAATGCAAAATAAAAAAACCTGCCGCTACTTAGGGTGGGTATCATACAGGAACGACAAGTGGATAAAAAAGAATTCGCCCATATCAGAAAGCTCCTTGGTAAGACCCAGAAAGAATTAGCTGAACTTCTCGGAATCTCCATCAAGACCCTGCACAGCTACGAACAGGGCTGGCGGCGTATCCCGGCCCATGCCGAACGTCAGATAATTTTCCTGCTCTCCAAGGTCAGTGAAATATCCGGCAGCCTGAAGCCCTGCTGGACTATTAAAAACTGCCCGACTAAACGCAAAAAGGCCTGCCCGGCCTGGGAGTTTCAGGCCGGTAAACTATGCTGGTTTATCAACGGCACTATCTGTGAATGCAGCGCCCAGCATGACTGGCATAAAAAGATGGAAGTCTGTCGTAAATGCGCGGTGCTTAAATCCTTTATGCCGCATTTAGATGACTGATCGGGAGGAAGAGACGCGGCAGGTTACAGAATTTCCAGGGCCTCACTCAATTTGTTAACCCCGTCAATCCGCAGGCCGCTGATTGCTTTATTTGGGACATTGGCCTGAGAAATTATCGCCCGTTTAAAGCCATGCTTGGCTGCTTCACGGAGTCGTTCCTGGCCATTGGCCACCGGCCGGATTTCTCCGGCCAGCCCTACCTCGCCGAAGATTATCAGGTCGTCGGGCAGGGGGCTGTCCTTCATGCTGGAGACAATGGCGAGAAGCAGGGCTAAATCGGCGCTGGTCTCCACCACCTTAACCCCGCCCACCACATTAACAAAGACATCCTTGTCGAAACTCACCAGGCCGCCATGTTTGTGCAGAACGGCAAGCAGCATGGTCAGACGATTGGCCTCCAGTCCTACGGTCAGGCGGCGGGGATGTTCGGCGTAGGAGGTGTCCACCAGGGCCTGGATTTCCACCAGCAGCGGCCTGCTGCCCTCCCAGATTACCATAACCGCGCTGCCGGACATCCGCTCCTGCCGGCGGGAAAGAAAAATCGCTGAAGGATTACTGATCTCCTTCATGCCGTTTTCGGTCATGGCGAAGACCCCAAGTTCATTTACTGCCCCATAACGATTCTTAATGGCCCGCATGATCCTGAAACGTGATTTGGTGTCCTCAAGATAAACGACCACGTCAATTATATGTTCCAGCACCCTGGGCCCGGCCAGGCCGCCGGTCTTGGTAACATGTCCCACCAGGAAGATGGCAATTCCGCTCTTTTTGGCAAAACGGGTGAGATGAGCGGCGCTCTCCCGCACCTGGCTGACGCTGCCGGGTGATGATGAAACCCCGGCCACCTGCATGGTCTGGATGGAATCAATGACCAGCACCTGAGGGGCCGCCCGGCTGGCCGCGGCACATATACTCTCAATTTCGGTATCAGAGATCAACAGGACATCGTCGGCGGGCAGCCCCAGCCGCCGGGCCCGCATGGCAATCTGGGCCAGGGACTCCTCGCCGCTGACATAGATAGATTTAATACCACGCAGATTACAGCAGACCTGCAGCAGGGCTGTACTCTTGCCGACCCCTGGATCGCCGCCAATCAGAACCACGGAACCGGGTACCAGGCCGCCGCCCAGGACCCGGTCAAACTCTTTCATGCCGGTGGAGATGCGCTCGACACGGTGCATTTTAACCTCGGCCATGGGGCAGATCTCAGCCACGGCCCCGGCATAGCCGCCGCCAGGGGTTGGAATGACGGACTCTTCGATGCAGTTCCATTGCCGGCATTCCGGACAGCGGCCTTCCCAGCGCCCAAACACCGCTCCGCAATTCTGGCAGACATATGATTTTTTTATCTTGGCCATTGTTTTTTTATTTCTGTGCAGCCTTCGTGAATAGGTTGCTTTTCGCTTATCATTACACTAATTCTGCTAAAATTTGATTAGCCACCGGCAGGGCCGCAGCGCTTAAACGCATATAATCACCATCCATGGCAATAAGTCCCCGCTTTATTAAATTGTGAAGCACGGGGCCGTAATAATCCCTGGGGTGAAGGACGTAACGAAGTCGCAAGTCAGTGAGCGATACCCCTTGCAGCAGACGCAGACCCATAATAACCGATTCTCTGAAAGAAGCCTCTTTTGACAGAGCCTCTCCGTCAGCCAGCGGCAGCAGCCCCTGGCGCACCATTTTGATATAGGTTTCCGTTTTTTCCACATTACGCAGTCTTAAACCGGACAGACAGGAGACCGCCGCTGCCCCTATGCCAAGATAGGAGCCGTTTCGCCAGTAATTAAGATTATGGCGGCATTGACGCTCGGGGCGGGCAAAATTTGAGATCTCATAACGCTCAAAGCCCTCACGCTCCAGAAGAGAACAGGTCAGATTTTCCTGCTCAATAACCTCCTCCTCAGCAGGTAAAGTTAGTTGCCGCCTGTCGCTGAGTTCGGCAAAGCGGGTGCCCGGTTCAACGCTTAACTCGTATATGGATAGATGTTCCGGGGCCAGGGCGGCAGCCTCATTCAGAGTCTGCCGCCAGTTATCCGGGCTTTGTCCCGGCAGCCCGTACATTAAATCGAGATTAATATTTTCAAACCCGGCTGTCCTTGCCACACAAAAGGCCTGCCGGGCCTGATCCCGGTTATGACTACGGCCCATAATTTTTAACAGACGCTCATTAAAGCTCTGAATCCCGATGCTGAGACGATTCAGCCCTGCCTCCCGGCAGCGGGCAAGTTGATCCAGGGAGAGGCTGTTGGGATCGCTCTCCATGCTTATTTCCAGCCCCGGACGGCAATTAAAATTATCCCGGCAGGCAGAGATAAGACGGGCCAGAGATTTGCCGTCATAAAGACTCGGGGTGCCGCCGCCAATAAATATACTGGTTATCTCCCGTCCCTCACCCTTAAGCCAGTCCACACGGGCGTACAGCCTGATATGGCTTAACAGGGCTTCAAGATAGGCGGCCGGCGGCGGTCCGATACAGGGTTGGGAGACAAAGGAGCAATAACGGCATTTACGGCGGCAAAAAGGAATATGGATATAAAGTCCGTTCATGGGATAATAATCGGCGGCCGTTTATATTTACGACGCAGCCAGTTAATCGCCTTATAGACTCGCGGCTGACGAATGAGACGAAGTTCCAGGCCCCGTTTGCCGGGAAAATCAAGCAGCGACAGGGCGATGACAATGGTCAGTAACCCCTGTCCGGGCAGAAAAAGCATCAATATCCCGGCTCCGAGCAGAATAATCCCCAATATGTTTTTAAGAATCCGGCTCAACAGCGTCAGGAGAGAAATACGGGTTGAACGATCCGCCTCAGCGACAAAATAATCCACCGGTATTCGCACCAGAAGTATCGGAATAATAAGCAG
Organism: Deltaproteobacteria bacterium; assembly: GCA_024275235.1. Classification (GTDB taxonomy): domain Bacteria; phylum Desulfobacterota; class Desulfobulbia; order Desulfobulbales; family VMSU01; genus JAADIV01. Next base: position 16,377 of record JAJRZN010000084.1, read on the forward strand.
GCTGGCGATAAAGGTTAACACCGAAAAGGCGGCCAGCCATAATAAATATTTATGGGCAAACAAAGACGTTAATATCCTCTTTTACAGGTTCTTAACGGCCGTGCCGCGTAGAATATTAAGACCGGCGGCCATATAATAAAGGCCGGACCACAGGGTTAACACAACGGTTATAGTCACCAGGAATGGTTGCCAGCTGATAAAAAAACGGGTAACCGGTACCTCAAAAAAGAGTCCCACGGTGATAATCTGAAACAGGGTGGTCGCCTTGCCCACCAGGGCCGGTTTAACCTGCCAGCGGCGGCCCTTGAGGTGCAGGCCTGCCGCTCCGAGGACAATTATCAGATCTCGCAGCCAGACCACGGCGGCCAGCCACATGGGCAGTCCACCGTCCAGGGCTAGCACCGTATAAGTCGCGTTCAGGAGTAACTTGTCGGCCAGGGGATCAAGGAAGGTGCCAAGGGGGCTGATAATTCCGCCGAGACGGGCAATCATACCGTCTAAGGTGTCGGTTAAGGCGGCAATAATAAAGACCATAAGGGCCTGGGAATGCTGGCCGCTTCGCAAAAGGTGGATGATGAGCGGGATCAGGGCGATCCTGATCCCGGTGAGGATATTAGGAATCTGAACAAATATAGCGCGCATATTTCTTTTCCCGGTCAACCTTAGAACTTATGGGCGAAATATGGCCTCAGCACCTCTGGAATAGTAACCGTACCGTCCTCTTGCTGATAATTTTCAAAAATGGCGGCCAGGGTGCGGCCCACGGCCAGACCGCTGCCGTTCAAGGTATGCACCAGAGCGCTTTTTTTCTGCCCCGGCGGCCGGTAACGAATCCCGCCCCGCCGGGCCTGGAAATCCAAAAAATTGCTGCATGAAGAAATTTCCCGGTATTTATTCTGGCCCGGCATCCAGACCTCAATATCATAGGTCTTGCTGGCAGAAAATCCCAGGTCACCGCCGCAGAGAATCACCACCCGATAGGGTAGACCCAGGAGCTGCAAAACCTCTTCAGCATCGGCCAGCAGGCTGTCCAGTTCGGCCTCGGAGGTCTCCGGGGTGGTGAATTTAACCAGTTCCACCTTGTCAAATTGATGCTGACGAATCAGGCCCTTGGTATCCCGGCCGTAAGAACCGGCCTCGGAACGAAAGCAGGGGGTGTAGGCGGCGTATTTAATCGGCAGATCTGCGATGCTGAGGGTCTCATCCCGGTGGAGATTGGTGATGGGCACCTCAGCGGTGGGGATGAGATAAAGATCCCAGCCTTGAGCCTTGAAGAGATCGGCCGAAAATTTAGGCAGCTGGCCGGTGGCGGTCATGGCGGCGGTATTAACCAGAAAGGGCGGCAGTACCTCCTCATAGCCATGTTTTTCGGTGTGAAGATCAAGCATAAAGTTAATTAAAGCCCGTTCCAGGCGGGAGGCCATGCCCTTTAAGACGGCAAAACGCGCCCCGGATAATTTAGCGGCCCGCTCAAAATCAAGCACTCCCAGGGCCTCGCCAATTTCCCAATGCTCCTTGGGGGTGAAGGAAAACTGCCGTTCCTGTCCCCAGCGTCGCAGTTCCACGTTGTCATTATCGTCTTTACCGCGCGGCACTGTATCCTGGCAGAGGTTGGGAATCTCCATGACTATCTGATGTAAGTCCTCTTCAACCCCGGATAACCGGTTGTCCAAATCCTTAATCCGCCCCCCAACCTGCCGCATATCCGCCATCAGCGCGGCGGCATCCTCTTTTTGGGCCTTGAGTCCGGCGATCTGCCGGGATACGGTTTTACGTTTATTACGCAGCCTCTCCACCTCGGTCAGCAGCTCCCGGCGCAGCTGGTCTAACTCCACAAAATGGTCGAGTTTGGTGCTGTCCATGTTACGATAGGCCATTTTCTCTTTTACGAGCCCAATATTTTCTCTTATAAAACGCAATTCAAGCATTATTTATTTCCTTATTTATTTGCCTTGTCTCTACACTGAAAAAATTCCCGCCAGTTGTCCGGCGCGCAATAGACGGCGGTGGGCCGGGATTATAATCACTGCCCCGGCCTCTTCGAGGGGACGGGCCTCCCTTACCATAAGGCGGCCTCCCTTGTAACTGAGTACGCCTCCTTTTAGATGGGTAAATCCTGGCTTTCTGATCTTGATATCAGCACTGAGTACAGCGGTTATTCTGGGCGGCCAGGCCTTTTTAAGCCCCTGAGCCTGAAGAAGAGCCGGGCCAATAAGAAGCGGGAAAATTGTGCTCACCGCCGTCGGCGGCCCTGGCAGGGCGAAATAAAGTAAATTCCCCAAACGGCCGCAGAGGGTGCCTTTACCTGGCCGCAGGTTTAAATGAGCGAATATAACCTCGCCGCCCATCTCCTTAAAGATTGCCGCGGTGAGATCATATTTACCCGGCCCCATGCCGCCGGTACTGATTAATATAGTTTGTTCATCATCGGCCTCGATTCCCCGCCGCAGAACGGCCCGCAGGGCCTCGGGGGTATCCGCGGCCAGTCCGAGATCAAGGGGAACGGCGCCCTCCCGCCGGATAAGAGCTGCCAGCAGAAGATTATTTGAATTACGTCTCTTGCCGGCCGGTGGAGTTGATTCAGTACTCAACTCGCTGCCTGTGCAGAAAAAAGCCGCCCGCGGGGGTTTATATACCTGGATATCTTCTTGACCATCAGCGCTGAGATAGATGAGGTGCGAGATGTTTACCCGTTCACCCTTTCTGATAATAATCCGGCCCCGGCCCAGCTCTCCACCTCGGTGCTGAATAAATTTGTTACGGGGTAAAGGCCCGGTGATAAGTTCACTGCCATCTTCTCTTGTCAGCTCAAAGGGTACAACCCGCTTTGTACCGGACGGGAGGAGAGCGCCGGTCATGATTCTCACCGCCTCCCCGGCCCGCAGAGACCGGCAGGTGGTGTCCCCGGCGGCCGTTTCGGCCTTAATTATATAGCTTCTATTTTTACCCTTGACCGGCCCCAAGGCAAAACCATCCATGGCGGCGGCGCTGAAATGCGGGATGGAACGGCGGCAGCGGACGCTGGCGGCACTGACTCGGCCCAGGGCTTCGCTCAGGACAGCGTTCTCCGTACCGCAGTTGGTAATTCGGCCCCGAACCGCCGCCTGAGCGGCACTGAGACCAAGCATCAGCCTGGCGGCCAATCCATAACCCTGCCCCCCAGGACATGCAGATGGAAATGAAAAACTGTTTGACCGGCAGATGCACCATTATTGACGACAAAGCGATAATCATCCAGGCCGTTTTCCTTTGCCAGGCGGGCTCCAGTACGCACAATACTGCCGATCAGGGCTTCATCTCCCTTGCTGACAGCGCTGGAGTCCCGCAGATGTGACTTGGGTATCACTAAAAAATGTTTCGGGGCCTGAGGGTCAAGATCCCAGAAGGCCATAATCTCATCATCCTCATACAATTTATCAGTTGGAATCTCCCCGGCCGCTATTTTACAAAAAATACAATCAGACATAGTACTCTCCTTTTCTACTTAATACCTGGTAATGTCAGGCTAAGAACCGGCATTGATCTTATTATCGGCCGCAAACCACTCCTCCACCGCTCCCAAATCACGAATTACGGGGCTCGCCGGCAGGCTTTCCCGAAATATACGGCCATAAGGTTTACTGTAAAGACGGATATCCAGCACCGCCAGCAGGCCGCCGTCACTGCCGGAGCGCATCAGACGGCCCAGTCCCTGGCGCAGGGTAAGGATAGCCCTGGGAACCTGCAAATCAAAAAACGGTCGGCCGCCCTCTTCGTTGATTCGGCTCACCCTGGCCATTATTACCGGATCACTTGGCACCTCAAATGGTAATTTATCTATGATCACACAGCTTAACGATTCGCCCGGCACATTTACCCCCTCCCAGAAGCTGGCCACCGCAAGGAGAACGGATGTGGTGCGGCGTTGAAATTTATCTAACAGCACTGCCTTGGGGGCCTCACCCTGCATCAGTAGTTCGTAGGGCAGAACAGCACTCAAAAAATCCCGCGCTTCCCGCATGGCGCTTAAACTGGTAAAGAGCAGCAGAGCCCGGCCGCCGGCGGCCTTTATCAACTTCAGGGACTGCTCACGAACCGCCGGGCCATAAGCCGCCTCCCGTGGTTCAGGAAAGCCGGATGCCGGGATGTAGAGCCTGGTTCGCCCAGCGTAATCAAAGGGCGATGCCAGCCGCAGGGTTTCGGTTTCTTCGTCTAAGCCGAGACATTTGAACATATAAGCAAATTTACCGCCGGTCGTCAATGTGGCAGATGTAAAGATAAGACTGCTGACCTGAGAATAGAGATGTTTACGCAATTCGTTGGCCACCTCAATGGGTGAGGCGGTAAGGATCAAATTCCTTTTTCGTCGTTCATACCAATAGACTGAGGAGGTTTCCATGTCCATACAGATCAGGCTGAGAGAATTGCTCAATTCCCGGCAGCGCCGCAGGTGTCCTTCCCAGGCCGGGTTGTGAATAATTAAACTATCAAGATGACGCTCCAGGGTCTCGAAGGCGTCCTGAAGTGAATTTAATTCTCCGGCCCAGGACTTATGGCTGGTAATCTCCTCTAAGGGGTAACGGCCCGGCCGAGTCGGAAAAATCGCCGTAAATTCAGTGGCCTGGGCGATTAAAGCCCGGCTGATCTGCTTAGTCTTAAGCCGGCTTGTTTTGGCTAATCCCGCACTCAACTCCTCTATATCATTATCAAGCTCCTTTATCTGATAGAGACTGATTGAGGTGCCGAAATAATTGGTAGCTACGTTTTCAAGGTGATGAGCCTCATCAAAGATCACCGTCTGATAACGGGGCAGTATCTCGGCGTGGCCAAAACGGCGGATGGCGAGATCAGAAAAAAACAGATGATGGTTGACGATGATGATCTGGGCTTGAGCCGCCGTTTTGCGCAAGCGGCCGATGAAGCAGGCGGCATTATCCGGGCAGCGGCCGCCGAGGCATTTGGCCGTACTGGAGCATATCTGCTCCCACAGAGGAGAATCATCCCCCAGCCAGCTTAATTCAGCACGCTCGCCAAGGCGGGTATGGGCCAGCCAGTCACTAAGTAATTCCAGCTCTTCACTTCGCTTAAAGAGCAGCAGCTGCGGGCTGGCCAAAAATTGTTTGGCCCGAAAGAGGCAGGCATAATTACGTCGGCCCTTGACGCAGACAACCTTTAAATCCGCCTTTATATGTCGTTGAATAAGAGGAATTTCCTTGTCAAGAATCTGTTCCTGAAGATTCAGGGTGCCGGTGGAGATCACAACTTTCCGGCCTCCGACAACCGCCGGTATCAGATAGGCCAGGGTCTTGCCGATTCCGGTCTCGGCCTCCACCGCCAGCATCTCGGCCCGCTCCGGCAGAGAATCGCCGGGGCTTTCCAAGGTTCGAGCCACGGCACATGCCATGGCCAATTGTCCTGGGCGTGACTCATAGTCGGGCAGGGCCTGGGCGAGCAGTCCTCTGGGTTGAAATATATGTTCAATGTTCTCTATAAAATTATGCACGGGAGCGGATAATTAATTTTTGCCGATATGGTATGCCGAAGGTCTGCCGAAACGCCACAATACCGAAGATCAGACTTTTTGCGGCGCCATCAAATAATCAATTTTCGCCGTAACTCAGCTTAAAATGCAGATAGGTGCCGATGGTGTATGACTGCGTCATTATTTGAGCCATCATAAATATTTAGTAAGTCCTTGACAATAAAAAAGAGTTGGTTATAAAATTTTAGTTTACGATACTTGTGGGATAGGGGAATTTTAACTTGTCTCCCGGCATAAAGCCACCAGGCCGCCTCAAATTAAAAAAAGGGGGAAAGAATTATGATGAAAAATGTCAAAACTATATTGGTGCCCATTGATTTTTCAGATAACTCCAAAAAAATTCTGCGAGAGGCGGTAAGCGTGGCGGAAAATTTCGGTGCTAAGTTGGAAACGCTCTTTGTGGTACAGAGTTTTGAAGATTATTCCGGTTTTTTTGTCCCCCATATTCCCATAGACCAGTTCCAGGCCGAGATGTTTGAAAGCGCCACCATAAAAATGGATAATTTTTTGGAAGATAATCTGGAAAATCCCGAGGCTTGTGGCCGCCACACGGCCACTGGTGATGTAGGTGAGGAGATTATTAAATACGCCAAAGAGATTGATGCCGGGATGATTGTCATGGGTACCCACGGCTATAAAGGTATCGAACGAGTCCTCTTTGGCAGTGTCGCGGAGCAGGTGGTTAAAAATGCCCCCTGCCCGGTATTGACCATTAACCCCTATCACAAGGGGGTTAATTAAGTAGCTCAATTTCCCGGGGCATTACTGTTTTCGTCATAATATAAGCAGCTGGGCCAAATGCGGCAGGGTGTTCATGGAGCGCTTACGTTTCTTTTCTTTGACGACTATGGCCATTTACGCGGCATGTTTCATGGTGATCTCAACCGCAAGGCCAGCCCTGGCCAGCATAGTTATGAGTATATCTATGGTGAAAAGCTCGATTTTGCCGTGGATTAGGTTGCTGATTCGTGGCTGCTTTACGCCCATAAGCTCCGCCGCCTGGGCCTGGGTGATTTTTTCTCGTTTGATGTACTCCGCAATTTCATACATAAGACGGCTGCGGATGGCGAGGCTTTCTGATTCCGCTCTATCATCTATATCGTAGATGTAGGAAGACAATGAATGTGCAATATACGGTTCATAGGACTTTTATCGTGGCCTGTCGTCTCTGTCCCCGCAAGTATGTTAAGTAGGCCACCGTGAAGCGCACAGGCAAAAAACTTGCTCATGGTACGTCAATTCATATTATATGCTCCAGGCGCAACGTCTCGGCATTTTTGATCAAGTTGGTGAACAACACGACCAAAAAGATCAGCAGAAAAAATATGCTGAATATTGTTGTTACGGAAAAAAACAGAACTTTTAACCTTTTTTTCTACAAGCTGGCCGGTATCCTCCACAATCTTACCATTGATAAATCTTACGTTTCCGGGAGGAGCCTTACAGGTGATAAACCAACCAGGTAAAGCAACCACAGGTGTAACCTGTATTGTTTCTCCTACAGAACTTGACAGCCACCTGGTAAGATTTTCTGCGTTTCTTTGCGCCTGTTTAATGGGTTGGTCAGTTTGAAATACATCAGAAAAATGGAGAGACTTCCCGTCAAAAACAACTTCGGCATCTTTCTTGCCACGCTGTTTGTCTGGTTTATATTTCCCCTTAGTTTCTATGGCATAGACTCCTGAAGGGCTCACCACGATGTGATCAATGTTGCCTAATCTATCCGACTGGAAATCATGATAAATCCGACATCCAAACAGCATAAGGTGATTTAGTTGCTGACCTACATACATTTCACCATCCAGGCCCAGTTGCAGATTGTGTCTTGCTGTCCAGGTTTTTATTATGCGCCGGAAACAAAATGCGACAAGTGCAAAGTTGCAGAAAATAGCAATCCAGAAATTGGCTTGGGTTCCTTCGCCCTTTTGCCAGGAGATTGTCTGGGTTACATAAAATGGTGAGAAAATAACAACCGAAAAAGAAATGACAGCGAGGTCAGCCATCAAATCAATTTTTGCATCATCAATTTGTGTTTGTAACGATTCCCCTGGATTTCGCCACAATTTATAATTTTTCAGCGGAGACCGTTTGCCACGCCTTGAGAATTTTTTCCAGAATTCCAGTAGAAAGGATGTGACAAATAGTAAACAGAGAACTATGACGACAGGTAATAGTCGATAAGTGATAATGAAAAAAAATTTCATATTAACGTTTATTTCTATGAGCCCTTGTGGCTCTGGTGATAACTGAGATAAAAATTATGCTGACAGCCCCCGGTAACGTTTTGCCCGCATATTGAAAGCATATTCCGTCCCTTCCATAACATCACAAATTTCAGTTTTAATTGCTTGCTGATCAACACTTCCTGCAGTCAACTATAGTGAACCCTATTGTCAAGACAATTAATGGGTAAAGTTAAGCAATGTTCTTTGATGGACTCGTAAAAACCCAAGTTTCACAACTATTTAATTGATGGACTCGTAAAAAGTCCATCACTAACTAAAGATGGCTAAGTCAGCTAAGCGAAGACTGCGAAAAGTTTGATATACAGGTAAGCGAGTTTACGAGACTCCGAGGCGTGGTGGTTCGGCAGGGCTTCGGCCATACATATGGTATGCCGAAGGTCTGCCGAGCGGTACGACAACGATCGTATGCGAACGCCACAACACCGTAGATCGAACTTTTTACGACGCTATCATGGTAAGCGCTCAATAAACCACACTCTTGACTTTATAACCTCTCGGAATGTAAGCGTTTCAGGGACGCCCTGCTGTGCGTAATTAAGTACCCCGATAATACCCCCTGTATATTGAGGTACTTAAGTGCGTGCAGCAGAGTGTTCATGGAGCGCTTACCCATCATGACTGAATAGGTGGTTGATTAGGCACCAGCAATTCCCGGAGGGTGCTGAAATGAAGCAATAGTGTCGTTTGTTAAAATTGGTTTCGTAAACATTTTGAAAAATAATGAAAAAA
>JAJRZN010000085.1 GCA_024275235.1 Deltaproteobacteria bacterium
AAAATCATTCAAAGATATGAAGGGTATTACGCCTCTGTTACATACGCCTATCTGGCCTCGCTTGGATTACCGTTAATTGCCGAGGATTCCACCAATAAGGGTCGGGTGGATATGACCATCATTTTATCGGACAAGGTATATGTTATTGAGTTCAAGGTAGACCAACCGGATAAGGCACTGGTGCAGATCAAAGAAAAGGGCTACCATGAAAAATATATTGCCGGTGGGCAAGATGTTTATATTGTTGGTATAAACTTCACTTCAGAAGAAAAAAATATCACCGGTTTTGAGTGGGAGAAAATTAGCAGCAGGAGCCAGGAATGTGGTTAATTGAACGCTTATAAAAATAATATGTTGGCGCTGATGTAAATATTTTGGTTGTGCTGAAAACCAGCTGTTTTCGACAAAATGTAACCAGGCCTATTCCTTTAAAAAACAACAGGGTGAATTATATATGAAAGAAGCGCGTATTATACTGGCAGATGATCATGTCTTAATCCGCCGGGGGTTGAAAAAAATTATTGACGGTGAAGATAACCTGCGGGTAGTTGGTGAGGCGGCTGACGGTTTGGAATTAATCGCTCTGCTGGAAAATACCCCGGCCGATTTAGTTCTCCTTGATATCTCCATGCCCCATATGCGTGGTATTGAGGCCATTAAAGAGGTGAGGGCGGTGAGGCCCAGGATAAAGGTTTTAATTCTTACCATGCACAGCAGTAAGGAGTTTTTGTGTAGCGCCATGCAGGAGGGAGCCAATGGCTATGCCCTGAAGGAAGATTCTGATGTCGAGCTCATAACTGCCATTAAACAATGTTTGGACGGCAGATGTTATATCTCACCTGTGCTGGCGGATAATTTTCTTCCTCACGAACTGGAGAAATTATGTGTTGGCGGCCGTCTGACCGGCAAGCTGCTTACCAATCGGGAAAAGCAGGTAATTGTGCTGGTAGCGGAGGGCAATAAGAGTAAGGAAATTGCCGATGTTCTGCGGATCAGTATCCGTACCGTGGAGCATCACCGGGCCAATATCATGCGTAAAATAGGGGCTAAAAATACGGCAGAGATGATTAGCTATGTTATTCAACAGGGGCTTATGCCGGCAGCTGAATGACGCGGGCGGCAAATGACGGAATTCATTAATGAAAGACCCATTGGCTGTATTCTTATCGGTGGTAAAAGCAGCCGGATGGGAAGCCCCAAGCATCTCCTGCCGGTCAAGGGCGGCAGACTGTCATGGCTTGAGCATATAACCCGTATTTTAACCCCGTTTTGTCGTGAAATAGTTGTTGCCGGGGCCGGGGAATTACCCCCCGGCAAGTGGCAGCGTCTGACTGATGCCCCGAATTGCGCCGGACCTTTATCTGGTATCCTGGCGGTCAGCCGCTATTGTCCCACGGCCTCATTTTTGGTTTGTGCCTGTGACATGCCTGATATCTCAACGGCGGCCGTCTCCTGGCTCTTGAGGCAGCGCCGGGCCGGAGACTGGGCTTTGGTACCGAAGACGAATTTTTATCAGCCTTTATTCGCTTTATACAGCTGGCGGATGGGCCCTGTTTTTGAGGCAATGGTCAGGGCTGGTAAGTTCAAAATAAGGCATATATGCGGCATGGAGCATGTGCGGATTGTCCAGCCGCCGTCTCAACTTGTTCCAGCCTGGAATAATATCAATTACCCCCATGAACTCTGAATCTCGCAGTGCAATCACCGTTTCGGCCTCTCTGCCCAAAACATAATAAATCTAAAATGGAGTAGTGAATTTATGAAAAAGGTATGTCTTCTTGTTGTTCTGGCACTGCTGTTAATCTCATGTTCAAAAAACAGCAGTAACAGCGCGGTTTCCCAAAAAGCCTCCAGCTCAGTTTCGGCGGTGGCTGTCAAGGCCCCTTTCCACAAGGTGCTCACCCCGCGGCAGGTTATGCGGCTCATTGGTGAAAATCCTGATTTGCTTATTGTTGACGTTCGTTCACCGCAGGAGTTAAAGGAAGGCAAATTACAAAATTCGGTGCTGGTTCCATTCTGGAATATCATGAGAGGAAATTATAATCTGCCCAAAAACAGAACAATTCTTCTCTACTGTGCCATAGGAGGACGCAGCTACGCGGCGATGCAGATAATGGCCAGGAAAGGCTATACAAAATTATATAATCTTAAGGGCGGTATCGCCCAATGGAAAAAAGAAGGGCTGCCGGTAATTTACTGAATAGTTCAGCTCAGGGGGTCAGGGCTTTTCGCTCGGATTGAGCAGCTTAGGATTTCAATCAATAACCGCGTTTCCACAATCATCGGTGAAAACGCGGTTAATTGTTTAAAAAAGATTTTTGATTCAGGAATTTATTAAGCCTGCCGTATCTCTATTCCTCGTAACTATTCAGCGTGATGCCTAAAAGTGACGAACCCCCCCGGAGCGTAACTGTTCAGCAGTGCTCCAGGTTTGTTTATTTAGGACTTCGAAGCATACTTTGGTATTCGAGAAGTCCTAAATGGGCAAAGATGGAGTGCTGCTGAATAGTTACTATTCTTCTTTAATGGCCTGGAGGGGTTCCATGTTTGCCAGCCGGATCACCGGTAATAAGGCCCCGGTCAGGCAGACCAGTATGCCGACACCCAGTGCTTCCAGGCTGACGAGAATATTGCCCGGAGTTATGGCGGTGGTGGCGTGCAGCTCTTTGATGATATGGAAATCAGCGGCCAGGAAACTGATTAATTCATGGCCTAATACCACCCCAAGCAGTCCACCGAAGAAGCTGATAATCAGAGCTTCTCCAAGGAACAGTTCGAATATATGGCGGCGTTGGGCGCCAATGGCCCGCAAAATTCCCACCTCCCGCTGCCGTTCATTGGCCATGGCGGTAAAGGTTGACCAGGCCAGTAAAATGGCCAGGACTGATGAAATAATAATGGTGATGGAAAATATACTGGTTATGTCACTCAAGGTTGCCCGCACCGAGGCCCCAAGGGTTCCCCTGGTCATAATACCGGTAGTCGGGGCGATGGTCTGTAGTTTGTCGGCCATGTCGTCGAGATCATAGCCCGGCTTTATCTTGATAAAAATCAGGGAAATTTTGTTTTTGTTATATTTCCCCAGGGCCGCTGGTGAGACCATATCCAGGTCCTCCTGGCGGATGAAGAGGGCATGATCTAAACCGGTGCCGCTTTTTTTGAGGTGGGCCACCACCTTCACCGGATGGCCGAAAAGGGTTGGAGTATCAATCAGGCCGAGATATTCGTAGACATAACTGCCGACATAGGCCTCACCTTGTTTGAGGGGCGGGGCATTTTCATCAAGCCAGGCGCGGACAATAAAGTCTGTCTTCTGGTCAATGGCCACCACCTGGCCGTCGACAATACTGCAACACCCTGAGGCCAGGGTCTTCAGGTAAATCTCGTAGGTCGCGGCGGCAACTCCAGGGACGTTTTTGACCTCATCAAATATCTTTTTGTCCATGTAGAAGGTTTTTTCTTTGCTCTCCAGAATAAACTCTTCGGCTTTGTCCATGGCCTCCACCGGCACCATGACAATATCTGCCCCAAGGCGTTTATTGGCAGCTTCGAGGTCGTCGTTGACCGCCTTATTAAAAAGACGGGCAAAGGTGAGGAGAGCCACCAGCATCCCCACGGCGAGGATCAACACCAGGTTACGAAACAGTTTGCGGGAAACCCCTTTTAAGGCGATACGAGCAATGGAAATTTTAATTTGTTTCGGCATAGTCTGCTCACAGAAAAATTAAGATAAAAAAAAGTCCGCCTATGGCATTCTGCCATCTGCGGACTTTTTTATGGCAAGGAGTTACTATGGACGACTCCTTGCTGAATGGAAAAAATTAGATTTTCCAGTTGGCATCAATTCCGCATAATACGGCGTGCTGGTCAACACCCTCTTCGTTATGACAGGGTAGACATACAGAGGTGGCCTTGCCGATGAATTTTCTGGCCTTGACATCATAAAGTTTCAACTGGCCGTCCATGAGATAATCATTGGGGCCTAACTGACCTTTAGGGGCAACCTCAGTGGTACAGCTGGGATTTTTCATGCTGATTTTCTGGGCATTACCGCTTTCCAGGGTCTTGGTTATGGAGGTGGCGATAATGTATTTACTGTCCGGAGTAAAGATATCATCATGATTTTCTTCCAGCTTGCCCATCATTGCAACATCCAGAACTTTGAGGGTGTGAGCGTCGATGAGATACATGCGGTCGGCACCGGAGTTGGCAATGTATTTACCGTCGGGGGAGAAATACTGGCGGAAACTCATGGTCTTGCCGGGGGCGCCGGGGGCGATTCCGTGGGCCAGAACCTTGACCTTGCCATGATTTACCAGGGCATCCATGTCGAGCAGAAACATATCCATCTTGCCAATCGGGGCGCCCTGAGGTTTGGCGGCCTCATTAATGGTTATGAGTAATTCCTTCATATCCGGTGAGTTGGTGCCGTGGTAAAAAAGATAAGGCTTATGGATGTCGGCGGCTGTCCCCTCAAGGAATACCCGGCGGACATGCTTGAGGTCTGATTTTCTGAAGACATCAATATAGGCCTTGTTGGTCATGGTTATGGGGATAAAATATTTGTCGGTCTGGGCTGAGGCGCAGTACATATGATGGGTATGAGTGGCCTGAGCTGGAACCGAGACATTGACATCCTCCAATACCTTGCCGGTGAGAAGATTGGTTTTACCAACATGGGGCATGCCGGTGGCGGGATCGATGTGGTAGGTGGACCAGAACATGATATTGCGGTTCATATTGTCAATTCTGGCGTCATGGGTGGGGTGGGAATCCGCGTCGCCGATAACAACTCTGGTTAATTTATGGAGCTGCAAGGGTGCCGGTAAAGTCGGGTCGATGGTCATCTCCGCTTTGGCGAAGTGACCGCCCATGCCGGCCACATAGAAAGTGGTGGTATAAACTTTTTGGGCCTGACTTGTAGTACCGAGGCCGACCAGTCCCAGGGCCATTGCTCCAATGAGCGCATTTTTCAGTACATTTTTTTTCACAATCTTCATGTCTCCCTCCTGAATAAAGTTATCACCATTTGGTGACTAATTGTCGGGGCTCTAACAAACAGGCTCTCTTGTTTCCTGACTGTTAGAGCCCCATCTCTCTCTCAAAGGCTTGGTAAAAAGATGTTGCGGTGATCGTTAATCTATATTAAATAATTAAGGAGTCTTCGCTTTCTCTCTTCTTACCTTACCCTTACCTTTCGTTCATGTCTTTTTTTAATATCTTTAGACAATCCCAAATTAGTTGTTGACATACTACCACTCAGTGGCATAATTACAAGAAAAAAATGTAACTGTTCAGCCTGATGTTTAAATGTATCGGTTGGTGGAATATTGCTGAATAATTACCCAGAAAAACAAAAAAGAAGGGGGCGTGAATGCTCATTGAATGCAAGCGTATTACCAAAACTTATCGCAGCGACAATAAACTGTTGAAAGCGGTGGACGGGGCATCGTTTACGGCTGATAAGGGAGATTTTGTGGTAATCCTGGGTCATTCCGGTTCAGGCAAAACTACTCTTTTAAGCCTTGTCGGCGGTCTTACCCGGCCCGATGAGGGGGAGGTGTTAATTCATAATACCTCGAACTGGCAGCAGTCGGATCAGGCCCTTTCCGTTATGAGAAATAAAACCATTGGCTTTATTTTCCAGTTCGCGAGTCTCATCCCCTCCCTGAATGTTCTGGAAAATATGGCTCTGCCCCTGTGCTTCGGTCATCATCAGCATGATTGTACGGCTCTGGCCTATAAACTTCTCGAAGAAATTGGTCTGGCGGATAAGGCCAAGGCCTTTCCCGGCCAGCTTTCAGGCGGTCAGCAGCGCCGGGTGGCTATTGCCCGGGCCTTCATGAACAAGCCGGAGATTATTCTGGCCGATGAACCCACCGGCGATCTGGATGAGGAAACCGAAAATGATATCCTGGCCATGTTCAGGAGATATAACGAACAGGGCTGTACCTTCCTCGTGGTAACCCATAATAACGAATTGGGTGTCTCGCAGAATAATCCCCGTACCCTGCGGATGCGCCAGGGGGTTTTGCATGCTTAAGCCAGATAATTATAAGGTCTCTGCCGGCCGGCTGTTTATCTTTGTCATCCTGCCCCTCTTACTTTTTACCTCCTGCTCCGGTAATAATCATAAAAAACTGCGTATGGGGGATGTGGCGCCGCCCTTTACGGCCCTTGATCTGCAAGGGCAGAAGATCATCCTTAATGCCTATATAGGTAAGCCGGTGGTGTTAAGATTTTTTTATCCCAACTGCCGGTATTGCCGGGCTGATACCGCGGTTTTTAACCAGTATTATCGGGAGTTTAAAGATCAGGGCCTGTTGATAGTCTATCTTGATACCGCCGCCAGGGGTGAGGATCTGCGACAATTTGTTGATGATCTAAAGATAAAATTTCCGGTGATTTCAGATGCCAGGAAGGAGGTCGCCGATAAATATCGGGTTAATCTTGTCCCCCAGACCATTGTCTTGAATCCACAGCACAGGATTGTTGCCGCTATTTTAGGCGGGGTGAGCAGGGAACAGTTAGATTCACTTCTCGGTAAATTTCTGGTGAAAAAGCCTGTTACCCGTAATTTAAATAAGGAGTAAATCAATGAAACAAAATAGTTGTTTGAGCATAAACAGAGTGACTGATGTTGGACTCATGGTGGTTCTGTCCTTAGTATTTATTCTGGCTGCGGTTCGTCCGGCTCCGGCGGCCTCAGATCCGGGGGTCAACAAGGATACCAGATGCGCGGTTTGCGGGATGTTTGTGGCCCGGTATCCCAACTGGATTGCCAAGATTGTCTTGAAAAATGGTAAGACCGAATATTTTGACGGTCCCAAGGATATGCTGGCCTATTATTTTTCACCTGATAAATACGGTGGTACCAGCCCTGATGATTTTAAGGCGGTAATGGTTAAGGATTATTACACTCTGAAGTGGGTTGATGCCAGGAAGGCCTTTTTTGTGGTTGGCAGCGATGTCCACGGCCCCATGGGAAAAGAGTTTATCCCCTTTGCCTCTAAGGAGGCGGCTAAGTCCTTTGCCGGGGATCACAAGGCCCATATGATAATGAAATTTGACCAGATTACCATGGCCCAGGATGAGGTCATGCGCGGCGGTCAGATGATGAAGATGAAATAGCCATGCGTCCAGCGCGGCTTTTTTTTTATATAGTCGGCATGCTGTTGGTTGTTGATCTGCTTATGTATGCCTGGAATGTTCATGATAAGCGCATGGCGGTTGAAGGGCGAAGGGCGGCAGAGACAGTTACCGCCGCCCTCGGCCTCACTGATCTCTGCATCGCCACCGAGGCCAGATATACCCGCCATCCGGTTCTTGCTGACGGGGTGGTGCCGTTTATGGATTATCCCGGTGAAATTGAACACTTCCCCACCGGCTCGTTTTGGGCGCCGCCTGTTAAGGCCGGCCGGCTCCGGCCGTCCCGGCAATTATAGGCGCTATCTGAAATGTCATTGGCCAAACAGCTGAATATTCTTGATTACGCACTCCAGGGTCTTTGGCGGCGGCGTCTGAAGACGGGTGGAATTGTTATTATCTTTTCGGCGGTTATTTTTCTGGCCGCCTCCTTCCAGTTCACCATCAAGGCCTTGAATAATCTCGTTGATCAGGATTTACAGGCGACCCCCGAAATTATCATCCAGAAGATGAGCGCCGGCCGCCAGGAATCTATCCCCCTGGATTATATCAAGAAATTAAAGGGGATCTGGGGTATCCGCCGGGTGGTTCCCCGAATCTGGGGCTATTATTTTGATGCCACCACCAAGGCCAATTATACGGTTATCGGCTTAAATTATAAAAAAATGCCAATGGGGGGCCTTCTGGATAAGGCCTTAATCAAGGGCAGCCTTCTGCCCGGTTCCGGTGAGGCTCTGGTCGGTACCGGGGTTAAGGAGGCTTTGCGGCTGCCCGCCAAGGGGGCCATGCTCTCTTTGTTCCGGCCGGATTACAGCCTGAAGGCCCTTAAAGTCTCCGGGGAATTTATGCCCAGTACCGATATCCTCACCACGGATACGATTTTGATGAATTTAGCCGACAGTCGTGATCTCTTTGGTATCAAGCCGGGTCTGGTAACTGATCTTTGCGTTTATGTGGCCAATCCCCGGGAGGTGACTACCATTGCCCGCAAGATAGCCGCCCGGCTGCCCGACACCAGGGTGGTACCCAAGAGCCAGATCAAAGAGACCTATCGCGAGGTCTTTGGCTGGCGGGGCGGTTTTGCCTCTATTTGTCTGCTCACTGCCATTGCCGCCTTTATTATTTTTGCCTGGGACAAGGCTTCGGGAATGAACCCCGATGAGAAGAGGGAGGTGGCTATTCTCAAGGTTATTGGCTGGCAGACCGCTGATATTCTGGGCTTGCGTTTCTATGAGGGCTTCATCGTTTCCTTCATGTCTTTTCTGCTGGGTTGCAGCCTGGCTTATGCCCATGTATCCTTCATGGGGGCCGGGCTGTTCCGCCCCATTCTTACCGGCTGGTCGGTTATCCACCCCGAGATGGTGCTGCGGCCGGGCCTGGAATTTAGTGATATTTTTCTGATTTTCTCTCTTGTGGTACCGCCATATATGGCCGCTACCATTGTTCCGGCCTGGCGTTCCGCCATTATTCCGCCGGATGCCGCGGTGAACTGACATGCCCTTGATTGAATTAAAAGATGTCTGCAAGATATATAACCGTAATCTGCCCAACGAGGTTGTGGCTCTGCGTCATATAAATCTCGAAATTGCCGCGGGAGCCATGGTCTGCCTGCAGGGGGCAAGCGGCTCCGGTAAAAGTACCCTGCTTTCCATCATCGGCTGTATCTTCCCGCCCAGCAGCGGCCGGGCCGCCATTGCCGGGCGGCCGCTGTCCCGGCTGCCGGATCGTTTTATGACCATTCACCGGCGGCGGAATATCGGTTTTATCTTCCAGCAGTTTAATATCCTGCCTGATTTAACCGTCCTGGAGAATGTGGGGCTGCCGCTTATGCCCCTTGGGGTGCCGCCGGCAGAGCGCCAGGCGAGGGCCATGTCTCTTCTAAAGATGTTGGAGATGGAGCATCGGGCCGATTTCCCGGCCCGGCAGATATCCGGCGGTCAGTTACAGCGGGTGGCCATTGCCAGGGCGCTGATTAATGATCCGCCGATTATCCTGGCAGATGAACCCACCGCCCACCTGGATCGAGAGTTGAGCCTGGGATTTATGAAGATCATGGATGATCTGCGCCGGGCCGGGAAGACCATTATTCTGGCCTCCCATGATCATTTAATTACCGAGCACCCGGCCGTGGAGCGTATTATCGGCATTGAGGACGGCCGGATTCATGCTGCTTAATCCCTGGAGCATAGCCCTCTGTCTGATAAGTGTGTTGGCTTTGTGCCTTATAGCCGCGGCTGGCCGCACTGCCCTTAATGTTCTCCGTTACTGGGATCCGGCCTCGGACTCCAACCGCCAGATTCGCCTGGAGAATGAAACCTGGCTGGCTTCCACCCTGGTGCAGAATGCCATGGGGCTGCAGGTGGTATCCCTGATCCTCTTTACCCTGGCGGCTGATAAATTCAGCGCCGTGATAAATGGCGCCATGTGTGCCACCGGTTCCTTGTTGGCCAATCAGTACGGTATGCCGGCCCTCTATATTAAACTGGCGGGTGTTTTCCTTTATGGCTTCTGGATCGTCCTTCATAAACTGGATATCAGTCGTGAGGATTATCCGCTGTTACGGCTGAAATTTATCTATCTGCTTATTCTCCTGCCCTTTTTGTTAGGCGATATAACTCTGCAGACCCTTTATCTCCTGAATCTCCATCCCAATATTATTACCTCCTGCTGCGCCGTGGTCTACAGCTCCGGCCAGGGCGGCGGCATGAATCTGCTGGGCAGCCTGAACGGCAGCACTCTGGTGATTATGTTTTATGCCGCGGGTATGCTGCTCTATGCCCTGGGGCTTGTTAACCGGAAATGGCCGTCAAGATCGATCATGTTTGCAGACGGCCTGCTCTGGCTTTTATTTCTCTGGCTGGCCCTGGTTTCCATTACCGTTGTCTTCTCGTCTTATGTCTATGCCATGCCATATCATCACTGCCCCTTCTGTATTCTGAAGCCCCAATATTATTATATCGGTTACCTCATTTATCTCACCCTTTTCCCGGCCGTGTTCTTTGGCCTGGCGGCTCCGGCTGTTGAGCCTTTTCGCCATCGGGCCGGGCTTGAAACGGTAATTGCCGCCTTTCAGCGGCGGGCCGGGTGGCTGTCTCTTGTTCTCCTTACCCTTTTTATGATTACGGTTTCATGGCATTATGTTCTCTATAAACTATTAGGCGGCCAGACATAGGCAAATTGCCGCTTGACAGGACATAACCAGTTCTGCATACAATATAAAGGTGGTTGGTATAAAATCATTTAACCTTTGCCCCGGTAAACAGACATGCCTTCAAAAATCCGCTTATTGGTTCTTCTTGCCCTTTGTGTACTGCTGACTTCCTGTCAGACCCACTTCGCCTCCTCCCGTCATCCGGCTCTGCCTGCTGTTGATAAAGATGTAATAAATATCGCGGAACGTCTTACCGACGGCCGTCATGTGCAGAAGGTGGATAATCTCATTTTCATGCTTGATGACTCCGACAGCCTTCTGTATCGTAAAAAAGGGGTGTTGAGACGTGATCTGGCTCTGGCCCTGCTTGACCGCCTGGAACTTACCATCCCCAGAAATATTAATTTAACGCAGGGTTTAAGGATATTCGGTCCGAACGCTAATGAATATGATTTTAAGAATACCCTGGTGTATGGCATGGCCCAGGGTGATAAAAAGGGCCTTAGAAAGCTGATTATTAATAATACCCCGGCGGATTCCATGTTTAATCCTCTGGCTCAGGCCCTGGAAGCGGAATATCTGGAGATGAAGCTGGTTAAGGGTCGTACCGCTATTATTATAATCAGTGACTTTTCATCTCCTTACCGACGGGCCCTGCTTGATACGGCGGATATGATGAATGAATACTATAAGGGCCGCCTAAAGGTTTATCCCATACTCATCGGTTCTGACCCGGCAGCCTTTCAACTGGCTTCAGAACTGCCGGACAGGGTGGGCGGCGGTTTTACTGTCCGGGCCTCGAGGCTTGATGATTCGGCCGCTATCAGCGATTTTATGGAGAGTGTCCTTTTTGACATCAGCAGTCCGCCGCCGGTGATTTCTGAGAGCGCTAAGACCATGCCGCCAAAGGCTCCGGCAATTAAACAGGCGCCGCCCTTATCATATAAAAAATTAAAGCATGACAAGGTGCTGCGGGTACACCTGCGGACTCTGTTCGATTTTGATAAGGCGGTTATCAAACCTCAGTATCAGAGACGTCTCGAAGAGGTTGTCCATTTTATGAAAAAATATCCGGATACCACAACAATTCTGGAGGGCTACACCTGTTCAATCGGCACCGAGGCCTATAATCTGCGTCTCTCTGAACGGCGGGCCCTGGCTGTTAAGGATTATCTGGTAAAACGGGGGATTGAGGCTGGACGTCTCGGAATAAAGGCCTATGGTGAATCTCATCCCGTCGCGGATAACAGCACCCTTGCCGGACGCATCAAAAATCGGCGGGTGGTGGCGGTTATTACTACCAGGGTGAGCGGGAGCGGGAATAAAGTTAAAGATAAGTAACTCTGATGGACTCGTAAAGAGTCCATCACTAACTAAAGATGGCTAAGTCAGCTAAGCGAAGACTGCGAGGCGTGGTGGTTCGGCAGGGCTTCGGCCATACATATGGTATGCCGAAGGTCTGCCGAAACGCCACAACACCGTAGATCGGACTTTTTACGACGCTATCAACTCTGAGTACATCAAATGAACACATCTGTTTTGATATGGGGAGTGATATTCAGCTCAATCGGTTTCGGCTTTTTTGTCTATGGTAAAAAACAAAAGGCTGTTATCCCGCTTCTCAGTGGTACGGGGTTAATGGTCTGCCCATATTTTATCTCAAATGTTTATATTCTTATCTTGTCTGGTGTTATTCTAACCGCCTTGCCGTATTTTGTTAAAATATAGGGTAACTATCAACTTGCCGCCCTCAACGATCTGCGTATCCCGTCGGATAACAGGCTTGAGATATTCCCCCCCTGCTTATTCCGGTGAAATCCGATTGTTTCAACGAAGCATCCGCATAAAAAACAGCACCTGAAAGCCGGTACATTTCTGATCCGTTTTACAAGGTGCCGGGCAGGATAAAAAAAGGGGCCGGGAAATAAATTTTCCGGCCCCTTTTTCAGTGTACAGCTAAGTGTTTATGGTTGATTAACTTTTCTCCTCAATGGCCGGTACTACCTTGTTGAGCAGCCAGAAGAGAACGAACGGGGTTACTCCTACGGTTATAGCCCCGAAAAATCCCTCTTTATAGGTCTCCAGGCTGGTGGGCCAGAATGGCATATGATAATGCATAAAGCCATTAAAGGAGAGCGAGAAGGCCTGCCCGCCGATGACGACATTCCAACGCATCATGAAGACTCCAAAGAGAATCAGACTGAGGGAGACGATTAACCTCTTGATGGTGGGGCGGGGTAAGAGCAGCAGAACAAGCGGAATGAAATTACCAAAGAAATACTGCATAACGAATATCTTGATAAAGTCTTCCTGAAACATGATAGCGCGGAGAATATCCCATGATTTCATGGCGGTGTAGCCCCTGAAAATCATGTCTAAGAATTCCAGGGAGATGGCCGCAATCAGAAAGGCCAGAAGATAGCGTTTCGTCTTAATCATGACATCCATTTCAACGCCGCCCAATTTCTTGATAGTCTCATCACCCCGGCCGCGGGCCAGGGTAGCTCTGAATTTCTTCCACTCCATAATAATGATATAGGTTAACATACAAAGGGCGATACCGGAGACCACGGCGCTGACGATGAAGATTACCGGCATGAGTGGTGACATCCACAGGGCATTGGCCTTTACCGAACCAAAGATGAACCCGGCATAACCATGCAGGAAGCAGGCCACCGGAATACCAATGGCGGCCATGATTTTTACCGCCTTTTTATCAACCGCGATGGCACCGGATTCCAGGTTGTAGGCGCCCAGGGTAAGAATATTATAGATAAGTCTCATTACCCCGTTGCCAAAACCTGGTTTACCCTTGCGGGCCATGGCCTGTTCCACAAAATACTGGCGGTAGACAAACCAGATTTCAGTTAAGACGATAATGGCGTAAGTGGAAAAGACGATGCCGAAGGCGGCAATTGCCGAGGTAAAATGCGGGGTGAACATAACCTCTATACCCCGGAACGGCTGTTGAAGGTGAAAAAGAAGCGGCATCATGGCCACCGGCAGCAAGGCCAGTGAGAATACCAGCGAGAAGCGGGCAATGGTGCGCAGATCTTTCTGGCCGAAGACGTGATAAAGTGAAGACAGGACAAAGGCTCCGGCCACCAGCCCGGTCATGTATGGATAGAGGACAATCTGGATACTCCAGTAAATGAACTCGTTGGGATAGACAAAGCCGCTTTTGGTGGTCCAACTCAAACCATCTACAAATAGTTGTGGCGTCATATTTTTACCTCACACTCATATCCAGGCCGATGTAATAGACCTGTGGCTTAGTGCCATATTCATCTTTAAGGATAGAGACCCTCTCGGTGGTAATTATCTTGGTGATTGGGTCATTGGGATCCTTCAGGTTGCCAATCTGCCGGGCTCCGAAAGGGCAGGCTTCAACGCAGGCCGTTTTCATACCCTTGGAGATGCGGTGATAGCAGAAGGTACATTTATCCGCCACCTTGTATTTTGGATGAAAGAATCTGGCCCCGTAAGGGCAGGCCATGATGCAATAGCCGCAGCCGATGCACCAGGTGCGGTCAATTAATACCACGCCGTCGTTGGTCTGGAAGGAGGCACCCACCGGGCAGACCTGAACACAGGGCGGATTCTCACATTGATTGCAGAGTTTTGGTAAAAAGAAGGCCTTGCTGATATCATTCGGTTTAACATCATCACCCTCAACTACCGGAGAGGTATAGCCGTCTCTGCCGCCCATGGGGCTGTCGATATGTTCCTTGCCGTCCTTGGTTATTACATAGCGCTCGACCCAGGTTCTGGTCACCGGCAGGTCATAGGGGATGTCATTTTCCAATTTGCAGGCCTTAACACAGAAGCCGCACCCTACACATTTCTGGACATCAACGAGAAAGGCCCAGCGCACTTTGGCATCACCAATGGAGGCATGAACCTCTGCCGGATTCAAAAGCTTAAAGGCCGTTAAGGGCAGACTGGCCGCGATACTGCCGGTGAAGGCATTTTTTAGAAATTTTCTTCGGGTGCAACTCATTTCATGTCCTCCAGAGTGGGGTTGTGCGGGTTATGGCAGTTGACGCAGTCCTTACCTGGGTTATGGGTGTCGGGATTAATGGCTGGCAGGTCAGCCCGGTTACTCAAGTTGTAAGGGAGACCGGTGTGACAGCGCAGACAAAGGCCGCGGCTGGTATCTATGGGCAGGGTCTCCGGATTATCTGGATGGTCGACAGCGGGGCCGTGACAATTTTCACATTGGATTATCTTATGTGGGGAGGCCATGATAGCCTTGTACTTTTCCTCGTGGCATTCCTGGCAGTATTTTCGGCCTTTGTAATGAACCTTCATTGCCTTCCAGTCGGATATTGCCCCTAAACGGTAAAAGCTATAGGTAAAACTTTTACCGTGAACTCCAAAGTCTGCTGGAACCATCTTTGCTCGTGCCAGCAAGAGAATGGCTATGGCGGCAATCGCTACTGCGAAAGGCCGCCAGACATGGTTTTTCATACGCTACCTCCTTAGTTGAATTATCTGTTAATTGCCTTGAGTCTCAAAAAAATAACAGCCGATTATCTTGACAATGACATAAAAATATGGAATTCATTCATACCACTTTGTGGTGTACTACATTGTGTTGTGCCACAAAGTAGTGTACTACCATGTAGTATGCGCGGTTAGAATACGATGAAGTCTTGAAATGCGCAAGGAATAATTTTTTTATTTTTAATTTATTAATGGGTTGTTATCTGATCCCTCTGAAAGGGGATTCCTGATGAATGCGGGGTGATTATGGCTGGATCTTTCGGGTCTTTGGAGGGCAGGGTTGAATTTTTAACGGCTGAGTTATTATTGATTAAAAAGCAGGTCGAGGGGCTTCATTTGAGGCTGGAGGGGCTGGCTGCCGGGGCCGGACAGCATAAAGTCAGCAATAAAGACGAAAAAGGAACCAGCTCTGTTCAGCTAAAAGCGGGGGAGGCTGGTTCATGGGCCAAGATGGGCCAAGACCTGTTACCACGTCTGGCCGCCTTATCATTCATGTTAGTATTTGCTCTTCTGCTCCGTACTCTGACAGACAATGGGGTGCTGGAGCATGAAATTGGTATCTATATCGGTCTCATCTATGCCGCAGGGCTGGTTCTGTCGGGTATATACCTCTATGGGCGCAACAGCTCCGTGGCTCCGGTATTTCCAATCTGCGGTATCCTGCTGTTTCTGGCGGTGTTGGTGGAGGGACATGGTAAATTCGCGGCTTTAAGTAATACCGCCGCCTGTTTGTTACTTATAATTTCCTCTCTAACGGTGGGATGGGCGGCTATTCACTATAGAGCCAGAACCACGCTTTTTGTCACGCTATGGGGTACCGCTGTCAGCGGCTTTGCCATTGATTTTCCCAACCCTAATTTTCCATTTCTCGGTCTGCTGATTTTTACCAATGTCCTGCTTGGCCATCTTGCTGCACGGCGGGGATGCAGTAATGCCCTGCGTTGGCATGCCCTGTTTATGGCCCTCCTGTTTTGGGCCATGCTCTCCTTTAAACTGAATTTTGATCTTTTAAATAAAGCCGTTGATCTGCCGCTGACGGGATTGTATCTCTTTCCCGTCCTGCTCTCTATGTTCTGGGCCTTTTATACCTATACCACCCTGTGGGCTAATCGAGTCGGACGTATGGAACGAGATATATTTCATAATCTGCTGCCGGTAATTGTCGCTGGAGGGACTTATTTTGCTCTGTATGCCGTACTTATTCCCTGGTTGGGCGGGGGGGAGGTAGTTTTAGGCTGGGCTGCGGTTGCGGTCTCCGCTGCCTATATGCTTCTGGCCGCCTGGATGGTAAAACACTATGAGGGGGGTAAGCGTGGTAAGGAATTTGTGGTGGCGGCTATCGTTCTTCTGGTGCAGGGACTGGCCACCGCTGTCCCCGGTCCTCTGGCTCTGCCCCTGATGTTTGCCGCCGCTGCCGTTCTTCTGGTTCGTTCAGTATCATGGCAGAGCAGCGGCACCAGGGCCATTGCCTATGTATTTATGACCGTTGTTATCTTTTGGGGGGGCAAAAATGGTAATTTCTCTGTTATTGCCACTCCTTATCTAACTGGTATGGCCGGTAGCCTTTTTTTGGCCTTGCTTTCTCTCTGGTGTTATCGCTGGTGTCGTCATCATAAGCCGGCGGCCAATCCCGGATTTTTGTATTTTTTAGATAAACATGATTACAGCGCCATTATTTTGCTGTGGATTGGTTTGTTTCAATTTTACGTCTTCTTTCGTTTTGGAGCTTATGCTGTTTTGAGCCGGAACATGCCGGATTATCAAGCCGCTTTCTATTGCGCCAGAAGTGTTATCCTGAATCTCGGGATTATCACCTTGATGATTATCGCCCTAAAATTACGCAACAAAGAGATTCTGATTACTGCCATCGTCCTGGTAGCGGCGGCGGCGGTGAAGGTCTTTATCCTCGATCTCTTCAAAACCAACGGTCTGCCTCTGATTATCAGCATGCTGACCTTCGGGATGGTGGCCGCTGTAAGTTCTTTCAGTCTGCGCCGATGGGGGGCAGCATCCGGAGGGGCTGGGGAGTCAAATCTTTATTCTTGACGCTGATTCAGGCTTTACTAACTTATAAAAATGGCCATATATTTGGGACGCCCATGGTTTTTATGCCATGAGTGTCCCCTCTTCTTGTATCTAAAAGGCCTGAAAGGGATGAGAAGGGGTGCCGGTGAACTTTTATCGATTTGTACCCTCAATAGTTAGATTATCAAGGGCTATATCATTTTTATAACCGGTATCGGTGCCACGATGGTAATAAATCCGGGCCTTGAGGTCTGAATTGTTATAATTGCTTAAATCAATGGTTGTATTACTCCAGACATTATCGTTATCACCGGTATTGACGGTTTTGATCGTTACCCAGGCGGAGCCATTCCAGGCCTCAACCCAAAGGACAGCATCGTCATTATCATCATCAATATGCATATTCCAGGCAAAGGAAAGCGTTAAAGAATAGATTGATCCATCTACAACCGGGCTTTCGATGAAGTAGTCACGATTATTATCTGATGCCTGGTTGCTGGATGTTTCAAGGTATACATATTTGCTCCCAGAGGCCGCGGCAGAAGGGCCGGTGCTGCTGGATGGAGTATCACCCGAGTTGACCCACCAATATTGGGCCAGGGAGCCGTTGCCGGTATCGCCAGGTGTCCAGGCCGGTGTTCCCCATGGGCCGCTGGTACCATCCGTATAGGATTCGAAGCCTTCAAAAATGCTGGTAAAGGGTGGTGGTGTCGTGTCAACAGTAATATTAAAGGATGCCGAATCTGTACCACCGGCGGCCAGGGCCTGAAATGTAAAGGTGTTAACTCCTGAATCTCCCGCGCCAGGTATTCCGCTCAAGGTGCCGTCAGCGGCTACAGTTAACCAGGTTGGACCGCTCACCCTGGAGTAGGTAATTGTATCACCATCCGGATCGGTGGCATAACCTGCAATGGAAGCAGAGTAAACTATATCGGCAGAGGCCTTGGGCATGGTATATGAAGTCTGCCCAAAGGTCGGTGGCTGACTGGCCGCAATCGTCAATGTAACTGTCGCTGTTGAGGTGCTGGTATCATTGGCGGTAATGGTATAGGTAAAAGAGGTGCTTCCTGCCCCGGCGCCAGTGTAAGCAACAGTTGTTCCGCCGCCGGTAATTGTGGCGGAGCCAAGAGCCGGCTGGCTGACAGAGGTAATGACAATACCACTGCCTGAATCATTGGCCGTAACATTAAGCTCAGTAATCCCGGAAGCCGCGGCGTTTAGATTATCAGCAACCGCATTGGCTGGTACTGGAGCCGAATTATCCGTTACCGGATAGCCCATGACGCTGAGGCCATTGGTATTGGTTGTATTGACATTAACAGTAGTTGGTAAGGTGCCGATGTTAACGGTAAGCGCACAGGTGGCAGTACCGCTCATTAGCCCGCGGTTAACGCCGTCTGGCTCCGTTATTATGGACAACGCGTTGCATCCATCGGTATTAGTAGCCGTTACTGTCAGTTTAGAACCGTCCCAAACCGCGGACTGCACCTTAACATTATCAGGAGTTCCAGCGCTGGCAGCGGCGGTGTTGGGGGTAAGGCTGGCAAATACAGGCACAGAACCACCGGAATTATTGTTGCCGCTGACACTTGGGACGCTAATTAGACTAAAGGCTGGCGTTGATGGACTGCGGTTATTAAAGGCTTTATCGTTATCCTTGCAGTTCTTTTCATATTTTTCATTTTTACTCGACTTATAGTAATTATAGAAAAGATTGAATCCGCCTATACTGGAAGATACATGGGTGTTGTTACCTTTTACGCCGTTACCATCCCAGGAGCGGCCTGGCGCGTAGTGAGCGTCATTATTATTGCAGCGATTACGATCCGAAGTGTTCAAGGCCCAGGTTGAAGGGCTGTGTTTGTCTGGCCTGGCATGCCACACG
The DNA here is from genome assembly GCA_024275235.1 of Deltaproteobacteria bacterium. GTDB lineage: Bacteria > Desulfobacterota > Desulfobulbia > Desulfobulbales > VMSU01 > JAADIV01. Next base: position 18,714 of record JAJRZN010000085.1, read on the forward strand.
CTGACCGCTGCCGCTGTCGTCCCGTTATGGCAGCTGAAACATATGCCGTAGTTATTTATCCGTCCAGCTGTATTCGGAATGATATGTTGTGTTGTCCTGACCCAGTCAACGGCATAGGAGGTGTAATTGCTTCTCGTAAACTTTGTTATCAGCATATTGCCGCCGCTATAACTGACATGACATTCCTGGCAGGCCATTTGAGTTGGCACGTTAGTGCCATAATTATTGCCGTTATCTCCAGGAGTAGAAGCATCCCAGGCCCCAGCCACCCGCGGAACCCTGGGATCATTGTGGCAATACTCACAATTACCGACCTTGGCGTTAGTATTTGTATGATGGAATGTTGCCGCAGACGCGGTATGACAAACTGTACACTGCCCGCCGCCGTCAGTGCCGCCAATGCTGCCACCATCCGGTAGCGAGCCGCTACCATTCACTCCCTTATTGTTAGTAAAATTTACCAGAATGCCACGTTTGTTGGCGTCAAAGGTATGGCAGGTACGGCAGGAATCATGAATCAGCGGATCAGCGGCAGCGACCGGAGCCCCGTTCATAGTGCCCGGAGTTCCGGTATGGCAACTGGCGCAGGTGGGAGCCGTCGTGGTATCGGCAATCATACTCGTGTGATTCGGGACAACCGCATTTGGGTAAATATTGTTCGAGTGACACGTCAGGCAGTCATTATTAATCGCCAGTGTCGTATCATGATGAATGCCGCCGGTGGGAAAGGTGGCCGGTGGATGACAGGTGAGGCAGGTTGCTGTCTTAAAATCGGTCAGGGCCGCGCCCAGGGTGGCGTCACCGTCAACGCCAGCGACGGTAGTGCCTTTACCGCCAGCCATTGTGGCATGACATAACGTGCAGATATTTTTATGAATACCCTGAACCACCCCTGAAGCTGGAATGGTATGACAGGCGGTACAAACAGGGGCACCAGCAAAGACTGTCGCATCGTGGCCGCCATGGGTGTTTGGGGTTTTCTTGGCGGTGTGGCAGGTGGTACAGATGTTATTAACGCCATTAGTGATAGTATTTTGTACCGTGGCGAGGAGCGGGGTGTCAGGCTTACCGCTCTGATTGCCATTGTTGGCATAATTATGACAAGTGGCGCAGGCGGAGGTTTGAGTTTTGCCCCCAACTGTGGCATGTTCAATCTTTATTGCCTCCCAGGTGGACAGGGCACCGCTGCCAAGACCAAGCCCGGCGTCATCATGACATTGGTTACAACCGGTACCCGGAGCTGCCTGGGCTAAATCAAGCGCTGGATTAAAAGTCAGATCGTGGCTCACATAACCTCCGGTGGTGCCGTGAACATGGTAATCGAAGTACGAACCATGGCAGGTGATGCAGGTACCGGGAGCCATGGTACCGCGGACATAACCGTTTACATTGGCCGCGGTAGTACTTAGCAGAGCGCCGGTGGCGGTATCATGGCAGGTGGCGCAGGTATCATGAATTTTGGGATCATTAGGATTCACCGGCGCGCCGGTGGCCGTACCCGCGGTGGCGGTATGACACTCTATACAAGGAGATACGCCTGTGATTTTAGTTGTGTGATCTGCTGCCTTGTGTTTTGTAAAATAAGTGCCGTGACAGGTGACGCAGTCTCCGCCGCCATCGCTGCCGCCCACGGTGCCGCCATTAGGCATGGCCACTGTCAGTCCATTGGTTGTGGGAACCTTAACCAACTCTACATTCTTTGTTGTGAGATTAATTATATGGCAAGTTGTGCAGGCATCATGCACTTTATTGTTGAGCGCGTTTACCGGAACATTATTTACTCCACCTTCTGTGCCGGTATGGCAGTTGGCACAATTAGAACTTAAAGCAACCATTGTGCTGTGATTCGCGGCATGACCGGTGGTTGTATTGTGACAGGCTGTCGTACAATCGCCGCTTTTTGCCAGCGCTGTATCATGATGAATCCAGGGCTTTGAATAAGTAGCGGCTGGATGACAGGTGAGGCAGGTTGCTGTATTAAAATCAGCCAGAGCCGCGCCCAGGGTGGCATCACCGTCAACGCCGGCAATGGTAGTTCCTTTACCGCCGGCCGGATTATTATGGCATAAGGTGCAGGTGCCACGATGAACGCCGTCAACAATCCCAAAGCCGCCGTCATTATGGCAATCGCCGCAATCTCCGGCCCAGGTAAAGGTATTCACGTCATGTCCTGTGCCTTTAAAGCCTTCATTATGTTTATGACAACTGGTGCAATTCATAGTTTGACGACCGTAGTGGCTGTCGCTGGAGGCTGGAAAAATGCCGCTGCTGGAAAAATGGGTGGTAACCGTAACCCCGGAAGTGGTATTGCCGGTATGACAAATCTGACATATACCGCTGGTGTTGCCTGTACCGCTGGCGTCTTCTTCAACAAAACCGCCGTTGGGATCAAAGAAACGAACATCTTTACTGCCGGTACCAAAGGGCGGGATGATTTTATCTCTAATTAACTGGCCGTAAATAAGGCCGAAGGTGTTGCTGGCAGCCGGATTGGTATGTCCCTGACTGTCAACAGCACCAGGAGTAATTGAGGTGGGATCGAGCTGTCCCTTAATGACAACCAGAGAAGCGGTTGCGGAGACAATCATAAATGTATTGGAAGTATTGGTAGTATCGTGTACGAAAACCAAACCGCGATTGGGGTTAGAGATACTCTTGTTGGCCCAATCCTCATCGCTTGCCGTAACTCCAACCGGCGGCCAGTTCGTATTAGTTGTAGGCGAGGAATATTTAATAGTAGTTTGGTTCGTGGAACTATCATAAACTGCTGAATCAATCGTGCCGGTAATGAGGAAAGGTGAAGTCGCTGTTCCAACCCAGGCTAACTGGTCTTGATAATGGGGGTCATGACAATCAGTGCAGCCAACACCCCAGGTACCGTGCAGGGGAGAACCAATTACAATGGAAGAATGGGTTTTGGCTGCAGGTGCCGCATTAGTGCCATTGTGGCACTGCATACAAATTGTATTTACTATGGTATTACGATCTGGTGCAGTGGCTCGTTGATCCGCCGGCGAATATTGCCACCATAATGAATAGGTATGACATGACGAACATGTTATACCGTTAGTTTCGTTATGCGGGGCATCAATTACATATGCCTGTGCCGAGGCGGCTGCTAACACTGATAAAATCATCAAGTTCAGCCAAATTGGCAGATGTTTGTTCATAGCCTTTTCCTTCTTTAGCAGTTGTAAAATATTTTGAAAATATTAATAAAAAATTGGATTATGCGATGGCAGAAAAGCAGGAACGCGGCGGCTTAAGATTATTTTTTTCAACTGCTTTGTCCGCAAAACAAGTATAAAAATATGTGGTCTCAACGGCCAATAATGAAGCAATTAGTATGCCTCATATTCAAAAATTTGTTTCTTGTTATTCTGTTCTCTAATGAAAAGCTAAAGCCTGCAGGAGAGGAGCTAATGATTTCAACAAGTTATATCCGCCAAAAACAGATTTTTTTACAAAGGCTTCACCCTTGTAATATGAACAGTTGATCAGGGGATAATTACAAAGGCTTTTGCTCAGGTAATAAAATATGGGGGATATCGCCCAAGTTTCCAAGGAGTTAGAGGAATATGGCCTCAACTTTGCTGAAGTAACGTCGTTAAAGAGGGGGGATATGGGAAAAATAAAAAGACAAGGGTATGCTTGATGCGAATAGAACAAGATATCAAGGATAAAGATTTGGCCCCGGCGCGGCATTTATTAATTGTTGATGATGAAGAGGATATGCTGCACGGACTGCGGCGGATGGTGGGGCGGGAGTTTGGTGACCTGCGGATATCGGTGGAGAGCAGCGCCCGGCAGGCTTTGCGGCTTATCGGGGCTGAGACGGTAAACCTGGTGCTGCTGGATATAAAAATGCCGGAGATGAGCGGCCTGAAATTATTACGGGAGATGCTTAAATCAGACCCCGGTCTTACAGTGGTGATGATTACCGGTTACGGCACGGTGGATATGGCGGTGGAGGCCATGAAAGGCGGGGCCTTTGATTTCCTGACCAAGCCGTTTGTCAAAGAGGGGCTGTTCCGGGTTATTCATAACGGTCTGGCCCATAATGATCTTATAAGGGAGAATTATCAATTGCGGCAGCAGGTGGCGGATGGGGAACCGCTGGTCGAGTTTGTGGGTGATTCCGCCCCGATGCGCCGAATGTACAACGCCATACGTACCGCGGCTGGAAGCGATTATACCGTTTTGGTTCGAGGGGAGTCCGGTACTGGTAAGGAACTTGTAATGTCGGCCATCCACCGTCTGAGCAAACGGGGACATCGGCCTCTGGTTATGGTCAATTGCCCGGCTATTCCCGATCATCTGTTGGAGAATGAGCTTTTTGGCCACCAACGCGGGGCCTTCACCGGTGCTGAGAAAGATCAGCCCGGCCTCTTTGCCCAGGCGGATAAATCAACCCTTTGTCTTGATGAAATCGGTGATATCTCCACTGCTGTGCAGGCTAAATTGCTGCGAGTCCTGCAGGAGCATGAAATTCGGCCTCTCGGGGCGTCTCATTCCAAGGCGGTTGATGTCAGGATTATTGCCGCCACCAATCAGAATTTGGAAAAACGGATAAAGGAGGGCGGTTTTCGGAATGACCTTTTTTATCGTTTGAATGTTGTCTCTATTCGTACCCCGGCGCTTAATGAAATCAGGGACGATATTCCGCGCTTGGCGGATTATTTTACCCATACTGTCTGCCATGAGCTTGGAATTTCAGCTAAGAGGCTGGCAGTGGAAACGGTTGAGATGCTGATGAACAGGCCCTGGCCCGGTAATGTCAGGGAGTTGCAGAATATGATCAGAACCGCGGTGCTCTTTTGTCCTGACGATATTATCGCTCCACAATATCTCCGGGCAGAAGTCCTGGCGGACGCTCAGGAAGAGGGGACGGCAGACTCGTCGGGGCTCCTGCCTTATAAGGCGGCCAAAGAACGTAATACCCTGAATTTTACCACCTCTTATATCCATCGCCTCTTGAAAGAAACAGAGGGTAATGTCTCACGCGCGGCCCGGAAATCAGGTCTTACCAGGGCCGCTCTCCAGAAAATTATCCGCCGCTATAATCTTGATCCTGCCGATTATCGCTCAGCGGCCCTGAAATTACCGCACCAGTAATAGGCCGAGAGATATTCCTCGTTCTTCGCGCAGATACCATCATCTTTACGAATTGAGCTGTAGGCGGAACTTAACGACGTCAGGCCGTGAAAGACCTTTTCGATATAGGCGGGTGAATTGCGGAAATAACTGCAGTACAGGCAGATTTTTTTGTTATCTTCTGGCATTACTTTTTCCTTTTTTTAATCCCCCGGCTCATTTTCGCCGGAGACGGAAATGAGCCGGGGATTGTTTGTTATTAATGTGATAAGCTTGTCCAGTAATGGGCGAAAACGATTGCCGACAGCACAAAGCCAAGTGAGACATTGACAATGACTCCGGAGGTGAAGGCCCAGAATGGTTTGGCACCGGTCGAGGCCAGTTCTCTAAAACGGGTAGTGAGGCCTATACTGAAAAAGCAGAAGATAAAGGCCCAGGTGCGCAGAGACTTTATCGGCCCCACCAGCAGAGGTTTTAAAATCTTGTTGTAATCGGTCAGGGAGTAGTTGGTGGTAATCAGGGTCATAATCACCGAGGCGACAAAAAAACCAAGAACGAATTTGGGGAAGCGCCACCATATCTCGGCTGGATTAGGGCGGCCGCGGCCCTTGCGATCCCAGAAGGTGGTGGAAATAATGGCCATGACAAAGGCCCATATCCCTATCCAGATATCCCGCCCCACGACCTTCATCAGGGTAAAGGCCCAGACCGCGTCTTCCGGCCGGCCGGGGATACCCTTGACGTTGCCGGCCAGATTGCCATAGGATTGCGCGGCGGCAAACCCTGCCGCGTCCGCGAACTCGGAAGTACCGATCCAGGCTCCGGCAACCCCGGTATGGAGGTGCATCATCCGGGAGACCAGGGGTAAGAAGAAGATCATAACAATGGCCCAGAGGATAACCATGGTAATGGCAATGGGCGCGTGTTCTTTTTTAGCGGCTACCGCCCCGGCAATGGCGATGGAGCCGGAAACCCCGCACACGGCGCCGCCGGCCCCGAGAGTAGCGCAGAGTCTGCGGTCCAGACCCATCTTACGGCCGACAAAAAAGATGACAATGAAGGTGGTTACGGCAACAATGGAGGCCTGGCCGATGGCCACCGGCCCGGCCCAGATGATAAGGGTGAAGGGCAGGGTGGCACCGAGAAGGATGATTCCGGTCTTTATATAATATTCAACCCGGAAACCGGCGTCCATCCATTTGGGAAGTCCGATTATATTGGAGATCAGCATGCCGAGGGCCAGGGCGAGGAGGGGGGGCTCCAGGTTGTAATAATGGGCCTGATCCCAGGCACCCACCATGAAAATCAAAATTGAGCAGATATAGACAAAGGTGAAGGAGGGGATAAATTCCTCCAGCTTATAGCCCATGGTCTTCAAACTCACGGAAAATAAAATCACCCAGAGAACAAACTGGGCGAGATACTGGCCGATATGAGTGATGAAATCATTCACTAACTGGTTGATAGTATGCCAGCGGGCCGGATGAATGGCAATCCACTTTATACTGCTGCCGCTGCTGAAAAAGATATAGGCCGCAAAGATAATGCCCAGCGACATCCAGATAGCCCACCAGTCCTCCTTGAGGTAGAGTTCCCGCCAGCCCACAGTCTTAACGCGTTCTTCTGCCATGATAATTCCTCCTTTTTGTTAAAATTTCTTTTCTGTCGGATATCGAGCTGCGGCCCGATTGGGGAATAGAGATTGCAAAGGGCGGGCCATATGATTTAGAGTTGGCGCGACAGCTCTTAAGGCTGCTGATAACGTACTAATGGCTGTCATCTTTAAAAAGTTACCTGCCTCAGCTGGTATGCACCGGTAAAATAATTATTGTCCTGTTTAATGGCTGGCCGCTGGTGCATACAACAGGAGGCACCCGCTTCCTGCCGAAGGCGTAGGAGGGGGAAGTTACCTGCATTCTTTGTGGAGGGTTCATGACAACCTGTAACGAGCCAAACAAACGGCATAATCTGGCCTCTATGGGGCTGCAGGCTCGATTTCATCTCGGTCTGGCGGTTATTTTTTTAATTTTCTGCTCCATGATAACCCTTCTTCTCTATCTTTATGAGAAACAGACTCTGGAGGAGGATGCCCTGAAACAGAGCGAGATGGTCATGATGGCGGTGGAGGCGGTGCGTGGCTATGTCGGTGAGGTTCTGCGGCCGGAAATGTATAAGCTGGCAGGTGCCAAGGTCTTTATTCCCGCCGCGATGTCTTCCTCTTATATCAGCCGGATGGTGATGAAGAGGATGCGGAACAGGATACCCGGTTTTACCTATCGCCGCGCGGCTGTTAATGCTCGTAACAGCAATTATGAGGCCAACGCTCTTGAGGTCAGGATGATTAATTTCTTTAAGACTCATCCTGAGAGGAAATGGTGGCGGGGCATAAAAAAAATCAACTCCCAGCAGTATTATCTTAATTTTCGGCCAATCAGATTCAAGACCTCCTGTATGCGCTGCCATGGTCTGCCTTCAGCGGCCCCGGCGGCCCTGGTCAGTCTATATGGCAGCCGCAGGGGGTTTCATCAACAGGAGGGGCAGATAAGCGGAGTACAGAGTGTGGGCATTCCGGTTGATGTGGGGCTGGTGCGGATTATGCGGGTGGCCTGGACCGTTTTTTTTGTCACCGTCCTGGGGCTGTTTTTTCTCTATGGGGTTATTTTGTTTTTCTTTAATAAGATGATTGTTCATAATCTGAAAGGATTATTGGATATATTGCGTGATAATCTTCGGGATGAGACAGGTAAACAACTTTACGAACAGGCGAAGTCCAAGGATGAAATGGGGGAAATGAGCCTGGCCGTGTTGAGTGTGGCTGATCATCTTCATAATACTCACCGCCGTCTGGAGGATTACGCCGAGAATCTGGAAAAAAAGGTGCAGTCTCGTACCATGGCTTTGCGGGAATCCCGTAATAAGCTGCAAAAGCAGGCAGTGAAGAAAGGGCGGGAATTGCGTACTTTAAATGTTATCACCGAGTTAATTACTCAGTCCTCGGATCTTACGGATATATTGCCCCGTGTCCTCTCACAGGCCCTTTCGGTAACCTCGGCTCTGGGGGGAGGGATTTATCTTCTTGACCGGGATGCTGGAGCGTTACGCCTGCAATGCCGGAAGAATGCCCCCTCTTTGATTTCGACCATGGATTTTGACTCCTCAATCTGTCTGCCTCTGCTGGATGAAAAAAGTTTTGACTTCGATGGCTTTCTGGCCCGGGCCATGGACGGCGGACAGACTGTTAACCAGAGCCCGGCGGCGCAGGATATTTTTCATGTGCCAATCTGCTGCCGTCAGCAGGTGCTGGGGGTTATGACCTTTATCGGCCCCGGCATAGGGAGTGTGGATGCCGAGATGCTGGAGTTTTTGTTTTCTATTGGTCATCAGATAGGTATTACCATTGAAAGCATCAATAATATCAACCGGCTTCTCCATAGCAAGGAGTTGCTGCAGACGGTTTTTGACGGCATTACTGATGTGGTTATGCTTCTTGATCGTGATAACCGGGTGCAGATGGTAAATAAGTCCTTTTTGACCCGTCATGGCGTCAGTCTGCAAGAGGTGATTAATCAGCCCTTGCAGGGGCTGCAGCTGTGCGCTCCATGCCCTTTTATGGTTATGGGCCGGGATGTTTTTAAAAAGCAGGCACCATTACTGAGACAGGTGACTACCGAGGAGGGCGGTATCTATGAAATAAGTCTCTACCCCATTTTCGCGAGCCCTGGTGAGTTAAGGAACATGGTTTGTTATGCCAAGGATATTACAGAACAGAAACGGGTTGAGGAGCGTATGCAGCAGACGGAAAAACTGGCCGCTCTCGGGCGGCTGGCGGCGGGTGTGGCCCATGAGATAAATAATCCGCTGGGGGTTATTCTCTGTTATACCGACATTCTCATGGAGGAGCCGGGTGCCGGGGCGGAGCAGCGCGGTGCTGATATCAGGGTTATTGAAAAACATGCTCGTTCGTGCCAGAGGATTGTCAGTGATTTGTTGAATTTTTCCCGGGGGCAGAGCAGCGAAAAATCAAATTCGCAGATGAATGATCTTATCCGGGAAGTCATAAGGATGACAGACGGCCAGTTAAGCAGGAAGGAGATTAATTTTACCGCCCGCCTTGATCCGTTGGTGCCGGAATTGTTTATGGATCGGGAACGTGTAAAACAGGTGTTACTTAATCTGCTGATGAATACCGTTGATGCTATTGTGGAGAAAGGGGCTGTCACGGTTTACAGCCGTTATATAGCGGAGAAATCCAGGGTTGAGGTTATTGTTGACGATGATGGAGCCGGGATCGGAGATGATATTTTACCAGCTATATTCGACCCCTTTTTTACTACCAAACCGCCGGGAATGGGAACAGGTCTGGGGCTGGCTGTGAGTTATGGTATTATTGGTGAACATGGTGGTGAGATCAGAGCCGAGAGTGAAGAGGGGAAAGGCAGCAGATTTATTATCATCCTGCCTGTTTCTTCATCTTCTCGGCATCCGAGGCCCTGATATAGAGCGGTACGGCATTTGCCGGATCAAGAAAAATATCGGCCTGCCAATGACGGACAGCCAGTCTGCCGATGGCGGCGGCGCGGGGGAAGAATATTGCCGGATCGGCGAAGTTGGCCAGACCCGGCAGTTTATCCTGCAGCAGGTCATGGTACAGAACTCCGCCATCACCGACAAAAATTACCGGCTCCTTGATCTGGGCGCTTAGTTCTTCCGGGCTGACGGCCATATACGAGCCTAAACGTTGGCATTCCCCGTCGTGCCGGCGGTAGAAAGCGGTATATATCTGATTTTTGCGGGCATCGATGAGGGGGCATATCAAGAGATTCGTCTGCACTTGAGCCGCAAGACCGTCAAGAGTCGGAATGCCGATTAACCTCTTGTCGGCTGCCATGGCTATGCCCTTTGCCGTGGCGAGACTTATGCGCAGACCGGTAAAACTGCCCGGCCCCAGACTGACGGCAATGGCATCAAGCGCCGGCCAGTCTAAACCGCTGTCCCGTAACATTGCCGCGATGCTGCCCATAAGACGTTTGGAGTGGGTGGCGGAGATGGTGAGGGATGATTCCGCCACACATAAGCCGGGCGAGACCAGGGCTATACTGCCGCACATTCCGGAATTCTCCAGGGCCATAATAATAGGTTGGTCGGGGGTGGTTATGCCATGCCGGGCCATGCCGTCCCCCTTATTCCAACCATCCTTAATGATCTGTAAAGAAACAGCATGCCCCTAAGTGTGACCTAAGAGGCGGATGATATCGTTATAAAAGACAAAGACCATCAGGGTTCCCAATAAGATTATCCCTATTTGCTGAATAATCTCCTGGGCGGAGATAGTCAGGGGCTTTTTGCGAATGGCCTCAATGACGAAGAAGGTTAAATGACCGCCGTCCAGGATGGGCAACGGGAAGAGATTTATTACCCCGAGGTTGATGCTGAGTACGGCCATGAAGGAGAGGAAACTGTTCCAACCGGCCTGAAATTGCTGGCCGGCCATATTGGCAATCATAATGGGGCCGCCCATGTCGCTGGCTGGAACCACCCGTTGAAGAACCTTCACCAGGGTCATAACCGTGAGGTATATATATGACCAGGTCTGGGTAAGTCCGGCCCGCCAGGCCGTTATAATGCCCTTTCTCTTATAGACTATATCCTGCTTTTTGGAGATCCCCAGAAGGTAACGCTTGCCCACCACCTCACCAAAAATATTTTTAATTTCAGAGATTTTGGCCTGTGCTTTGATCTGAATAGACTTGTTACCACGCTGCAGGGTAATAGTTATTGGCGCCCCCTCGCTCTGGCGGATTATCCTGGAGACCGCGGCCCATTTTAAAGTTGGCCGCCCATTAACCATGGTAATTGTGTCTCCTGGTTTAATACCGGCCGCGGCTGCCGGTGAGGAGGTATTTACGGTGGCGATGGTGGTGCCGGGCAGGGGCTCCGGGATTCCAGCCACGGTATAGATAAAAGAAAAGACTATGAGGGCGAAGAGCAGATTGAACATAGGGCCGGCCAGAACAACGAGAAAACGATGCCATACCGGGCGATGGGAAAATGAGCCTCTGAGCTCGGCGGGGGCAATGGTTTCACCCGGCTGCTCCCCGAACAGCTTAACATAGCCGCCGAGCGGCAGGGCGCTGATGAGGTATTCAGTCTCACCCCATTGCCGGGCTATAAGCTTGGGGCCAAAGCCGAGAGAGAATTTTAATACCTTGATTTTTAACAATTTGGCGGTGATAAAATGGCCGAATTCATGCACAAAGATCAGGACGCCTAATAATATGATAAATGAAACTATTGAAGTCATGTAGTTTGTCTCTTTAAAGCGGGTGGAATTGGGGGACAGGGAACAGGCTGGCCTGATTTTTGTTTTCGTTTAATGCTCAGGGACTCAATAATTGATTCGGCCTGCAATCTTGCCGCGAGGTCGGTTTCAAGAACGGCGGTTATACCGGTCAGCGGCCGAACCGCGGTGAGACGCAGGGTTTCGGCCACACAGAGAACGATTTCCGGAAAGCGTATCCTGCCGTCTAAGAAGGCGTATACTGCTACTTCATTGGCCGCGTTTAAGACCGCCGGCCGGTCACCACCCTGTTTTATGGCCTGATAGGCCAGGGGCAGGGCTGGAAATTTTTTAAAATCCGGCGGCTGAAAACTAAATTGCTGTTGAAGAAGATTCAGGGCCGGCAGTTCGAGCTTGATTCGTTCAGGGTAGCAGAGGGCAAAGGCGATGGGGATCTGCATATCGGGTACCGCCATCTGGGCCACCACGGAGCCGTCAATAAATTCAACCATGGAATGAACCACGCTCTGAGGATGTACCAGCACCTCAATATTGTTTACTTCCTGGTCAAAGAGCCAGCGGGCTTCAATGACCTCGAGGCCTTTATTCATCAGGGTAGCGGAATCAATGCTTATTTTTTTACCCATCTGCCAGTTTGGGTGGTTCAGGGCCTGGTCTGGAGTTACCTGCCAGAGATCCCTGGGGGGCAATTCCATGAAGGGCCCGCCGGAGGCGGTGAGGATGATCTTTTTTACATCCTGCTGGCGGCCGGCAGTCAGGGCCTGGAATATGGCATTGTGCTCACTGTCCACCGGCAGCAGGCGGACACGGTGCTTTGCGACTGCCCGCATCACCAGTTCCCCGGCCATAACCAGGGTCTCCTTATTGGCAAGGGCGATGTCTTTGCGGGCCTCAATGGCGGCAAAGGTCGGGGTAAGCCCGGCGGCCCCGACAATGGCTGACACCACCATGTCGACCGCCGGCAGGGTGGCAACCTCCGCGGCTCCTTTGCTGCCCCAGCGTATTTTTTCACCCCATTCGGGTGCCAATAACCGGGCGAGCTGTACGGCCGTCTGTTCATCAAGTACGGAAACAAGCTGGGGCTCAAAGGCCTCAATCTGGCGCTGTAAAAGCTCAATATTACGCCCGGCCGCCAGACCAAGAACCCGAAAGCGGCCGGGATATTGTTTAACCACCTTTAAGACATTGGTGCCAATGGAGCCGGTGGAGCCGAGGATGGTTAAATGTTTCATTATTGGATGATCCCCAGCTTGATGGCATAATAAAGAATCGGGGCGGCGGCGAGGATAGAATCAACCCGGTCAAGAATGCCGCCATGACCAGGCAGAACAGCGCCGGAATCCTTAACCTGATGGGAGCGTTTGAAGATGGATTCCGTCATGTCGCCACCCACGCCGATAATGGAGAGCGCCAGGGAAATTAATACAAGTTTGATGCTGCCGCTGTCTGGAAAGATAAAAGGTACGGTTATTATTGTTACTGTAACCGCGGCAATGAGGCCGCCTGCTAAGCCTTCCCAGGTCTTGCCGGGGCTGATGGCGGGGCAGAGTTTATGACGGCCCAGGAGGGTGCCGGTGAAATAGGCCCCGGTGTCAGAGGCCGTAGTAATAAGGGTCAGCAGGATAAGCCATTGCCGGCCGCTGGCAACGGACATCAATAATACCAGGTGGGCGGCGGTGAGGCTGATAAGGGTTATGCCGCTGATTATTTTTGCCAGCTGGGTAAAATCATTGACCTGGTCGCTGTAGATTATAAGGACAAGGGCGGTGGATAAAAACACGGTCAGCATAAAGGCGGCCTGCATCTGGCCGGCCTGGCCGTTAAAGGTTCCGATAATGGGCAAAAGTGCCAGCATGAGGAAGGCTGGGCGCTGGCTTGTTGCATCGGGCAGGGTAATGGTAAAAAATTCGTAGAGCGCCATGCCGGCAATAACAAGAATCATGAACCAGAAGAATTTAAATGAACCTAACAGCAGGACTAAGAGCCACAGGGCGCCGAATGTTACACCGGTTATAATCCTGTTTTTCATCATGGATTCCTGAGGGTTATGGCTGCTCTTGAATCTGCTCGCCTGTCTTGCCGAAGCGCCTCTGGCGTTTTTGATAGTCGGCAATAGCGGAGATTAAATGGTGCCGCCTGAAATTGGGCCAGGCGGTTTCGGTGATGTAAATCTCGGCGTATGAGGCCTGCCAGAGGAGAAAATTGCTGAGCCGGGATTCACCGCCGGTACGAATAATCATATCGGGGTCGGGCAGGCCGCTGGTGTAAAGAAAATCGTTAATAATATCTTCGTTAATCGCGGCGCTTTGCAGCTCGCCGTTAAGACATTTTTCAGCAATGGACTTAACCGCCCGGGTGATTTCCTGACGACTGCCATAGCTCAAGGCCAGGTTGAGAACCATGCCGTTATTGGCGGCAGTGGATTTGATGGTGTCAGCCAGTACGGCCTGCACTTCGGCCGGCAGTTTTTCCACCTCGCCAATAGCCCGCAGCTGGATATTGTTTTTGGTCAGGTTGTTCAACTCCTGCTTGAGGTAGGATTTGAGCATACCCATGAGTGTTTTTACTTCTAAGGCCGGACGCTGCCAGTTCTCGGCGGAGAAGGCATAAAGGGTGAGAACCTTAACCCCAAGTTCCCGGCTGGCCTTGACGATCTTCTGGACAGATTCAACCCCAACCTTATGACCTATGACTCGTGCCAGTCCTTTTCTCTGGGCCCAGCGGCCGTTACCATCCATAATGATGGCGATATGGTGGGGAATATGGTCAGGATCTAAGCGCGGAGTGGTCATTGGGATTTTAGACCGCCATAACCTCTTTTTCCTTTTCTGCCATAATGGCGTCAATATCCTTTATAAAACGATCCGTCTCTTTTTGAGCCTTGTCCTGCAGGGAAAAAAGTTCGTCTTCGGATATTTCTTTGTCCTTCTTCTGTTTCTTGAAAATGTCGATGGTGGCCCGGCGTTCATTACGGATAGCAATCCGAAAATCTTCACTGATTTTTTTGACCTGTTTTACCAGCTCTTTACGCCGTTCTTCGGTGAGCTGTGGAATGGATATACGGATGACTTTACCGTCATTAACAGGATTTAAGCCGATATTGGCCTTCATGATTGCCTTTTCAATGACCCCTAACATCTGAAGATCCCAGGGCTGAATTATAATCAGGCGGCTTTCGGGGATGGTCATGGTGGCCACTTGATTAATGGGCATCTGGCTGCCGTATGATTCAACCTTAATACCATCAAAGAGCGAGAGCGAGGCACGGCCGGTACGAATTTTGGTCAGTTCACGGCGATAGGCTTCCAGCCTGCTGTTCATCTTCTCTGTCATGGTACTGATAAAATCATTCATCACTGTCTCCTTGGATTATGGTGCCGACTGGCTGGCCGCAAACCGCGTCAGCAATGCTATTCTTAATGTGCAGATTGAATACCATTATCTTAATGTCATTATCCATGGCCAGGGAAATGGCAGTTGAATCCATCACCTTAAGACGGCGCTGTAAGGTCTCGCCGTAAGTCAGGCTGTCAAATTTAACTGCCTGCGGGTCTTTAAGAGGGTCGCGGTCGTAGACGCCGTCTACTCTCGTGGCCTTCATTACAACCTCGGCTCCAATCTCCAGGCCGCGCAGAACCGCGGCTGTATCGGTGGTAAAATATGGATTACCGCTGCCGGCGCCAAAAATCACTACCCGGCCGCGGTTCAGATGATGTTCGGCCCGCTGGCGGGAATAAGACTCACAGACCTGGGGCATGGCAATGCTGGACATAACCCTGGTCTCGATCCCCTGTTTGTTAAAGGCGGATTCGAGGGCCAGGGCATTCATTACGGTGGCCAGCATACCCATATTATCGGCGGCCACCCGGTTCATACCCCTGGAGGCCATGGATACACCGCGAAATATATTACCGGCCCCGATGACAACTCCGATCTGAGCCCCGGTGGCCACTAATTTTTTTATTTCATCCCCCACAAAGCCCAGAGTATCCTGGCAGATACCAAAATCTCCCTTGCCCATAAGGGATTCACCGCTGAGTTTTAACAGTATCCGTTTGTATTTTGCCTTCATCGTCGGGAGGGGAGCTATGGCCGTTTATTAAGCCTGTTTCTTATAGGATTACTGACCTACCTGCATGCGGGCGTAACGCTTTATGGATATATTCTCGCCCATCTTGGCTACCAGTTCGTTTAATTTGTCCTGGATGGTTATATCCGGATCCTTGACGAACTTTTGCTCTAACAGGCAGACCTCAGAGTAAAATTTGTTCATCTTACCTTCAACGATCTTCTCGGCTATATTGGCCGGTTTGCCTGAATCAATTGCCTGCTGGGTGTAAATATCCTTTTCACGCTGGGCGGTATTGGCATCAACCTCTTCACGGGTGATAGCCAGAGGTTGAACCGCGGCGATATGCATGGCGATGTCTTTGGCAAAATTGACAAAATCGTCAGTTTTGGCGACAAAATCGGTCTCGCAGCCGATTTCCACCATAACCCCCAATTTACCACCGGCATGAATATAGGTTTGAATTATGCCCTCACTCGTGGAACGGCCGGCTCTTTTCGCGGCCACTGCCAGGCCTTTCTGACGCAGAAAATCAACTGCCTTGTCCATATTCCCGTCATTTTCCTGCAGGGCCTTTTTGCAATCCATCATGCCGGCGTTTGTCTTATCGCGCAGCTCTTTTACCATTTGGCTTGTAATCTTCACTAAAATTTACCTCTGATTTAATTCTTTTGATATTTGTTAACTAACTACTCTGGTACTGAACCGTTATCCGGCATAAGAACAGTCTCTTTATGCCTGGGCCGGAGCGGCTTCGGCTGCGGGAGCTTGCTCGGCTGCTGCCGCCTCGTTTTCCGCCGCCTCTAATTCAGCTCTGGTGGCCTGCTGTTCTTCCTCGTCGGCTCGTTTACTCTTGCCCTCAATTACGGCATCAGCGATGCGGGAAACGATTAACTTGATGGAACGCATGGCATCATCATTTCCAGGAATAATGTGAGTAATACCATTGGGGTTACAGTTGGTGTCGGTG
>JAJRZN010000086.1 GCA_024275235.1 Deltaproteobacteria bacterium
ATTACGGCATAAGAGGCATAATCACCGGCATTTTTTATTGCCATCCCCCCGGCCAGAGCCACATCATCAAAGTTCTTCCAGTCAAAATGGCTGTGCGAATGCCAATCAATTCCCACTTGACTTATCCCCCGCCAGACTGCCCCAAAGGGGATTGAGCGAACCTGCTCCGGCAGGACGCTCCCGGCACTGATATCATCATCTATCCCCCCTCCCACGTCCAGCAGATATACCTCAAGAGGCAAACTGGTCTGCAGCTCTCTTGAGCGGCATGAAGAACCGGAAATCCGATCCCCGAGAGAAAACATGGCCTGTACGGCCTGCTCATGGGTATAACGGATAATATCATGCATTGAGCGGCATGAACTGGGCAGAAAATCAGCTGCTCTGGGATCAATTAGTTTCAGCGGGGTTATAAAATCCAGCATCGCCCGCAGCTTCTTAAAATAGGGCAGATCACTGACGACTTGATCCGCCTCATCATCCTGCAGCAACGATTCAACCCGGCCCGCGTAAACCAGGCACTGATCAGCATCAACGGTAACTGTCTGGCCGGGTCTAAGGATTGTGGTGGCGTTTTGGGTATCGACCAGCAAGGGAACCCCGAATTCACGGCAGACAGTGGCAAAATGACCAGCTGTTGACCCCTCATCGGCAACAACAGCAGTCAGGCGGTTCATGACCCGGACAAGTGAAGGCGGCGTAAAACAGGTTACCAGAACAGCCCCGGACGGTATATCATCCAGGTTCCCCATCCCGGCCCGAAAAACCACACCCGCTGCTCTACCACCGGCGGCCCTTTGCCCGCCGCGCAAAAGGGGCTCAAGCGCTGTCTTTGTTATATCAGAGGCAGGGGGCTTATTGACAGGGCTTTGAACGGCCCCCCGGTTCAGAGGACGGGCCTGTAACAAAAAGAGCTTACCATCCCGGCTCCTGGCCCACTCCACATCCTGAGGAGAACCGAATAAATTTTCAATGGCCAGCCCCCAGGAAGCCAGCTGCCGGGCCTCGGAATCGGAAAGTGTCAGTGAGTTTACGGCCTCATCGCTCAGGGGAACAGCCACCAGTTTACCGTGCTGGATAAGGAGTTCCTCCTTCTGCCGGCCCGGCAGCTTTCTGACAATCTCCGGGTTCCGGCGTTCAATGGAAAAGATATCGGAGCTCACGGCACCGCTGGCCAGGGGCTCTACCAACCCGTGAACAGCATGAACAACCAACGTATCGTCATCCTTGGCCAGCGGATCGGAGGTATAAACTATCCCGCTTGCCGCCGCCTCAACCATCGCCAGAACAAGCACGGCAATGGGCGCCTCCTCATCCATCAAGCCAAGATTGACACGATAAAAAAGGGCTTCAGGGCTGTATTTAGAGGCCGCGACCTTCAGATAACTGCGCAGTATTGTCTCACGCCCGGCCGCCAGAATCGTCTTATACTGGCCCGCGAAGGAATATTCACTATCTTCGCTGATGGCGGAAGAACGGACGGCGGCTGACATTCCAGCCCCATAATGTTCTGCCATCTCCTCATAGGCCGTTAGTATCGCCCGGCTGACCTTTGGCGGAATTTCGGCTGTTTTAATCAGAGACTCAAGTTGATCAGACAATTGCACGAGCCCCAGGGAATCATTAAGATCAATTTCAGCCAGGAGATCATCAAGCGCGGGCCGCAGATTATTATGCTCCAGCAGGGCATAATAAGAATTAGTCGTAATAACAAACCCCGGCGGCACCGGGAGTCTTAATTTACCGCGCAGCAACGCCAGGTTATGGGCCTTATGACCAGCCAGCTCCACTGCCGGCGCAGTGTCAAGATTAACAACGTAGGGGGGAATATTTAACTGCTCAGGCGGGGCAAGAAGATAGCAGATATAAAAATTGAATTTTTTATAATACTCCAGCAACGCCGCCGCCGCGGCTGGCTCAAGAACCGCGAAGCTTTCAATCATACCGGAGACGGCAGCAGCAAAATCTTCATACCGCCTCGTAATCTGAGAAAAATCCTCCCGGCGGCCGTTATGGTACAAAACCTCTAACTCCGCCATCAGATCATGACATTGGCCATCATAGACCAGCAGACGTTTAAAGGCTTCATAGGTATGGCGTACCATTACCCCCGGCGCGAAAAGACGGTACGACCAATGCTTGAACAGCGAATTAAGCAGCATTTGCGATAATCTGTATTTTTTTTAAAAAACTATTCAGCTTGTTTGCAGACGGCTCGTGGGGTAATATGAGTATATTCTGAATAATCGTCAAGGAAGAACTACTTATGGTTGATAAAAGCTGCTCAATAAACTCTCCGAATCCCGGTTCAATAGAGACCGTTATGCTGCCGCAGCGGGTCCGTAATTACCAGGAGGCCGTGGATCTGGCCAATAAACAGGCCGAGGAACGCTTTAATGAATACATGCTTATTTCCTGGTACGATGCTGACCGGGATTTTGAATCACCACCACATTCCACCGAGTGCGCCAGGAACGGCCGGAAGGATGGTTATATACATTATGGCCTGAGCCATGGCGCGAAGCTCAAGGTAGATATTGAAAACGGCCGTTTCATCTTTTTCTTTACCCCGGTTGAATGGTAATTACCAG
>JAJRZN010000087.1 GCA_024275235.1 Deltaproteobacteria bacterium
GGTATATGGTTTTTTTATAAACACACCAGCCCCCATCTTCTGCGCCTTCCTGACTTCATCTGTCTCAGAAAATCCTGTGGCGATTACGGCCTTTTGCCCTGGATGCAGGGCAATAATCCGCTCATAGGTCTCTCTGCCGTTCATACCAGGCATAATCATATCCAGCAACAGCAAATCAACCTTATTGTTTTCGAGAAAAGAGACCGCCTCTGCGCCGCTGGCAACGGAGACGGGGTTATATGCTAATCTTTTTAACATGATGGCGGCTATATCACGCTGAATATCTTCATCGTCAATAATTAGAATTTTTTGTCCATTACCCAATAAATCTTTAGTTGTTATCTCTTCGTCTTCATCATCCGGCAATTCACGGCTGGCGGGAAAGTAAAGATCAAAGCAGGTACCATGGTCATCGGTGAAAATGTCAATATAACCCTTATGATCCTGGACAGCACTCCATACCACCGCCAGGCCAAGACCGGTGCCGCTGCGGCCCATTACCTTTTTACTGTAAAACGGCTCAAATATATGATCTATATCGGTCGGAGAAATACCTGGGCCGGTATCTGCCACCGAAAGAACCACATACTCCCCCTTATATACGTCATCATACCCCTTAAGGGGGACATCAATATACCTGTTCGTGGTGGAGATGGTAATGGTACCGGTATCTTCCAGGGCCTCGCAGGCATTAATAAAAAGATTAAGTACACATTTATGGATGTGAGTGATGGAACATTTAATGGATAAAAGGTCTGGGAAAAGATCAGTCTTGAGAGTTATCTGCGGTTTAGCGTTTAGATGATATTGCAAGTCGGTAGACTTGAGGTATTCCCGCAGCAGTTTGTTCAGATTGCAGACCTTTTTAACGGCCGCTGATCCTCTCGCCACGGTGAGCATATCGGCTACCACGGCGGCAGCGCTGAAACCAGCACTTAGAATTGCCTCTAAAGAAGGGCGGAGGGGACTATCTTGTGGCAGATCAAGTAATATTAATTCCGGATAACTGACAATGGAAGATAATATGTTATTCAAGTCATGAGCCACTCCACCGGCCATCAAACCGATGGCCTCCATTTTTTGACTTCGCTGTAATTGTCTTTCCGCCCTCTTATATTCTTCTTCCAGTTCTTTTACCCTTGTTATGTCAAGCAACAGGCCGTTAAAGGCAACTTCATCTTTATGTAAAATCGGTGAAGATAGTCCTTCGAACCATATTGTTTCTCCGCCAGGCTTGATATAGCGCCCCTGCCAGTTCCATGGTGTTCTCTTTTCGGCGGCCTCTTTGACTGTATCAATGAATGACTGGCGGTCTTCTTCGTGAATATTTGCCACAAATGTTTTTAGAAGGAGGGGGGGATCATCTATAAATTTCAGCTCGAAAATATCATATAATTTTGAACTGGTGTACCTGACCCCGGACTCCCCATTATTTTTGGTGTAAAACTGGTAAACCACTCCGGGAACATTCTCGGTGATACTTTCCAAAAGTGCCTTCTGGCTGGCAATCTCCGCGGTTTTCCGGCGAATCTGACGGCGTGAAACAATAATGGTCAGCAGCAAAATAATGCCAATTCCAGCCACAAATTTCAGCGCACCGGAAAACCATTGGGGGAATATATTAACCTTTTTTTCCGCTATACCGGTCTCAAAATATTTTTGTAACAGTTGATAATAGATCGAATTATTATCATTCTGCAATATTGCCATTTGCTGATCTATTTTGGCCTTCAGGTATGGAGTTAAGGTGGAGTTTTCAGGAAAGGCAAATTTGATATCAGTTGGATTAAAAATTATCGGGGTTTCTTTAAGCGAAAATTTTTTCGCATTTTGGTTACCAAAATTTCTATTGGTTATGCCCGCGTCAACCCTTTTGTCCGCAATAGCTTTAAAGACCTCCCGGTAGCTGTTAAATACCACGAAGGTGCAATGGAGATTAAGCTTGGCACTTATTTCCCGGAAGCCGTTTTTGTCCTCAAGGTTACTGCTGCCTTTTAGAGCGGCTATTTTTTTACCGGCAAGATTTTTCAAAGACAGAATATTGGCTTCATCCTTACGAACATAAAGTATTGACCAGCTCATAAGTACCGAAGAGTCAGAAAAACTATAAAGGCTGCCCCGTTTTTCCGTGTATGCCACATCGGGCATTATGTTTATTTCGTTATTTTTTAAGCGGCGCAGGCCTTCGTTCCAACTCCCCGGAACATATTTAATCTTCCAGTTTTCCTGTTTGGCTATGTACTCTATCAGTTCGGGCCAGAAGCCTGAAACCTTGCCGCGCGCCGTAGTAAAAATTTTGGGAGGATTTTCGTAGACCCCGACCTTTATTGCCTGTTTCGCAAATAAAGAGGGGTGCAATGCCAGAAGAAAGACTAAAACGGCAACTAAAGAAAACAATGCCTGTTGATAATGAGTTTTAAAATGAGGAAACGACATGCCTTTTCTCCCGCTGCAAATATATGTCACCCACTCATTATATCATTAATTCAGGATTATTATCGTTTTATTATAGCGCCATAGCGCCAAAAAAACCATCATGGGAGTTGGGGCCCGGTCTGGTGGACAGGAAACCGTTTTTGTTGATTAGGGACGCAAGGGGGGCGGGCAGGATTGGAGCGGCATGGGCGATGGTAAAGTCGGGATGGTTTTCGCTGAAGAATTACCCACCAATATTTAATTAGCTGGCCTGAAATAAATCAGAACGGGGCTTTCTTTTACTTTGAGCAGTGGGAAACGCCCACGGCTGTCATGGGATAAAGACCGGGGATATTTTGGGTGAAGGCGGACAACAGAGTGCTTTTACCGTTATATGTCAATTTAACACGGTAGCGGGCGGTTGGAAGTACGGGGGTAGCTCCTGAGTCTATGGCTTGTCCTTTAAAAGAGACGCTGGTCTTTGAGTCGCTGATTACGTTTTTCACGGTATCATCAATGATCGTACGTTGGGGAGCTTTACAATCATTGGCGGCTGCCTCATTGGTGTAGTTATAGGCGGCCGCCTGGAGAACAATACGTTTATTGAAATAAAGACCAAAATCAACCACGGCCAGCAGAAGGGCCAGAAAGAGCGGGAGGGCAATGGCCAGTTCGACCATTGCCGCTCCTTGTTGGTTTTTTAAGTGTTTCATGAATCTTTTTTTACCTCCCGCTTCGTCTATTAAGAAGCGGGACTCAAGATTTTATTGTCAGCATGTTATTGTCATGCACCAGTTATTGCCGTTACCACACTTGTCAATTTATCAGAGATTGCCTTATATATTCCAGAGCCCTGTGCAAAAAATATTGTTGCTATCCCAACAACTGCAGCGAGCACCAGAGCGTATTCAACCATAGCAGCACCTTTTTTGTTGCCGATGACGGCCTCATTAAATTTAACATACATAGCGAGTAATTTTTTCATAATCTCAACCTCCGTTTAAAATAATTAATAAAAGAGACAACCACAGGCAAGCTACCCTGGTGCCCTAAAGTAACATAGTAACAACGTAAAATTAATCAGCTATTTGTTGCGACACAATGTAGTATTCAGCCATATCTTGCCTGCTTTGTCAAGTTGAAATATATACCTGGATATACATAGTAGTTAACCAGTTTTGATAAACACCCTTTGTTGTTGGTTAACGCTTCTCGTGCAGGGTGGTGATTACCTGATGATTTTCTGCTTTTGCCCAACTTGGCACAAGGGGTGATATGGATTATTTTATATTAACTTGACCATGACAGAAGAAGCTGTCCAGGCCCAATTCCAGGCAGTTACAATCATGGTATGCATTACAAAAATCATATCACTAAAAGCGCAACGCAGCGCCTCCAGAAAATACGTTGGGTTAAGACCCGTTATCGTCTTTATCATTGCTTCAAAGGCAGTAATTATAGTGCATACCGCTGTCTGTGTTACTATACATATATTGTAAGGTTTCTTACCTTCACAGACTTGTTTTGCATATGGCTGACAAATACATTTTTGATTATCAACAACTATTTTTTTAAATGGGATATTTAAAAATCTAACACTACGGCCTTTTATATTCCCCAGTAGATTAAAGAAATTACCTATATTCAAAATGGGGGTTCGAATTTCAACCGCAATGGCAGGCATTGTGTCTGGATTCTCACCACTAGCGGTATAAAAATCAGCGGGGGTTGGATTTTTCTGAGCAATAGGGATGAAACTTGTCCCATTATCAATCGTATAGCCAAACTGAAACTGATAGGTGACTTTATCAAGAGTGGCTTTTAACCTGGCATCATTATCTAATTTTTTTATGAGTCCAGCCTTGGTTGGCGTGGGATGAGGATTTTTTAATTGATTGCTGAGCAGGATATCTGCCATCATCTTTGCCGCATCACTCAGTTTGGCTTTTGTGGCGTAAATATTACCAATATTGACCACCATAAAGAGGATAAGAACAGCGGCAAATATGCCTCCAGCGGCCAGGAGAGTCATTCCACCTTTCTGTTCCAACCAGATTTTGAGCCAGGGGCGGCTTCTTTTAGTGATAATCATGATAGATAGCTCATTATTACTTGTCCTTTGTCGGGCTTGTGACATCTTTCTACAGGTTATATGTGGTTATTTATCAGTGCTGAGCAGTTTGGCGGTCTTCACCTTTAAAAAATACAGCTTTTCCGGGGTGTTATGCTTTTTATGTTGGTTTTCCGACTGCTGAAGCTGAATCAGGCGCTGGAGAGCCTGGCCACTGGGAGGCTCGGTAAAGACTTTGGCAGGCGCCGCGGATGAAACAGCCGCAATGCTAAGAGCGGCAAGGGCAGTCAGGACGATAAGAGTAGGTACTTTCATTTGTTTTCTCCGGTAATTGTGTCTAATCAATGGTGTAATTTCAGTATCAAATTCAGGTTGGCGGCAGCCTTTTTATTAAGGGGATCAAGCACCAGGGCCTGATCAAGATATTGTTTTGCCAGGGGATAATTCTTTTGGAGCAGATAACTAAATCCCAGGTTGTTAAGAGCGGTGATATGGAGCCGCCCGCCCTTGTTCTCTTTTATGGTCAGCCATTGTTTATATATTTTATCGGCCGTTTCGTATTTTTTGCAGCGCAGGGCGGCCTTGGCTAAACGAGCGGTAAGTTTTCTGCTCGGGTTCGAGGAAAGTCGTACGCTTTCCTGCCAGGCAATAAGGGCTCTGGGCCATTTATCCTCCAGCTCATAGACCTCAGCCAGCAGGGGGTAAGCCTGAGCGGCAATCTTCTCGTGCTTGCGCAGGGCGTTTAATAGACGTTCGGCTTCCGGCAGCCGCTTATCTTTAATGAGCAGCCGGGCGTAATCAAGGCGAAAAGAAAGTTGCTCGGCTGGATCAAGGCTGGTCTTTAATGAAGTCTTGTGCTTATTAAGGGCCTCTTTTTCAGCCAATCCAGCCTGGATAGCGGCAATATTAGTTATGGGTTGTCGGTTGGCAAAACAACCACCGAGCAGGACGGCGGTTATCAGAAGAATCAGGAGATTTTTCATGAGGTCAGCATCCGCATCAGATTAACAATTTGTTCACTAACTATAATGAGCATAAAGGGCAGCAGGAAAAAAGGCATGATAATAAAGGCCATCTTGGCGGAGAGTTTACCGGCCTTCTCCTCCATGCTCTGTTCCCGCATATGGTAAATACGTTGTGAAAAATCGCTTAGAGAGGTCAAAATTGAACTGCCCATCCGTTCATTCTGGATAAGAACATTGACTAGATATTGTATCTCAGCGGTGGGATTGCGCTGGGCCAGCTGCTCAAAGGCCTCAATACGATCCATACCGGTCTGAATCTGGTCAAAGAGGTGGGAAAACTCACGGCAGATTTCTGGATGGATCGTTTTTAGTTCCCTGATAACCCGCTTGACACTGATAAGCCAGCTTAAGCCCGCGGTCATGCTGACATTACACAGATCAATAAAATCCGGCAGAGCCATAGTGACTTTCTGCAGCCGGTTGCGGGTTATAATCTTCAAGGCGATATCGGGCACAAACAGAAAGGCAATGGCAAAAATGATGGTAATTTGGGCTGTAAAGATACCAAGATGCCAGAGATAGAGACCAGATACCAGGCCCACAAGCACTCCGCCATACTTGAGGACATAAAAGCGGCCAATATGCTCTTCCCGGCGGTAACCGGCAAAGTGTAATTTTTCTCTCGTTTTAGTTAGTTCCTCAAGACTCGTGGGTGACAGGGCCATACCCAGAGTAGTCCAGACAGACATCTTGGGTTGATTAATAGTGAGATTAAATGAATCGCCGCCGCTAAATAATCTTCTTACCCGCTGCCGGGTCTGAAAACGGATTACCCGGCCAATGAAACGTTCATAGATCATCAAGCCCAGACCTAAGCCAAAGATGGTGGTGACTATAATAATAATGGGCATGGTGACAATCATTAGAATGATATCCTCATGAGATATTTGAGCAGGGCCATGCCGGTAAAAATCAGCGCGAGAGAGCTTTTAAAAATCAGACTGCCGGTGGGGTCATGGAGGAAAAAGTTCATCCCGGCCCGGTTAAAGATAAGACGATAGGCAATATAGGACAGGGGAAGAGCGCCAATGAATAAAGCCGTAAAACGTGATTCGGCCGTGACCGCCTTTAGTTTACCGTTAAAAGCAACCCGCCTCCGCATGAGTGCCGCTAACTGCTCAAGAATCTTGATAAGATGGCCCCCGGTTTCACGCTGGATAATCAGGGCCATGGCGAGATAATGCACCTCCGGCACGGAGAGACGTTCTCTAAAACCACTTAGTACCTCGCTGAAAGAAATACCCAACTGGGTCTGACGGCTCATCTGTTTAAATTCGCCCGCTATGGGATCTGGAAAATCGCGGCTGATCATCATTATAGCCTGGTCAATACCGCTCCCAGCAGACAGAGAACGAACCATAGCTTCAATGGCATCCGGCAATTGCTTTAGAAAGGTCTGCCGCCGCCGGTTAATATTAATAAGAATATAAGCGGGTAGAGCAAGGGGCATTATGATGGCCGCCAGCAGTAAAGACGGGCTTAATGTCCGGGGTGAAAGCAGCAAAATCAGACCGGCAAAAGCGAGTATGAAACCTAAACTTATGATTCGCGCCGCCTGTTCTCCGGCAATACCAGCCTGAATGATAAAGGTTTCCAGGTAGGTATAAAAGTTGGTAAAAACTGTTGGTTTATGAGCCGCAGCGACAAGAATCGAATCCGGTATGCCAATTCTTTTTTTGAGGCGGTGAACAGTCAACTGATGGGCCAGGCGGGCCTTTTTAAGCTGTAAGACCATGAGCAGAGCAAAAGGCAGGATGATAAAGAGGGTGAGGATAATATTTAATATTTTCATATTTACACCTCAACCGCGCAGTTAAAGATGACGTTTAAATCTATGTCGGCGGTACAGGCCTCTTTATAGCCGCAATTGGGGCGAATACCAGTGGCCTTAAATATCCCGGTTTTGCCGTTACGGGGAATGGCAAGGGGTTCATAAGTGAAGAGTTCCTGCAGGACAATGGTATCATCTTCACTACCGGTAACCTCAGCAATAGAGATAATACGTCGTATACCATCACGACCGCGGTCAATATGAATAATGAGATCCAGGGCGCTGACTATCTGGCGCTGGATGGCCTTGCCGCTTAAATTAACACCGCTTAAGTTAATCATCAGCTCCAGACGACTGATACTGTCGCGCGGGTTATTGGCATGGACTGTAGCCATGGAGCCGTCGTGGCCGGTGTTCATGGCCTGCAGCATGTCCAGCACCTCACCACCGCGTACCTCACCAATGATGATTCGGTCAGGCCGCATACGCAGAGTGTTGCGCAGCAGATCACGCTGGGTTATCTCACCAAGTCCCTCCACATTCGGGGGTCTGGATTCCAGCCGTACCACATGGTGCTGTTGAAGGCGCAGTTCGGCGCTATCTTCGATGGTAACGATACGTTCATTATCCGGGATCAGGCCGCTGAGCATATTGAGGGTGGTTGTCTTGCCGGAACCGGTACCGCCGCATATGAGTATATTGAGCTTGGCTTTTATAGCCTGTTCAAGAAACTGATACATGGGCTCCACAATGGTACCCATAATGATGAGATCCTTGGCCCGCAGGTGTTGATCGGGAAATTTCCGGATGGATACCGTGATACCATCCACCGAGAGGGGGGGGATAATGATATTGATCCGCGAACCATCGGGCAGACGGGCATCAACCAGGGGGGAGGCCTCGTCCACCCGGCGGCCGGCACCATAAAGCATTCTTTCCACCTTGTTACGAAGGTGCTCTTCACTGACAAAGGAGATGTTGGATTTTTCGAGCCGACCGTTACGTTCAATATAAATATTATCGTGGCCGTTAATGAGAATATCGCTGATGGTAGGGTCGGAAATGAGATATTCCAGGGGGCCGAGACCGTATATTTCGTCCAATAATTCCGCTCCGAGCTGCCGAATCTCATTTTCCGTGAGATGGTGGCCGATTTCTTTGGCCACTTCGCGCACCAGCCCTTCAACTCTGGGAGCCAGCTCGTTTCGTGTCTCTTCTGAATCAGGCCGATAGAAGGCATCATCTTCGGCGGCCCGGCGTTGACATTCCTGCTTGATCCGGCCCACCATGACATGATCGCCAAATTGGAAAGAGGTAGACTTACGCTCCGGCGAAACATGAGGCTGAATGTATGTTGCCGGGCCAGTCTGAACCCCTAATTTTTCCCGGAGACGTTTTTGCAAATTCATGTACCAGCCTCAATCGGTGATGCTGAACGTTTATTAAAGAGAAAGGATAACCAGGCCGATTTTTTCTTGGAACTTGAAGACAAAACCGCTTTGCCCTCCTCAAGTCCATCCGGCAGTAACAGGGCGGCAATATCTTTCATCTGTTGGTTGGCCTGGGATTTAGGAGCAAACTCCTGCAGGAGACAACCTTTATGGAGGGCGGAAACAAAGGTGAGATAATTATTTTCAATATTGGCATCTACTGGTATCTGCAAGGCTTCTAACAATTCATTGATGATCTCATCTCCCTGGGGTATTGCCCGGTTCAAGATGAGTTTCAGACGCTGGGCCGGATAGCCTAACTGTCGGCAGGTATCAAAAGCGACCCGTACCGCCCGCATGGAGGAAAGTGACGGTTCCGCCACCAGCATAATGGAGGCTGAATCATCGAGACAGGCCAGGGTAACGGGATTGAGATCACTTGGGCAGTCAATAATGACGTAATTATAGTAGCGCCGCAGGACGGTGAGTACCATCTTGATGTTAACATCGGTAATACTTTCCAGCTCTTCAAGATTGGCCGGCAAGCCAAGATAGCGCAGTCCGGAAGAATGACAGGCGATGGCGTTTCCCATCAAGTCATCATCTAAACGGTTGATGTTGAGGATGAAATCATTTATGGAATAATATTCACGCCCACCGGGATTGATATAAAGCGCGCTATCGCCCAATGGCATGTTTATATCAAGCAGAATAGCGGAGCCGCCGGTATGAATGGCGAGTTGTTCGGCGACGTTAACGGCCACGGTCGTGGTTCCAACCCCGCCTTTAAGGCTGAAAAAAGAGACGATCTGGCCGGAAAAAACCCCTTTACCGCGCTGTTCTTCTTTATGGATGATGGAGAGGATGTTGGCCAAATCCCCTGGCATTTCGATAAATCCCTGTACTCCGTGCTTGGCGGCGGCAAAGAGAATATCACCATCCCGACGATCAATAATAAGAAATACAGGACAATTACCGACGGAATCGCGTACCGCCGGGATGAGTTCTACCGCGTCATGCGCGTCAACGCCAACGGCCTCAATGAGTACCAGATCAGGATTTACCGGTGGACGATGCGAAGCGCGGACATCCTCGCGATTAAGATCGTAGAGTAAGGTAAGCGCCTTGGCCGTTTTTGTGAAAATCTCACCGCTGGCACCAATATAGAGGGCGTTTTTACGACTGCCGGTGAGTGTATTGCCTGCGTTTGTCATCAGGGAGTCTCCAAACCAACATTTTGCAGGAGGTTTGTTACGGTGTCGTGATCTTGTTTGGCAATTTGCCGGCCAAATAAAAAGGCGGGCCAGAAACCAGGATTAGTCATATTCTCTCCAGGCATGGTAATTTTGGTGCCGGGAGCTATTGGCGAGACGATCTTCGCGGTAACCACCACCGCTAACTCTGATTGTTCTTTGTCGTAGGAACTGGAACGGAAAAGAGCCCCAAGGATAGGAATATCACCTAACAGGGGAACCTTATTGACAGTTGAACGAATTTCATCATGAAGTAAACCGCTGACCACGAAGCTTTCGCCATTATGTACTTTGATACTGGTCTCGGTATTACGGGTCTTGAATCCCGGCATGACTACATTGCCGAGGGTGATACCGTTGGTCCAGTCCACCGAGCTGACTTCCTGTTTCAGATAAATGCTGATGAGCCCGTTTTCCAGAATGACCGGCGAAAAGTCTAAAATGATACCATACTTTTTCCATTCCACGGTAATAGTATTTTGTTGTTGGGCCACCGGAATTGGAACTTCGCCACCAGCCAGAAAACTGGCTGATTTTCCCGACTCCACCACCAGAGTGGGCTGTGCCAGTACCCGGGCCAGGTCATGGCCCTCCATAATGGATAAGACGCCGTAAAAGTCGGTGCCGGTGGGGTTAAAGCCAAGCTGAAAGGCATCGGTGTGAGGGAAAGCGAGGCTTCTCTTTACTCCGGTATTGGCAGAGCTGACGATACCAGAAACAATCTTGTCGACATTAATGAGAAAATCGGCACCAGTACCTAAATTACCAGGGGGAAAAAGACCCACCTGATCTCTTTTATTCTGTAAAGCGATACCAGCCCGCATGGGATTACCTTTAATAACTTCGGCCACCCGAACAAAAAGCTGAACCTGCTGCTGGCCGGTAACAGTAAGAAGATTGACTACCTTATAGTCGAGGCCGGTGAGAATTTTTTGCAGCCGTTCACCCCGGCTGGCTGTGGGTACCGAGCCGGTGAGCAGGAGTTGTTGAGGGGTGAGGGTGAAGTGAACTTTACCCTCCGGGGCTATTCGTTTAATGATTTCCGCCACCTGTTTGGTGGCCAGAGCCTTGACTCCTACCCGGACAACAAAATGTTTTTCAATTTTATCCTTGTTCCAGATGCGTAAATCTGTCTCGCCTACACCTTTGCCGGTAAGCATAATCTCATTGGTGCCAAGAACCTTCACTGTAGCTACATCCGGAGAGGATATCTGTACCCGCTTAATTTTCAACGTGGTGTTAAGCACATAGCTCTCATCAAGGGCGAGATTGACAATGTTACCCCCTGAGGCGTAGCACAGAAGGGATGGCATAGTGAGCAGACAGATCAGGAGAATTACAACTTTTTTCATTTTTTAATTACCTCGGTATTGACACGATCTCCACTGATAATAGTTACCGTCTCTTTTTTGATTTTTTTCATTTTTCTGAAGGAGTGTCGTCTTGGTGACGCTTTTTTTCCACTGACAGATAAAGATGACAGGGTAAGGCCAGGCGAAGAGATGACTATTTCCTGGTCATCGGCGTTACGCAGAGCGAGGTGAATCTTGCCGATTTCCATGGCCAAGGTCAGTTGCAGGGCCTGTTGGGGGGTAACCTCCAAAGTGATGGTGGTGGCCTTCGGTATCTGGGAGGAGCTGGAAAAATATTTATTATCTTTTTGCTTATTATCTGCCTCATTATGGTTCCGCAGTCTGTTACCCACGGACAATACCTGAATATCCTGCAGGATAATTTTACCAATCTTCTGCCGTCCTTTATTACTTCCCGGTAATACGGCCAGCACATCTACCTTATCTTTGGGGGCGATTATGCCAAGCAGCCCGCTTGTCGCGTCAAGCCAGAGACGGATAGCCCGGTGGCCGGCAGCCAAAGTTATTTTATTGTTCACCTTGGGATTGACATGGTGGAGCCGTTCCTTAACGATCCATTCACCTTCATACATATTCTGCTGAATTTTCTGACCAATGACGGCCGCCGGATCGGAGATTATATGATCCTGGTCAATTGACTCCTTACTGAATTTCTGGATTTTAATATCATCGGCACTGATTTTACTGCCAGCCGGAATATCGACGGCACAAACTACCACATCAACGAGATCTGCCTGCCTGGTAATACTGTTATATTTAGCATCCAGCTTCTGTCTGGCGGTGGTAACACGATTGTTAATATAGATATGAACCAGGGAAACGGCCGCCAGGGCTGACAGGGCAGTCAGGGTGATGATAATAATGTTGGCCTTCTTGTTGTTCAATTCATCTCCTTGCTTATAGCGTGAGGATCACCGAAGAGGGGTTGGTCTTGGTGGTGACAATTCTGATGTGCCTTTTTGGTTTTTTATACCCTTAATAAACTGATTAAAAATAATGACATTTAGCAGCAGAATGGTAACTTTTATGGCCACCAATTACTACTTTGTCGTACCAAAGGTGTAGTCATTACAATATAAAAAACATGCTGTCAAGGTTAAAATACCAGTTCATTGTTAGTAAATTTGTACCAACCGTTTAGTCGTTATTTGTTTTACACCTTAAAACAATCGGTTAGCGGTGATAAGTAAAATCACCCTTACGTCTGTTATATAGATATTGATGGATTAGTAATTAAAGTCTGAAAACAGGTGGTTATAAATGCAAGCTATACTGACAAGGGATCTTCAATGTATATATTTTTTGCGATAAAAATATATGAGATAATCTTGTATGTTTTTAGATATTCTTTGGGGGGGGGGGGAATTATCGTTTTATTATAGCGCCAAAAAAACCATCATGGGAGTTGGGGCCTGGTCTGGTGGACAGGAAACCGTTTTTGTTGATTAGGGACGCAAGGGGGGCGGGCAGGATTGGAGCGGCATGGGCGATGGTAAAGTCGGGATGGTTTTCACAAAACAGCCGGATTACCTCTTCGTTTTCTTCCGGCTCCATGCTGCAGGTGGCGTAAACCATAAGGCCATGGGGA
>JAJRZN010000088.1 GCA_024275235.1 Deltaproteobacteria bacterium
CCCGGCCGCCTGGCATGCCGAATTAACGGGGGGGCTGCACCCAGGGCCTGCCAATCCGCAAACCCTGGCCCGCTGGTGGACGGTGTTCCATGATCCCCTGCTGGTGGAGTTGGAGAATAAAGCCTTGCGGGGCAGTCTGGATTTAAAGACAGCGCGCAGCCGGGTACGGGAGGCCAGGGCCCTCATGGGCATCAGCCGGGCCGGCTTGTTCCCCCAGCTCAATTCATCCGCCAGCGCCATTAAATCCCGCAGCAGCAGGGGCGGCGAGAGCAATCTTTATAACGCCGCCTTTGATGCCGGCTGGGAGTTGGATATATTTGGCGGCCGCAGACGGGCCGTACAGGCGGCAGCGGCCGATCTCAAGGCCCGTCGGGAGGCCATGCGTGATGTCATGGTCAGCCTCACGGCCGAGGTTGGTATCAACTATGTTGATCTCAGAACCTACCAGGCCCGTTTGCAGGCGGCCAGGGATAATCTTGCCGCCCAGCGGGAGAGTTACCAGCTAAACCAATCCCGTTACCAGGCCGGGCTGATAGATGAGCTGGCTCTGGAGCAGTCCCGCTCCAATATGGAATTAACCCGCTCCCATATTCCTCAACTGGAGACTGGAATAATCAGAGCCATGAACCGACTGGCTGTCCTTCTCGGCCAGAGGCCCGGCAGCTTAAAGGGCGAATTGACCGCTCCCGCTCCGGTGCCGGCGGC
This sequence comes from Deltaproteobacteria bacterium, assembly GCA_024275235.1. Taxonomy (GTDB): domain Bacteria; phylum Desulfobacterota; class Desulfobulbia; order Desulfobulbales; family VMSU01; genus JAADIV01. The sequence goes on from JAJRZN010000088.1 coordinate 706, forward strand.
CCCCGCCGCCATAATGGTCGGAGTACCGGCCGAAACCCTGCGCCGCCGCCCGGATATCCGCCAGGCCGAAGAGCAGTTAGCGGCCCAGACCGCCCGTATCGGGATAGCCAGGGCGGCGCTTTATCCCAGATTCCAGCTCACCGGTTCCATTGGCCTGGAATCCCTGCGCCTTGAAGATCTACCGGAATGGGCCAGCCGCACCTTTCAGCTTGGGCCGTCCATATCCTGGAATATCTTTGATGCCGGAGCCATACGCCGCCAGATCAAGGTCGAAAATGCCCGCCGGCAACAGGCCCTGATCCATTATCAGGCCACGGTGTTGAATGCCGTGGAAGAGGTTGAGAACACCCTGACCTCCTATGTCAAGGAAGAGACCCGCAACCAGGCCCTGGCCCAGGCCGCAAAAGCCGCCGCCAGGGCGGAACAGGCGGCCAGGGATCGCTATCAGGCCGGACTTACCGATTTTTCCAAGGTTTTGTACGCCCAGCGTTCTCTGCTCTCCTTAGATGATGAACAGGCCCAGAGTACCGGAGCGGTAACCTCAGACCTGATCCGGCTCTATAAGGCCCTGGGCGGCGGCTGGATGCCGGCTTCAAAGACGCAAGGCCAAAAGGCAGGGGTTGAATGAATGAAAAATTCGTAGGCACAGTTACACTGCCATCGTCCCCAAGCCAGAAAAATCCGGCGCCATGAATATTATTAAAATTGGTCTGGTCTATCTATTCCTGGTCGCCCTGACCTATTTCTGGTCTTTCAGACACGACAGACAGCAGGCCAGAACTGCCCTTAAGGTCGGCGCCAAAACTTTATGCGGCCTGCTGCCCTTATTGCTGGCTATCTTCGCCCTGGTCGGCCTCTTTAAAGAGTTTCTGCCTCCAGGACTGATTGAGACGGTGTTGGGAGAAGGGAACAAAGCGTTGTCTCTGCTCCTCGGAGGACTGCTAGGCGCTATCTCCATCGGCCCGCCTCTGGCATCATACCCCATTGCCGGTTCGCTGCTGGCAGACGGGGCCTGGCCGCCGGCAGTGGCAGCCTTTATCATGTCGTGGATTTCAGTGGGCATTATCACCCTGCCCTTTGAAGCCAAGATTTTCAGCTGGAGATTCGCCCTCATCCGTAACCTCCTGACCCTGATTGCCGCCCTTATTTCAGGCCTGTTGCTGGGAGGGCTGTTATGAATCGGCTCAATTCCATTTTCCGGGGCTTATTGCGCCAGCGCATGGCCGGAATAGTGATTCTTCTTTATATATGGGCCTGGTCGGTTTCTCCTGCCAAGACCATAGAAGCCTTAAAGTACGGGGCAGATCTGTTCGCCTCGATAAGTATAATTATTCTGGCGGTATTCGCCCTCATTGGTCTGATCAATATTAAAATAAGCCGGGAACTGATCGGCTCCCTGCTGGGGCAGAAGAGCGGAGTTAAAGGACTGTTGCTCGCGGTGGGCTGCGGGGTAATACTGGTCGGCCCCTCATACGTCATCTTTCCGTTACTCATGAGTGTGAAACGACTTGGCGCCCGCTGGGCCGTGGTTACCATCGTCCTGGCCGCCTGGTCGCTTAAACCGCCGATGCTGCCAATTGAGGCCGAGTTTCTTGGCTTTCACTTCGCCCTGGTCAGAGGGGGCCTGGTTCTGCTGCTGGCAATCCCTCTTGGTCTGGCGGTGGAATGGTTTATGCCTGATGAACAACTCAAAGATGAAAAAACGAAGGATAAAAAATGAAGAATAAGAACACGTCACGCGGGCGCCTCATTGCCGCCATTATCCTCATTATCTGCGCCGTTATAATTATTGCCCTCGCCATCCGTTTTGTCCGCCACCGAATGGCCTACGCCGTCACCGATGCCGTCTTTGTCCGCACTGACAGTCTGGTTTCCGTGGGCTTCAATCTGGTCAGCGGCCGCGTTAAGAGCATCAATAAAACGGCGGGAGACGCGGTGATCAAAGGCGAGATACTGGCCAGTTTAGACGACACTTCTTACCGACTGGAAGTTGAACAACTCAAAGCCCGCCTTGCCGCCGTTAAAAATGAACGCCAGACCAAAAAACTTTTTCTACGGCGTCTGCGCCAGGAAACTGATTTGAATCAGAAAATTGCCGCCTCACGGCTCACGGAGTTGAAAAAACAAAAAGAGGCAATGACGGCTCGAGCAGCAGCAGCCGAGGTTCAAGTCAAACAGTTGCGCAGAGATAACACCCGCTATCAGAATCTGTTACCCCGCCAGGCGGTCTCTCACACTCAGGCCGAAGATATCACCACCCGTCTGCGTATTGAAGAACTCGCCAAAAAGGCCCTGCGGCAACAGGAGGCCGCCATTGGCGCCTCCATGGTTACGGCACGTTATCAGTTAAAACTGACCGTGGTGGAGAAACAGCGCATAGAAGAGACCGTGAGAGAGATTAAGGGTCTTGACGACAAAATAGCAGAAACCGAGGCCGCCCTCGCAAATGCCCGTCATGATCTCGCCCAATGCGTTTTAAAGAGCCCTTTAAACGGCCGGGTGGCCAAACGTTTTGTCAGCCCCGGTGCCCTGGTTTCCCCTCAAAAAGTAGTTTTTTCCCTAATTAACCCCAGGGATATTTACCTGATAGTCCTGCTGGAGGAGCAGAAACTGGCCGGAGTGGAACCAGGCTCGCCGGTTAATATTACCATCGACGCCTATCCGGCAAACGACTACGAGGGCGTGGTAGAAACTATTCTACCCGCTTCAGCCGCCACCTTTGCCCTGGCCCCCCGCGATATTTCCGCCGGTGAATTCACCAAGGTATCACAGCGGATTCCAATTCGGGTCAGGATTACCAGAGGCGATACGTCCCGCTTACGGGTCGGCATGAGCGGTGAGGTGGAGATTAAGCGCCGGAAAAATACCACGAGCGGGGATAAAGACGGCTCATGATCCTCGAAGAAGCAGACGACACCCCGATTTACGCCCGCATCTCCAAGAGCTACAGGGCCTTTTTAACCCTTATTATCATGACCGGGGCCTTCATGGCCATCCTCGACACCACCGTTGTTGATGTGGTAATTCCCAAGATGATGGGGCCGCTGGCCACCGACCTCTACGGCATACAATGGGTGATAACCGCCTATATGACCGCGGCGGCGGTGGGCCTGCTCCTGACCCACAGCCTGGGCAAGGTCATCGGCCTGAAAAATGTGTTTATTGCCGGGCTCATAATCTTTACCACAGCCAGCGCCCTTTGCGGAGTGGCCTCCTCCCTGCCGCAGATGATCAGCTCCAGGGTACTGCAGGGCCTGGGAGAGGCCTTTATCATGGCCAGCGCCCAGACCATTCTCTTTTCCCTCTACCCACCGGAAAAGCACGGCCTGGCCATGGGGATTTACGCCATGGGGGTAAGTTTCGCCCCCTCACTGGGGCCCACGGTGGGCGGCTGGATCACCCAGAATCTCTCCTGGCGCTGGGTCTTTTTCATCAACCTGCCCACCGGTATTTTAAACATCGTGGCGGCCTTCTTTTTTCTACCAGTCATTGTCCGCCATCGGCAGAAACTGCATTTCAATTTCATCAGTTATTTCTGCATTGCCACCTTCACTATTGCCCTGCTGGTTCTCCTCTCCAAGGGCCAGCAGTTAGGCTGGGGACAGTCGAATCTCATTGTGATCCTCGGTGCGGCGGCGGCCGTTGCCCTGATTCTCTACGCCCTCTCTGAGATGTTCAGCCAGTGCCCCCTCATTGATATGAGTATTTTTAAAAACCGGCAATACACCCTGTCCATGGGATTTTACTTTCTGGTCATGGGGCTGGCCATTTATCAGCTTTTCTATCTCCTGCCCCTGTATTATGAAACGGTGAAGCACCTCGGCACCTTTGACACCGGCATTCACATGCTCACCTTTGCCATTTTTATCGCTATCCTGTCACCAGTGGCCGGTATACTGAGCGACCGTTTCGGGCCGCCCAGGGTTCTGGTGGTCAGCAACATTATCTTTCTAATCACCAGTTTTTACCTGATTCCCTCACTCAATTACTATACCCCTTCGATCCGGGCCGCTATTATTACCATCCCCCTGGGCATCGCCTTAGGTTCTTTTTTCGCCCCGGTCTCGGCTATGGCTCTCGGCAACCTGGGGCCCCAGACCTCGCAAGGGGTCAGTATCATGCATTATCTCCGTTTTCTCGGCGGCTCCCTCGGCACTGCCATTGCCACCAATACCCTGGAATTCAGACAGGCCGTCCATTACGACGGCATAGGTATTCTCCAGAACCATAATTATGTGCTGGATTTTATCAACACCACCAGCCATAAACTGAGCGCCGTCATGCCCACTGATCTGGCCGCGGCCCGCGGTTATGTCTTCCTGGGCCATGTTCAGGGCCTCAAGGCCCTAAGTCTCTCATTTCAGGATACCTTTCGCCACACCTCATTATTCGGGGCCCTGGGCAGTATCTTTCTGCTCCTGCTTATCCTCGATGCCCGGCGGACAAAATATTCATAATTCAGCTTTGATGGCGTCGTGGGTAAATGTTGTCTATTAATTTTTTAAAACACGTTAACCGCAGCACCTTACTGTCAAGGACAATGGCCAGCACCTCCATGACCGCGGCTATCCGTTCTATTTCCACTGCGGTTATCCGGCGGGCACCAACCCGCGCCATAATCTCGTCGGGTGCCATTTTCAACAGGGTATAGAGCTTTTCGTTATCAAGAGAGGTAGGCGGAAAAAACGGCAGTTCACTTTCCAGCAATCTTGCCTTACCGTGGAATTCCCACAGTTTAACCGAACGTCGTTCACGGGCCAGATTCTGGAGTTCAGCCATGGAGATTGAGGCCAGGCTGCCGATTGTCCTCACCTTATGGCGGGCGAAAAAAGCCGCCCAGTCAGTATTTATGCCCTTGATATCCGAGAGCTGGTTGCCGCGGAATACATCCAGGAGCTGCCGGGACTTAACAACCGGCAGCTCTTTACCATGAAGACGGGCATGAACCGTACTGCCCATCTCCATTTCCACATCCCAGCCATCGGTCAGGAAGGGATAGCGTTTGACAATTACCGAATCGCTGTCCACCTCTTCCTGACCGAAACACACCCGAACCCTCTCGACCTCGATAAATGGCGCCTCATAACGGGCCAGAGCAAGAGCCTGTGATATTTCACGAGTCAAAAGAGCCGCGAAATCACCCAGAGATTCAGTAATGGTTTTTTCTGCACTCATGTTATTGTTTTAAAGGTTATCTCCACCTCACCATAGACATTGGCCTTCACCTGAGAACTCTGCGGTGAACGGTCATCGGCCTGCTTGACCATAACCTTGACATTGGGCAAAATTCTGGCCCTGGGGATAGTAAAGACGTTCTTGATACTACCGAAGGGTAAAGGCCTGACCACGGCTGTCCGCGAAGCAGCTGAAACCGGGGCAGCGGCCGCGATACCGGGCTCATCGCTATCCACGTCGGCCCGGCTCTCATCTCCGGTGGTCAGATGAAAGGTCAATTTACCATTCACCCGTCCCGAGTCAACCACCACCCGCGGCAGACCCCGCGCCATTATCTGCCTGACAACGCCAAGCAGACGGGCGGCCATGAGCTTTCTCGCGGCGCCGACCACAAGATCAACGGCCGACTCGGTAAGAACGAAACGCCCGTCTTCCTCACCCAGATCATTTTTACTAAGGGTTATGCCAAGAACGGTCTCCAGAGGCGGACTTTCCAACTCATCAGACCCGGCAGGCTGATAAAATGACCCGGTGTACACCGCGCTCTCCCGCCCCTTATCCTCCTGACGAGGCGGAAAGAGCCCGGCCAGCTCCGCCGCGACATCATCATCAGTAATATTCCGCCTGCCATATTCGTCTTCGCTCAGGGCCGCAGCGGCATACATCTCGGCATACCGCTGATCCTGATCAACCTGACTGGTAATCACCGAGTCAAAGACCTCTGACATCAACCGGGCGACGAATTCGGCAAACCCCACTTCAACCGGAGTATCCACGTTTGCCATGAATCATACTCCTATTGGTTGAGGGTAAGGTAATCAGTTTTGATATTCAGTGTCACTCCACCAAATATCTGCACCTGGCTGCCGGAGATGTCCCGCTGGGTCTCCTTGGTAGTTCTGACATTCACGCTGGTGTAGGACGTTGACGCGGAGGCCTTGGCCCACAGAGAGACAAAGCTGCCGGTTCTGGCACTGGCCCGAAAACGGAAGGCGTCCCGGTGATAGGAGGCGGCGTTTTTCTGATAAAAGCTGGAGCCGTAGGTAGTAAAGGTCAATTTGGTCTCTATCTTGCCGCTTTCAACCACAATCCGTAAAATCCCCTGCTTGACCATTTCCTTGAGAAGATCATATTTATTGGCCGCCAGACGAACAGCCACCGCCTCCAGAAGAACGTCCAGAGCGGATTGATCCAATACTCCGGAGGCCGCCACTTCATTATTATTGGCCACATTCGCCACCACCGGTACCTTCAGAGCTGCGTTAAGGGTCTCTGCATCATCCGAGCTTAAGGTTCCACCGACTTTGACCTTGGTGGCATCATTGGTAGTACCGGCATTATCCGGCGGCAGGGTCTTAGCCAGAAACTGCAGAATCTGCTCGCCTTCAATATCATCCTTGGTGTTATTAATATAATCTTTGAGAGATTCAGAGACCGCCTTCAAGAGTTCAACATAGGCCTCAGTCTGTCGGATATTTGCCGCCACCAGGGCGTCAAAGACATCGGTCACCAGTTTACAGGTAAATTCGGGAAAGCCGATTTCATCAAGCCTTGCCGCCTCAGTTACTGCCGCTCCTGTTCCATTTGCCATAATATTCTCCTCTTTTTCTCATTTTGACCGCCGACATGAGGCTCTCAATTCACCTCAAACGGCAAGTCTTTAATAATTTGACATTAGTGTCGGGCAGGTAATATCCAGCTTTAACTCCTTCAGTACTCCTTTATAATTTTCTTCCTTTGCCATCCTCCGACATACTGATCGATGACAGACATCCTCAATACGAGGCAGTCTCCAAGCCCCAGGGATTAAAACAAACAATGGAAGATAGAGACTTTTTTCATATTGTCGTCCACCAAACGAGATTCCCGGCGTCATTATAACGGATATCCAGAACCAGCTGCTCCTCATTCACATTTTGAATGCTCCGGTATCAATACATTCATTTTTCAGTAATGACCACCAGTCAACCGCCAATCCGCTCAATACATAGTCATAAGGCATCCAGCCATATCCCCCGCTCCCCCATCCCGTACCCCAGGAATTCCTGATCAGTAACGCCCCTTTGGTCTCGGCAGACCTTGGATTAGTGTTCTTGATCTTCATGCTGTCATCATAGCCAACAGCTACAATGGCATGACCGCCGGCAATCCTCTCGCCGGGAGTTGGATATGGTATTTTCCCGGTTGCCGCCGCCTGC
>JAJRZN010000089.1 GCA_024275235.1 Deltaproteobacteria bacterium
ACCAGATCCACCTGACGTTCCAGCATCAGGGGAATAACCTCGGCCTGCACCGGGGTCGGTTCCACAAAGCCGAGAAGCGACAAACCTTTAATAATATCCTGCCGAACGCCAATATCTGCAAATGTATTCATAGTTTTTATCTTTAAAATTAGAAGAAGTAAGGAAGTTGCCAAGAGGATGGAGATGGACGGCGGGCTGCCTTAATTAATGGAGATCCCGCCCTTACACGATGCAAGAGAATAAAACAAAAAAGCAGTCCATGCCGCAGAAAGGACAGCCTGGCGCGGAAATAAAATCCGTTGACACAGAACTACATATTATATTCTATATTGGCAAATAAAGCAAGGGGTTTGTTGCCACTTTGAAACGCTTACAAAAAAAATCAGAGGAGTTGATAGCGATTAAAAGAGATTGATAGAAGTGGCAGACCGGGCCATTGTTTTTTTATCCAGGCCATGAGCCGGCGTTTTAATATACTACGGGCCAGGGTAAATTTTTTCAGATCAGTCAGACTCTGATTCCTGAAGAACTGGTAGATCAAATCACGGAGAAATATTTCACGGGAGATGGACAACGCCGTTTTCCCGGCGCTTTGCACAAACAAGGTTAAATTAACGGTAAGCACCACGGACGTATGATTAGCCGCAGGAATGGCCACAAAAAAAGAGTTCAAGTGCCATTTTTGGCTTCGCGGACCAGCCGTCAATCCCAAATCCGCCTCCTTCACCGGCTCAGCAACAGGAGGCGCGGTTTGGGCAACCGGCTGTTTAACGCCAACCGTCGGCTTCAATTGATTTAACTGCCCGCCCTGCTTAATTATCGGCGAACCTGCCGCAGCTGACTGCTCGCGGGGTGGGTGCGGCTGAATTACCGGAAGGGATGAAACAGGTTTCTGAGGCACAGCGGTGGGGCGCAAAAAAAATATCAGCAACAAGAGCGCTGACAGCAGGGCTGCTGCCAAGGCAATTTTAAAGAGCCGGGGCAGAGATACAATTTTCTTAAAAGCCTGACTGACTATACTCCTGGCAAGACCACCGGACGGAGATTTTAATGTACCATTTTCCCCGCCGCCCTGTTTTTTCCCGGTTTCCTCGGGCAATTTTTCCTGCTCATCTTCCAGGAAGAAAGGGCTGCTGCCCTCCCCTGCCGGGGAAAACATCTCATCATCATCGGCAAAGGCCTCACCCCAGTCTTCCCCAATATCATTCTCAGCATTCTGCCCTGGCTTATTGGTCTTTGCCATATTGTGATTAACCTGAACAGGTGTGATGGCGTCGTAAAAAGTCCGATCTACGGCGTTGTGGCGTTCGCATACGATCGTTGTCGTACCGCTCGGCAGACATACCATATGTATGGCCGAAGCCCTGCCGAAACACCACGCCTCGCAATCTACGCTTAGCTGTATATCGAACTTTTTTAGCCATCTTTAGTCAGTGATGGACTTTTTTACGAGTCCATCAGGTATAAATCAGGGGAAATAAATAGACTGTTGGGGTGCTGACTCTGTATTACGCGGCGGCTACAAGACCTTATTAATTTTCTCACCCAGAATATCGGCGGTAAAGGGCTTAACGATATACTGGCTGACTTTGGCCTTCACCGCCAGGATGATATTATCCTGCTGAGCCTCAGCCGTTACCATTATAAAGGGGATGTTGGCGGTATCCGGGGTACTCCGCACATTTTTCAGAAGTTCAAGGCCAGTCATTTTGGGCATATTCCAGTCAGAGATAATGAGATCTATCTTTTCCTGTTTAAGGCGATCCATGGCCGTGGTTCCATCGTCGGCCTCAATTATATGTTTATAGCCTAACTGGGTCAGGATATTTTTAACAATTAGACGCATGGTAGCAAAATCATCGACTACCAATACTTTAATATTAGCTGGATCTGGCATTTTATTGAATTTCTCCCATGGCGTGAATTGCCTCTAACCTGTTATCAGGCAACGTAACATAACAAAGCGCGTAAACCATTATATAGCAATCATATAGAAAAAATAAAGACAATATCAATCAAAATCTTTTGATTTTAAAAAATGAGCGGCAACAGACCTGCCAAGGGGCTAAGAAGACAAAACCTTCTGAAGTTTTGAGCGCAGCCTGAGGACGGCTTTGCTGTGCATTTGAGAAATCCGTGACTCGGTATAACCAAGAACCAGGCCAATTTCCTTCATGGTCAACTCTTCAAAATAATAGAGCGAGATGGTCAGCTTCTCATTACGGGGCAGATCATCAATGGCCGCGGCCAATAATTCCCTTATCTGGGAGAGGCTTATGGCCGAGTAGGGATCACTATCGGTATTATGAAAAATCTCGGCCAGCCCCGAAGGATTTAGATTTGAGCCCCGCTTCTTCAACAAATCAATATCCATGAAGGTAACGCCCTTGGTTTCATTCAGGAGTTTCTGAAACTCCTCCAGAGAGATATTCATAACCTGCGACATCTCTTCGTCGGTGGCAGGGCGGCCCAGTTTTTTCTCCATCTTGCTATAGGCGGCCTCGATAACAGTTATCTTGTCACGAACGGAACGCGGCACCCAGTCCAAGGAACGTAATTCATCGAGCATGGCCCCCTTGATACGAAACTCGGCGTAGGTCTTGAGCTGCACCTTCTTACTGATATCAAACTTGTCTATGGCGTCAATGAGACCGATAATACCGCTGCTGATCAGGTCATCAAGGGCAACTTGAGCCGGCAGGCGCGAGGCCAGGCGGGAGGCGATATATTTAATCAACGGGGTATAGATCAGAATCAATTCATGGCGCTTTTCAGGGCTGATATGTCCGCCAGCCCCTTGAAAATACACCTGAGTGTAGTCCTTGAATTTTTGGCTCTTAGGTTTGTTCATTTATCCAATATCCGGTCTCTCCGCTCACTCCTGGCTAACCAGCCCCTGTTATTCAGCGCTCAAACACCCGGTTCCAAAAAAATTTAATATTACCGTCACTAAGCTGTTCAGAACCGCCGCTCAACAATACAGCAGCGGCCTGCCGCAACATAACACTGGCCTCGGCGTCGGGGAACTTCTCGTTAATCAGCCGCTGGCCTCTCACGGCGACGGTTAATAATTTATCATAAGGAATATGACCAATAAAGTCCAGAGAAAGCGTCTCCAAAAACTGGTCACAGACCTTATACAACTGCCGGAAGACATCCATCGCCTCCGATTTTGACAGAGCCATATTAATGATGATCTTAAAACGTTTAACATTGTGGCGGGTAGAGAGAACCTTGATCAGAGCATAGGCATCGGTAAGAGAGGTGGGTTCCGGGGTCAAAACGACAATTCGCTCCTGAGCGGCCAGGTTAAAATAGATAACATTATCATTAATACCAGCCCCGGTATCAATAAGCATGACATCGATTTTATCCTCCAGAGCCGTCATCTCGGTTAAAAAATAAAGCCGCTGCTCCTCGTTCAAGGCGGCAAGCTCCATGATCCCGGAGGCGCCAGGCAGAATTTTTATCCCCCCCGGCCCTGGAATCATAACCTCAGACAGAGTTTTTTCTCCGGTGAAGACATGGTGAAGATTATACCTCGGAGTAAGCCCCAGCAGGACATCAATATTGGCCAGATTAAGATCAGCGTCCAGCACCAGCACCCGCTGACCCGCCTCAGCCAGGGCATAAGCCAGATTAGCGGTAATATTAGTTTTACCCACCCCGCCCTTGCCGCTGGTAATACAGATAACCCTGGGAGATGATTGATGTCTGTCCGCTTTTTTTGCCATAATTTCATTAATCTCAATAAAAGGTATATTTCAGGTAATTGTTCCGCAAAACGACTGCGTTACCGGTTACGCGATTCAAGCCCCTTCCCCTGCTTAAAAAGCATATTCAGAGAATCTCTGGTCGCCTCAACAAAATCTTCCGGTACCCGCTGGCCGGTACTTAAAAACGATACGGGCAGAGAGGTTGAGGCTATCTGCTGGCAAAGAACGGCGTAGGCCCGGGTTTCATCAAGTTTGGTAAGCATCAGACTGCCGATATTTAAGCCGCTGTATGCCTTAATAACCGCGGCCAGGTCTTCTTTCTTGGTGGTGGCGCTTAGCACCAGATGCGGTACAATACCCTCCCCCTGTGCAAACCACTCGCCAAGCTCAGCAAGGTGATTATCATCATAGGGACTCTTGCCGGCAGTATCTATAATTATTACTTCCTTGTCCTGGTAACGGGCCAGGGCCCGGCCCATATCGTTTTTTCGCAGGGCAATTTCACAGGGCAGCCGCATTACGCGGGCGTAAGCCCGTAATTGATCCGTGGCTCCAATCCGGTAACAATCCATGGAAATCAAAGCCGTAGAGCGCCCCCGGCGCAGGGCGTGCCAGGCTGCCAGTTTAGCGGCGGTGGTAGTCTTACCGACCCCGGTGGTACCCACCAGGGCGATTATTTCCCGGCGGCAACCAGAACCGGCAGTGGACAGGTTAATTTTATCAATTACCCGATCCCGCCATTGCCGCACCTCACTGACGGTAGGGGGCGGCCGTTTTCCCTGCCGGGCCGGGGCCTTAACCGCCGGCGGAGGATTAAAACGAGCGGCCGGTTGATTGAAAATATTAGCAAAACGCAGACGCAGGTCATGGGCCTCGGATTGAATGGCGGCGAGCCCCTCCTGCTCCCTGGTCTCCTGGGCGGCGGCTTTAAGAGCAGGCTGCTCAGGGCGGCGAATGGTACTATAGCCATAGGCCGGTTTGATGCCGGATTCCTCAGGCGATTCGGCACGATCCAGCAGGGTATCCAGATCATAATCCATGGCAGCCACCACCTCAACCCGCTGGCCGGCCCCTTTGCCGCCAATGGTTTTAGTGCCCAGGATTATGGCGTCATCCCCCAGTTCCTGCTTAACCAGAGCCATGGCGCTTTGATGATTTTTGGCTTCGAAACGTTTAATGCGCATAATTTTAGTATTTATTCAACGAGAGCTGCAAATTGCCCTCAACTCGTAACTGTAACTGTTCAGGAAAGCGTGGGCTCGGCAGCACCCCAAAAACGCTTACCTACTTGGCATTCACTTCTATAATCCCCAATGACTGAATCTGCAATTGATTGGGCAGCTCGTTATTTGACAAAACCGTTACCTGGGGCATAAAACGCTCCAGCAGCCGCCGCAGGTGGCGCCGGACTACAGGCGAACAGAGAATAATCGGCTGATAACCATCGTTGGTTACCTTCTCAACCATCTTCTGGGCTGCCTCTATGACATGGCGGCTGAGGTTAGGATCCAGATTGAGATAGCTGCCCTGCTCCGTCTTTTGAATTGATTCACGGATAATGTCTTCCACCGGCGGCGACATGGTGAGAACCGACAATTTACCATTTTCCTCTAATTGACCGACAATGGAACGGGCCAGTTTCTGGCGGACATATTCGGTTAGAATATCCGTATCCTTGGTCAACGGCGCGTAATCAGCCAAAGTCTCACAGATAGTAAGCAGATCCCGGATAGACACCCTCTCGCGCAGCAGAGCCTGCAAGACCTTCTGCAGACCGCCGAGAGACAGATTATCCGGCACCAGTTCCTCTATTACCTTAGGATGAGTTTTGGCCAGGTTGTCAATTAACTTCTGAGTATCCTGACGGCCCAGAAGTTCATCGGCATGGGTACGCAGAATCTCGGTAAGATGAGTGGCAATGACGGTGGAAGGATCAACCACGGTGTAACCGGCCAGTTGCGCCTCATCCTTTTTATCCTGCTGAATCCAGATAGCCGGCAGATTAAAGGCCGGCTCAGTGGTGGGAATACCCTCAATATGCCGTTTGGCAGTGCCGGAATCCATGGCCAGCTGATGGCCCATCATCACCTCACCCCTGGCAATTTCCACCCCTTTCAGGAGCAGAATATATTCATCGGGTTTAATCTGCAGATTATCACGGACATGCAGGGGCGGCACCACCAGCCCCATATCCATGGCGAACTGCCGCCTGATCCCTCTGATCCTCTCTAAGAGATCACCCTCCTGATTCTCATCAACCAGAGGAATCAGGCCATACCCCACCTCTAACTGCAAGGCATCTAAGGGTAAAAGGGCCTCAACGGTCTCCGGCGAGCCTGGCGGCGGCTCACCGGCGGTCTTTTCCTCCTCCTGCTTTTTGGCACCGGCCAGGGCCTGCTGCTGGAAGCTGAAGTAGCTGACAGTCCCCACAATAATACCCAGGACAAAAAATGGGATATGGGGCAGGCCGGGCACCAGGGCAAAGATAATGATAATACCCGCCGAGACGGCCAGGGCTTGAGGCTGCATACCGAATTGTTTGGCAAGTTCCGCGCCCATGGTCATATCAGAGGCTGCCCGGCTGACGATAATACCGGCGGCAGTTGAGATAATAAGCGATGGAATCTGCGCCACCAGGCCGTCACCAATGGTGAGCAGGGTATAGGTCTGCAGGGCCTGGAGTATGCCCATTTTATTGCTTATAACCCCGATAAAGAGGCCGCCGCAAATATTGATGGCCATGATAATAAGGCTGGCAATGGCCTCACCGCGCACAAATTTGGCCGCGCCGTCCATGGCCCCGTAGAACTCTGCCTCCTGGGAGATATCGGAGCGCCGTTTCTTGGCCCCGGCCTCGTCAATAAGCCCGGCGTTCAAGTCAGCGTCAATGGCCATCTGCTTACCGGGCATGGCATCAAGGGTAAAACGGGCCGCCACCTCGGCAATCCGGCCGGAGCCCTTGGTCACGACGATGAAGTTGATCAAGACCATAATCAGAAAGATAATAAGCCCGACGGTATAATTACCGCCCACCACAAAATTACCAAAGGACTCAATGACCCGCCCCGCCGCTCCCGGCCCCTCATGGCCGTGCAGGAGGATAAGCCGGGTTGAGGCAATATTTAACGACAAGCGGTAAAGGGTGGTCAGCAGCAGGAGAGACGGGAAGGACGAAAAATTTAAGGGGTTGGTATTATACATGGACATCAGCAGGATGATGAGGCCCATGGTAATACTTAAGGAGAGCAGAATATCCAGCACCATGGTGGGCAGCGGGATAATCATGATAAAGAGAAGCGCCACCACCCCCAGAGCCACGACAAGACTGGAAGCCTCTATATTTACGGCCTTGAACCCGCCGCCTGCTGTTTGTGCATTTTCCGCCATAATTTATTTTTTTGTCTGGGATGCAATATAAAAAAGTGACAAATCAGCAAATCTTAAAAAGCTGCCGATCAGGCCCGCCGTCTTTTATTCCGCGCCCCATAGACATAGGCCAGAATCTCAGCCACCGGCTGAAAGAGATTATCCGGGATTGGTTCGTTGATCCGGGATGTCTTATAAAGGGCCTGAGCCAGGGGTTTATCCTCCAGGATCGGCACACTATTCTCAGCCGCAACCTCCTTAATCCGCTGGGCAATGGCCCCCGCTCCCATGGCCACCACGAGGGGCGCGGCCATCTGAGCGGCGTCATAACGCAGAGCCACGGCCAGACGGGTCGGGTTGGTGATAATGACATCTGCCGTAGGCACCTCATCCATCATCCGCTTTCTGGCCATCTCCATCTGCAGAGAACGAATACGGCCCTTGACCTGCGGGTCACCCTCGGTACTCTTGGCCTCTTCCTTGACCTCCTGTTTGGTCATCTTCATCTTTTTCAGGAACTGCCAGCGTTGAAAGGCGTAATCAGCCGCCGCCAGCAGAGCTATAGTCAGGGCACATTTTAAGAATATCCAAAAGGCCGTCCGCCCGGCAAAAATCATTATCTGATACGGCGTCTGGCCCATGAGCGGGATAAAGGCAGGCAGTGCCTTTTTAACCACACTGTAGGCAACATAACCGATGAGGCCGATCTTTAATAATGATTTAATCAACTCCGCCAGGGCCTGCATGGAGAATTTCTGGCCCAGCCCCTTGATGGGATCAATCTTGGCGATATCCGGCGTTATCTTTTCAGTGGTAAAGAGAAAGCCCACCTGAGCGTAATTAGAGGCCAGGGCGGCAATAAACACGGCCAGCATCACCGGCCCCAAGATCATGATGCTGTAAAGCATGCTCCCCCTGACCAGATGAACCATATTATCAGGGACAACCTTAATTTGAGCGGCGCCGGCAAGATAATGGCGGATTAACTCCTCCATGGTATGAATCAGATAGCCGCTCAGCAGGTAGATGGTAAAAAGACTGGCTAACAGGACGGCGGCCGAGGGGATCTCAACACTCTTGGCAATATCGCCCTTGTCCCTGGACTCCTGCAGGCGCCGGTCGGTGGGGACCTCGGTTTTTTCCTGACCGCTGGATTCATCACCCATCTTTTATCCTCCCAGCCCCATGACCAGATGCCGCATATCAAAGCCTAATTGATTGAAATTTTTAATCAACAGCGGCATTAAATAGCTCAAAGACAGGCCGATAAAGATAAAACCAACGCCGATACTGAGCGGCATGGAGACAATCATAATAGGCACCTGGGGGACGGTCTTGGCGATTATACCCATGGCCACATTGGTCAGAAAAAGCGCCACCCCGGCCGGAGCCATAATCTGAATACTGAACATGAACATATGGGAAGCCCCCTGCATCACCCCGCGCAGAGTGGCACCGGAGATATGCAGGGTGCCGGGCGGCAGCCAGGTAAAGCTCTCCACCATGGTTCTTATAAAGATATAGTGACCATTAATGCTCAGAAAAATAAGGATGGCGACAATATTCCACAGATAACCAACGAGAGAAACCTGGGTGCCGAATTGGGGATCCATCGCCCCGGCCATCCCCATACCCATGGCAATACTCACCTCCTGACCGGCAATATCCAGGGCGGCTAACAGGAGATGAGCCATAAGGGCCAGAATGGCACCAATGGAAATCTCGGTAACCACAAAGATGGCGAGTCCAACAACGGTGCGGGGCAGGAGAGCCGGGGAAATGTGCAGTACCGGCAGCAAGACCAGGGAGATAGCAAAGGTGGCTAAGGCCTTAACCTGAACAGGGACGCTGGGAGAGCCGATAATGGGCATCATAAAGACCAGGGGGCCGACCCTGGTCATGATAATCAGCATGCTGTAAACCTGGTTTAGTGTCCAATGG
>JAJRZN010000090.1 GCA_024275235.1 Deltaproteobacteria bacterium
CCTTTGGCCCAGGTGGCGGGCCAGCCAAAAAGGCGCGCCCCGCAGGTCAGGAAAATCTCGTTGGCGATGAAATTATTGGAATAAAGCAGCATGGCCCGAATAATCTCCCGCAGGGGACGGCGGGAGCAATGAATAAAGACGGGCCGCAGGCCTGCCGGTACCAGGCCCATTTTTATCTTTACCCCCTGCCAACCGCTCAGGGCGGCAAAGAGCTGGCCAGTGTAACGTCCCGCCTGAGCGGCAGTTAAGGGCAGGCGGTATTCACCTGGGGGCAGATGAGCGGCCGCCTGGGTCATGATCCCAAGATCCGGAGTCTGGGGTTCGGCAGAGCTGACCCCGTCTCGTCCTGTCCTGAGATGAACTGTGTTAAAATTAACCGCTGTGGCATTAAGTCCGGCATCATAGGGATTAAGACTGTTGTCGCTGCCATCGGTGGGGCCGTTCAGATGAAAGGCGCTGTTATCAATAATAATTGTCTTGACCGGCAGGGTCAGGACACGGCGCAGCCTGGGGAGCATGGCCGTAATTTCTTCGGAGGTAAGCATTGGGGCACCCCGTCCCTTAATGAAGAGACGTCCCTGGTTATCCGCGAAAAAAAGGGTCTCGAAACGATAATTATCCCCCAGCAGGTGGAGAGCCATGGCCGCCGTGGTTAATTTCCAGGTAGAGGCGGGGATAAAGAGGGTCGTGGGTTTGAGTTCAGCGATAACCGTGTTGTTTTCGGTCAGGATGAAGCCGCCCTTAACGATGAGCCTGGCAACTGCAGTTTCAGGGGTAACGGCCGCCTTGACGGCCACCCCCGCGGTCACAATAAAAATAGTGAGTGTGGAGATGGCGCATAAGAGGAAGCAGGCAGCAGAAAATAGAGATGCGCTCCTTTTTATGATGTGTTCTCCTGTATATAGCCTGCTAATAATTAACCTTGGGCAGGTTGGCCATGGCTTTGGCGATTTCGGCAGCCGGGTAATCATAATTTTCGAGCTGGCCCTGATAGAATTTATCATAACTTACCATATCCATCATCCCGTGACCGGAAAAATTAAAGAGGATGTTAATGGGCTCATTTTTGTCTTTGGTGGCCTCAATAATAGCCGCCCGGATGGCGTGACAGGTCTCCGGAGCGGGGATAATCCCCTCGGTCTGGGCGAAGAGGCGGCCGGCCTCAAAACATTCCAACTGCTGGACGCTTATCGGTTCAATAATATTTTCCCGCACCAGGGCGCTGACAATGGGCGACATGCCATGATAGCGGAGGCCGCCGGCGTGGATACCGGGGGGCATGAAATCGTGGCCCAGGGTAAACATATAGAGCAGGGGGGTGGCCTTGGCCACGTCACCAAAGTCATAGGCCAGTTTACCCTTGGTGAGGGTGGGGCAGGAGGCCGGCTCAACCCCGACAAAGCGGATGTTTTTACCGTTTAATTTGTCGGCGACAAAGGGGGCGGCAATACCGCCAAAATTAGAGCCGCCGCCGCAGCAGCCAATAATGACATCCGGCTCAACACCAATCATGGCCAGTTGTTTTTTGGCCTCCAGGCCAATGATGGACTGATGGAGAACAACGTGGTTCAGTACTGAACCCAGGGCGTAGTTGGTATCATCACGGGAGGCGGCATCCATTACCGCCTCGCTGATGGCGATACCGAGTGAGCCGTTGGAATCCGGGTTCTGTTTCAGCATCTGGCGGCCGAATTCGGTATCCGCGCTGGGGCTGGCCACAATCTCCGCCCCATAGGTATGCATCATGCTCTTGCGGTAGGGCTTCTGGTCGTAAGATATGCGCACCATATAAACCTTGCACTCCAGACCGAACTTATGGGCGGCAAAGGACAGGGCGCTACCCCATTGTCCGGCCCCGGTTTCGGTGGCGAGGCGTTTTATGCCCGCCTCTTTATTGTAATAGGCCTGGGGCACGGCGCTGTTGGGTTTATGACTGCCTGCCGGTGATACCCCCTCATATTTATAGTAGATTCTGGCCTTGGTGCCGATGGCCTTTTCCAGGTTGTCGGCCCTGATCAACGGCGACGGC